>JALZKD010000124.1 GCA_030859405.1 Actinomycetota bacterium | reverse complement strand
TGCGGTCCGCCTTCGGTTCCCACAACCTGAGGTCCCTCGCCTACGCCGTGGCCTACGCCAGGAGCAGGGGCATTCCCGACGACGGCTACGAGCTCCAGATGCTCTACGGCATGGCCGAGCCCGTCCAGGCTGCCATTCGCCGGTTGGGCCTGCGCCTGCGGGTGTACGCACCGGTGGGCGAGCTGGTGCCAGGAATGGCGTATCTGGTACGGCGGCTGTTGGAGAACACCTCCAACCAGAGCTTCGTCCGTCACCGCTTCGCCGAGGAGCAACCGGTGGACGAGCTGGTGGGCCCTCCGAGCGTCGAACAGCTCCCGGGGAAGGAGCCATCCGCCCGCCGGCCCAGCACCGACCCGGCCCAGCCCGGCGCCTACGCCCACGAGCCGCTCGCCGAGTGGCGAAGGGCCGAGGTGAGGGACGTGTTCACGTCGGCGGTCAGGTCGGCGCCCAGCGCCTTCCCCATGGAGGTCCCGGCCGTGATCGGCGGGGAGCGGGTGAGCACCGCCTACACGATCGACTCGATCGATCCCGCCCATCCCGGCACCGTGGTGGCCACCTCGGCCTCGTGTGGCCCTCAACAGGCTGACGATGCCGTCGAGGCAGCCGGTGCGGCCCTCGGTTCCTGGCGGCGGACGCCAGCCGCCGAGCGAGCGGGCGTGCTGTTCGGGGCTGCGGAATGGATGCGGGCCCGCAGGCAGGAGCTGGCCGCTCTGCAGGTGTACGAGGCCGGCAAGCCGGGCCCCGAGGCCGACGCCGACGTGTGCGAGGCCATCGACTTCTGCGAGTACTACGGCCGGGAGATGCTCCGCCTGGACCGGGGCGGAGCTGTGGAGTCGCCGCCGGGGGAGGCCAACTGGCTCAGGTACCAGGCCAGGGGTGTCGGCCTGGTCATCGCGCCCTGGAACTTTCCGCTGGCCATCCCGACGGGCATGGTGGCCGCGTCCCTGGTGGCCGGCAACGCCGTGCTGTTCAAGCCGGCCGAGCAGACCCCTGCCGTGGCCTACGGGCTGGTTCAGGCCCTCGAGGCCGGTGGGCTCCCCGACGGTGTGCTTGCCTTCCTGCCCGGCGTCGGCGAGGAGGTCGGCGCGCACCTTGTTGCTCACCCCAACGTGGCGTTGGTGGCCTTCACCGGCTCCAAGGCCGTCGGGTTGCGGATCAACCAGGCGGCGGCCGCGCCACAGCCCGGTCAGCGGCACGTGAAGCGCGTGGTCGCCGAGATGGGCGGCAAGAACGCCGTGGTGGTCGACACCGACGCCGACCTCGACCACGCCGTGCCCGCCATCGCCAGCTCAGCCTTCGCCTATGCCGGCCAGAAGTGCTCGGCCGCCTCCAGGCTCATCGTCGTCGGCGACGTCTACGACGAGCTGGTCGACCGCCTCATAGGCCACGCACGGGAGCTGCCCGTCGGGCACCCGAGCGACCTGTCCGTCAAGGTGGGTCCCCTCATCGACGGCGACGCGTGGAAGCGGGTCCGTTCGTACGTCGAGCGGGCCGAGGCGGAGGCAACGGTGCTGCTCGCCGACATGGACGTTCCCGAGGACGGTTACTTCGTCGGCCCGACCATCGTCGCCGACGTGGACCCTGCATCGTCACTAGCACGAGACGAGATCTTCGGCCCTGTGCTCAGCGTCTTCCGGGCCGGCGACCTGGACGAAGCAGTGGCCATGGCCAACGACACCGACTACGCCCTCACGGCTGGGCTGTTCTCCCGGTCGCCGGCCAACATCGCCAAGGCGTCGGCCGAGCTCCGAGCGGGCAACGTCTACGTGAACCGGGGCATCACCGGAGCGGTGGTCGGTCGCCAGCCGTTCGGCGGCTATGGGCTGTCCGGGGTGGGATCGAAGGCGGGCGGCCCCGACTACCTCCTGCAGTTCCTGGAGCCCAGGGTGGTCACGGAGAACACGGTCCGCCAGGGCTTCGCGCCCGGTTGACGGTCATGCACGTCACCGGCCGCTCGAACCTGTTCAGCGCTCCCCGTCATCCGCTCCTCCCTCGCCGGGCCTGTGAGTCGATCTTCCTGGCCATGTCCAGGATCGTCTGCTGGTTCATGTCCCCCAGGCTGTTGGTCCCGGCCGCGTACACCACAACGTTCCCGATTCGCCAGATGTAAAAGGTGAACGTGAGCCTCTGGCCGCCACCGGTGGGGGTGGCGAAGGTGCGCCCGGGCAGGGACTCGTCACCTAGGTCGGAGACGGGGACGTCCTCGACAGAGCCCGGTCCTTGTCCTTGTCCGCGATAGCTCTGGGCCAGCGCGTCCCTGAGCACCGGCAGGGCCCGTGACGCCCCGCCGGCGTTCTCGAACAGAAATGCCGTGGACCCGGGACGGTTGCTGGCAGGGCCCACGGTCTTGACGTAGGCGGCGTCATAGCACCCCCTCATCCCGAGGGACGTGAGCTGGGCAGCCAGACCGGCCCGCTGCCGGGTGGCGCCCTCCACGCATTGGTGGACGGAGGTGGCCTGCCGGGGGAGCCCGGGCTGGAGCACGTAGCCGGGCGGGAGGTCGGACGCCTCCAGGCTCACCCGCCTCAGGCTCTCGTCATCGAAGGCGGGGCCGGCCTGGCGGGGGCCAACGTCTCGGGCCAGGGCCCACGCACCGAGCAATACGGCTCCGGCCAGCCCCAGGACCCCGAGGACGATGCCGGCGACGGCCAGCCCCCGGCCACCCTGGCCCCGCGCCCGGATCTGGCGCAGGGCGATGATGCCGGCCACGACGGCCACAGCAGCGCCGACGCCGAAAACCCACAGAATGGCGGCGACCAGGGAAACGATGGCCAAGCGGTTCATGGCCGGCCGCCGCTCGGGCCCTTGGGCGGCGGTGACGGCTCCTGGCCGCTCGCTCGGAGGCGGAGGCCATCCCTGCCTGGCCGGTGGCGAAGGCCAACCTGACTGTGGCTGCGGGCTCATGACCCGGACGGCGTCAGCCGGCGGCGGCGACCGATTCGGCCGATTCGTCGAGTCGGGCCCGCTCGGCCATGCGCTCGGCCATCCGCCGGCCGGCCCTGCCGATGCGGTCGATGCGGTTGACGAGGGCGTCGCGGGCCCGCTCGGCTTCGTCGCTCAGGCCCTCCAGCTGGGCGACTCGCCATTCTCGCAGCACCACGGGTATCAGGATCTGCTCGTGGTGGATGCGCACGTCGTAGATGCCGGCCTTGGCGATGGCCTTGGCGTGCTCGGCGAAGCCGGCGATGCCGGTTCCGGGCATCTCGAAGTCGCGCACCTGCCGCTCGATGGCCATCACCATGGTGGAGGGGTCCACCTGCAGGGCCGCGCTCACGAGGTCACGATAGAAGAGGAAGTGAAGGTTCTCGTCGGCCGCCACCCGAGCCATCACCCGGTAGCCGGCGGGATCGTCCAGCACCTTGCCCGTGCCCCGATGGGAGATGCGCGTGGCCAGCTCCTGCAAGGCCACGTACACCATGACCTCGGCCTGGGTGGGGGGTTCGGGGGTGACCCCATGGCTCACCTGCTGCATCCGTCCCCGCTCGAGCTCCACCGGGTCGAGGGCCTCGGTGACGGTGAGATAGTCACGGATGACCATGGCGTGGCGCCCCTCTTCGGCGGTCCAGCGCCGAACCCACTCTCCCCAGGGCCCGTCGGCACCGAGAAGGCGCTCGATGGTGCGGAAGTAGTAGGGGAGGTTGTCCTCGGTCAGGAGGTTGACGAACAAGGCGCTGCGCACCGCGTCCGGGACGGGGTAGACCCCTGGGTCCCACTCCTCGCCGGCCTCGAAGTCCCGACCTCGGCTCCAGGGCACGAACTCGTGGGGAAACCACTCCTGGGCCGTCGCCAGGTGCCGTTCCAACAACCGCTCGGCCTCCGGCGCGAGCTCGTGGAGGAACGAGAGGTTGGGCTCACCTGACCGCACGCCACTACCCTACCGACCGGTCGGTAGGGACACAAACGGCACCAGCCGCCGGCCACGGCAGCCAGGCGAGGGGTTGCTCAGACGATGCCGTAGGCCAGCATGGCCGGGGCGATCCGCTGGAAAGCGGCCAGGTTGGAGCCCCTCACGTAGTCGATCGTGCCGTCGCCTCGGTCGCCCCATTGCACACACTGCTCGTGGATGCCGCTCATGATGGCTCGAAGGCGGCGGTGGACCTCCTCGTGGCTCCAGGAGATGCGCAGGGCGTTCTGGCTCTGCTCCAGCCCGGAGACGGCCACGCCGCCGGCGTTGGCCGCCTTGCCGGGCAGGAAGAGAACGCCGGCGTCCTGCAGGAGATGGACGGCGTCCAGTGTGGCGGGCATGTTCGCCCCCTCCACGATCGCCTGGCAGCCGTTGGCCAGGAGAGTCTTGGCGTCAGCCTCGTCCATCTCGTTCTGAGTGGCGCAGGGTAGGGCCACGTCGCAGGGCACCGACCACGGTCGGCGGCCTTCCAGGTACTCGCACCCATAGCGCTCGGCGTACTCCGCGATGCGGCCCCGGCGCACCTCCTTGAGGTCCTTGACGAAGCCCAGCTTCTCCTCGTCGATGCCCGCCCGGTCGTGGATCGCCCCATCGGAGTCGGACAGGGTAACGACCCTCGCCCCTAGCTGAGAGGCCTTCTCGGCTGTGTAGATGGCCACATTGCCCGAACCGGACACGGCGCAGGTGCTGCCCTCGAGGCTCTGGCCCCGGCGCCGGAGCGCCTGCTCGGCGAAGTAGGCGCAGCCGTACCCGGTGGCCTCCGTTCGCACCAGGCTGCCGCCGAACGTGAGGCCCTTGCCGGTGAGGATGCCGGTGAAGCGATTCTGCATGCGCTTGTACTGCCCGAAGAGGTAGCTGATCTCCCT
>JALZKD010000044.1:6553-13864 GCA_030859405.1 Actinomycetota bacterium | reverse complement strand
CCCGACCGTGAATCGGGTCCCGTGAGGCCCGAACGGAGGGATTGGTCAAGAGCATGGCTGAGCGGGAGCGGATCCTGACGGCTTCCCCGACCGGCGTGGGAACGCCGGTGGCGCGGGGAGTGTTCGTTCCCCGAGCGCACGTGATGTCGGCCGACGACGTGCGGCGCGCCCTCACCCGCATCGCCCATGAGGTCGTGGAGCGCAACCACGGACTGGAGGGTGTGGCCCTCGTCGGCCTCCAGACCGGTGGTGTGCCCCTGGCCCGGCGGCTGGCCGGCGAGCTCGAGCGCATCGAGGGCACGGTGGTCCCGGTCGCCTCCCTCGACGCCACGTTCTACCGCGACGACATCGGGCTGCGCCCCCTCGTGCCCGAGGCCGCCAGCGACATCACCTTCGATCTGGACGGGCTCCCCGTCGTGCTCGTGGACGACGTGCTCTTCACCGGTCGCACGGTTCGAGCCGCCCTGAACGCCCTCAACGACTACGGGCGCCCCCGGGCCGTCCAGCTGGCGGTGATGGTCGACCGCGGCCACCGGGAGCTGCCCATCAGGCCCGACTACGTGGGCAAGAACCTGCCCACCCGCCGCGGCGAGCTGGTGGACGTGAAGGAGGACGGCGTGTCCATCGGTGAGCTGCGAGCGCCCACGTGACCGGCGCCAACTTGCTGTCCGTGGCCGACCTCGGGCCTGACGGCATCGAGGAGGTCCTTCGGGTCACGGACTCGTTCGTGGAGGTGAGCGCCCGCGCCATTCCCCGTGTCCCCGCTCTCCGGGGCCGCACCGTGGTGTCCCTCTTCTACGAGTGCTCCACGCGTACCCGCTTGTCCTTCGAGACCGCGGCCCGGCGCCTCTCGGCGGACACCATGAACTTCACGGTCACCACGTCCTCGGCCAGCAAGGGGGAGTCCCTCCGGGACACGGTCGAGACCATCGACGCCATGGGCATAGACGCCGTGGTGGTGCGCCACTCGGCCGCTGGCGTCCCGTGGCAGGTCGCCCGCTGGACCGAGGCCTCGGTGGTCAACGCCGGCGACGGATGGCACGAGCACCCCACCCAGGCCCTGCTCGACTGCTACACGATCCGGCAGTGTCGCCAGCGCATGGGTCGCCCGAGCACGGGCGGCAAGAGCATGGGCCACCACAGCCTGGACGGCCTGCGTCTGGCCGTGGTGGGCGACGTCAAGCACAGCCGCGTGGCCCGCTCCGGCGTGCTGGCCTTCACCGCCCTCGGCGCCGACGTCACCCTCGTGGCCCCTCGCACCCTCCTTCCCCCGAGCGTCGAGGGCTGGCCCGTGGACGTGAGCCACGACCTCGACAGCGTGCTGCCCAAGGTCGACGTGGTCTACCTCCTGCGCCTGCAGAACGAACGCATGACCGAGGCCCTGGTCCCCACCCTCAGGGAGTACACCAGCGGCTACGGGCTCACCCGCCGCCGGGCTGCGCTTCTCCAAGACGACGCCCTGGTCATGCACCCGGGGCCCATCAACCGGGGAGTGGAGGTGGCCGCCGAGGTGGCCGACCTCCCCCGATCGGTGATCAGCCAGCAGGTGGCCAACGGCGTGGCCGTGAGGATGGCGGTGCTCTACCTGCTCCTGGCCGGCGGCGCCACCACCGAGGCCGGGGATGTCGAAGTTGGCTGACGCGGGCCTGGTGATCCGCGGGGGAACGGTCGTGGACTCCACCGGCAGCCGACGCGCCGATGTGCTGGTGCGTGAAGGCCGGATCGTGGCCACCGGATTGGATGGAGGCCAGCCGGTCTCCACGACTCTTGATGCCGACGGGTGCGTAGTCGCCCCTGGCCTGGTGGACCTGCACGCCCACCTGCGCGAGCCCGGCCACGAGGAAGCCGAGACCGTGGAGACGGGATCCAGGGCGGCCGCCCTCGGTGGCTACACGGCGGTCGTGGCCATGCCCAACACCGACCCGCCCATCGACTCGGCCGCCGTGGTGCGCCAGGTGCTCGCCCTCGGGGCCACGGCCCTGTGCCATGTGGCGGTGGCGGGGGCCATCACTGTGGGCCGCCGGGGTGAGCGGCTGGCCCCCCTGGCCGAGATGGCGGCGCTCGGCGTGCGACTGTTCACCGACGACGGCGCTGGCGTGCAGGACGGGCGCCTCATGCGGCGGGCCCTGGAGTACGCGTCCGACCTCGACGTGGTGCTGGCCCAGCACTGCGAGGATCACTCGCTGGCGGCCGGAGGGCACATGCACGAGGGAGGGTGGTCCAGTCGCCTGGGCGTTCCCGGTGCACCTGCCGAGGCCGAAGAGGTCATGGTCGCCAGGGACCTGGCCCTGGTGCGCCTCACCGGGGCCCGCCTCCACCTCCTGCACCTCTCCACCGCCGGGTCCGTGGCCATGGTGGAGGCGGCCAGGTCCGAGGGTCTCCCGGTCACGGCCGAGGTGGCTCCCCATCACTTCACCCTCACTGACGCCGACGTGGCGACCTACGACACCAGGTTCAAGGTGAACCCGCCCCTGCGGACCGGTGCGGACGTGGATGCGGTGAAGCAGGGCCTGCGATCCGGCGTCATCGACGCCATCGCCACCGACCACGCTCCCCATGCCCAGGAGATGAAGGAGGTCCCCTTCTCGGAGGCGCCGCCGGGAATGCTCGGGCTGGAGACGGCCTTGGGGCTGGCCCTCACCGAGCTGGACCTGCCCCTCGATCGGGTGCTGGCCCTCATGTCGTGGCAGCCGGCTGGCATCGCCGGGCTGGCTGGGGAGCACGGTGGGCCCGTGGCCGAGGGCCGGCCCGCCAACCTGTGCGTGATCGACCCCGGAGCCCACTGGGTCGTCGAGCCCGAGAGCCTGGCCAGCCGCAGCCGCAACACGCCTTACGCCGGACGCAAGCTCACCGGTCGGGTACGCCACACCGTGCTGCGCGGCGAGCCGGTGGTGGTCGACGGGGAGGCTCAGCGATGACCGAGGCCCTGCTGGTCCTCGCCGACGGCACCACCTTCGAGGGCGAGTCGGCGGGAGCGGAGGCTCCTGGCGGGATCGCCACCGGCGAGGCCGTGTTCAACACGGTGATGACCGGCTACCAGGAGGTCATCACCGATCCCTCCTACGCCGGACAGGTGATCGCCTTCACCTACCCGCACATCGGGAACTACGGCGTCGCCCCCGACGACGACGAGAGCCGGCGACCGTTCTGCCGAGGCGTGATCGTGCGGGACGTGGCTCGTCGTCCCAGCAACTGGCGGACGGCCGAGAGCCTCGGGGCCTTCCTGGTCCGCCACCGCGTCCCCGCCATCACCGGTGTGGACACCCGCCGCCTGACCCGCCACCTTCGCCGCTTCGGTTCCATGGCCTGTGCCTTCGGCACCGCCGACCACGCCGACTTGAAGGCGGCAGCCACGGAGGAGCCGGGCACCGAGGGGATCGACCTCGTGGGCTCCGTGACCACGCTCGAGCCGTACACCTCCGGCCACGGCCCCCTACGGGTGGTGGCCTACGACTTCGGCATCAAGCGGGCCATCCTCCGCCACTTGGGGGCCATGGCCACGGTGGAGGTGGTGCCCGCCACCACCCCGGCCGACGAGGTGCTGGCCCGCGGACCCGATGGCGTATTCCTCTCCAACGGCCCGGGCGATCCAGCGGCGGTCACCTACGCCCATGAGAGCATCGGCCACCTCCTCGGTGAGGTCCCCGTGTTCGGCATCTGCCTGGGACATCAGCTGCTGGCCGCGGCCCTCGGAGCCGAGACCTACAAGCTCGCCTTCGGCCACCACGGCGGGAACCACCCCGTCGCCAGGACAGGTACCAACACGGTGGAGATCACCAGCCAGAACCACAACTACGCCGTCGCCGAAGGGACACTGGCGTCGGCCGACGTCACCCACGTGAACCTGAACGACGGCGTGGTCGAGGGGCTGCGCTGCCGCCACGCTCCCGCCTTCAGCGTCCAATACCACCCCGAAGCCGGCCCCGGCCCCCACGACGCCCGCTACCTGTTCCATCAGTTCCGTGACCTGATGGAGCAGTTCTCGGCCCAGCGAGGACGAGGCGCGGGGGCGGGATAGCGATGCCGAAGCGCGCCGACATCGAGTCCATCCTGGTCATCGGCTCCGGTCCCATCGTGATCGGCCAGGCCTCCGAGTTCGACTACTCGGGGACCCAGGCGTGCCGGGTCCTCCGCGAGGAGGGTTACCGGGTGGTTCTGGTCAACTCCAACCCGGCCACCATCATGACCGACCCCGACTTCGCTCACCGCACCTACATCGAACCACTCACCCCGGACGTGGTGGCGGCCGTCGTGGAGCGGGAGCGCCCCGACGCCCTGCTCCCCACCCTGGGTGGACAGACGGCCCTCAACCTGGCCATGGCTCTGCACGAGCGAGGGGTCCTCGCCGACCATGGCGTGGAGATGATCGGCGCCAAGCCCGCCGCCATCGCCACTGCCGAGGACCGCGAGCAGTTCAAGGACGCCATGACCGAGATCGGCCTCAGCGTCCCCCCCTCGGGCTTCGCCTACGAGCTGGACGAGGCCCTGGAGGTCGGTGAGCGCATCGGCTATCCCCTGATAATCCGCCCGTCCTACATCCTCGGGGGGGCCGGCTCGGGCATGGCCCACGACGCCGAGTCCCTCCGCCTCATGGCGGCCGCCGGCATCGACGCCAGCCCCATCTCCGAGATCCTGATCGAGCGATCCATAGCCGGCTGGAAGGAGTACGAGCTGGAGGTGATGCGCGACCGCGTGGACAACTGCGTGGTGATCTGCTCGATCGAGAACGTGGACCCGATGGGAGTCCACACCGGAGACTCCATCACGGTGGCGCCGGCCCAGACCTTGTCGGACGTCGAGTACCAGCGCATGCGCGACGCCGCCTTCGCCTGCATCCGCCGCATCGGCGTGGAGACGGGGGGATCGAACGTCCAGTTCGCCGTCAACCCCCTCAACGGCGACCAGGTGGTGATCGAGATGAACCCCCGGGTCAGCCGGTCCAGCGCCCTGGCATCCAAGGCCACCGGGTTTCCTATCGCCAAGGTGGCCGCCCGCCTGGCCGTGGGATACACGCTCGACGAGATCCGCAACGACATCACCCGTCAGACGCCGGCCAGCTTCGAGCCCACCATCGACTACGTGGTGACCAAGCTTCCCCGCTGGGCGTTCGAGAAGTTCCCCGGGACAGCCGACGTGCTGGGGACGAGGATGCAGTCGGTGGGCGAGGCCATGGCCATCGGCCGCACGTTCGCCGAGTCACTGCAGAAGGGCCTGCGCTCCCTCGAGCACGGGCGCTTCGGGCTGAACTGCGACCCGGCCGAGACCCTGCTCGACGACCTCGACGACGACGAGCTCGTGCGCCGGGCCGCCCTGCCCACGCCCGACCGTCCCTTCCAGCTCGAGGCCGCCCTGCGCCGCGGCGTGAGCGTCGACCGCCTGGGGGCGATCACGCGCGTCGACCCATGGTTCCTGGACCAGATCGCCCAGATCAGCGAGGAGCGAGCCCGTCTGGCCGACGTGGGCCGGGACGGTGCCGATCGAAGGACTCTGCGCCGGGCCAAGAGGCTGGGCTTCAGCGACGCCCAGCTGGCGTGGTTGTGGTCCAGTGGCGAGGAGCCGGTGACCGAGGAGATGGTCCGTTCGGCGCGCCTGGGCGCCGGCGTCAAGGCCACCTACAAGGCCGTGGACACCTGTGGCGCCGAGTTCGAGGCCGAGACCCCCTATCACCACTCCACCTACGAGGAAGAGGACGAGATAGTGGGCGGGGCCGGCCGCACGGTGGTCATCCTGGGCTCGGGGCCCAACCGCATAGGCCAGGGGATCGAGTTCGACTACTGCTGCGTGCACGCCTGCTTCGCCCTCCGGGAGGCGGGGTTCCGGACGGTGATGGTCAACTGCAATCCCGAGACCGTCTCCACCGACTACGACACCAGCGACCGCCTCTACTTCGAGCCCCTCACCGCCGAGGACGTGCTCAACGTCATCGAGGCCGAGCAGGCCGCGGCCACCTCGGGTGGGGGACGCCTCGAAGGGGTCATCGTGAGCATGGGTGGGCAGACGCCGCTGAAGCTGGCGGGCCGGCTGCCCGAGGGCTGTGTGCTCGGGACCAGCCCGGAGTCCATCGACCTGGCCGAGGATCGCGAGCACTGGAGCTCCCTCTGTGCCCGCCTCGAGATCCCTCAGCCGGCCGGCGGGACGGCCACCAACTTGGAGGAGGCGCTGTCGATCGTCGGTCGCATTGGCTACCCGGCCCTGGTGCGGCCCAGCTACGTCCTCGGCGGCCGGGCCATGGAGATCGTCTACGACGAGGACGGTCTGGGCCGGGCCATGACCCAGCTGGCCACCTTCGGTGGGATCGGTGTGGGCGCCCGGCCCGGGTCCCGCCCAGGGTCATTGGGCCGCGAGGGCGGGCTGTCGGCCGAGCGCCCGGTGCTTATCGACCGCTTCCTGGAAGACGCCATCGAGGTCGACGTGGACGCCGTGCGCGACGCCACCGGCGAGGTGGTCATTGGCGGGGTGATGGAGCACGTGGAGGAGGCCGGCGTCCACTCCGGCGACTCGGCGTGCGTGATCCCCCCCGCCACGCTGGCCAGCTCCGTGGTGGAGGTGATCGAGGCGTACACCCGGGCCATCGCCGGCGCCCTCGACGTCAGAGGGCTTCTGAACGTCCAGTTCGCGGTCAAGCACAACCAGGTCTTCGTCATCGAGGCCAACCCCCGTGCCAGCCGCACCGTGCCCTTCGTGTCCAAGGCCACCGGTGTGCCCATGGCCAAGGTGGCGGCCCGGGTGATGGTGGGCGCCACCCTCGCCGAGCTGCGCCGCGCCGGCCTGCTGCGGCCGGCCGTGAACGGCGGCCACGTGAGCGTCAAGGAGGCGGTGCTGCCCTTCAACCGCTTCCCCGACGTGGACACCGTCCTCGGTCCCGAGATGCGCTCCACAGGCGAGGTGATGGGCATCGATTCGACCTTCGGGCTGGCCTTTGCCAAGAGCCAGATCGCGGCCGGCGACGGCCTGCCCGAGTCGGGTTCCGTCTTCTTCTCGCTGGCGGACCGGGACAAGGACACGGGCGTGGCCGCCGCCAGCCGGTTCGTGGAGCTCGGGTTCAGCCTGGCTGCCACCGCCGGCACCGCGGCCCACCTCGAGGGCCACGGCGTCCCGGTGGAGACAGTGGTGGGCAAGTTGGGGGAGGAGCCCGTGGAGGCCATCACCGGTCTGGAGCAGCACGGTGGCCTGACCGCGGTCGACCTCATCGCCAGCGGCAAGGTGCAACTGGTGGTCAACACGCCGAAGGGGATGGGCTCGCGAGCCGACGGCGCCTACATCCGCACCGCCGCCCACGTCCACAAGATCCCGTGCCTCACCACCGTGGCC
>JALZKD010000044.1:0-6543 GCA_030859405.1 Actinomycetota bacterium | reverse complement strand
CCCGCCGGCATCTCCGACTGGGGACGGCACCGGCTCTCGGTGCGCAGCCTCCAGGAGTACCTGGAGGGGGACCAGCTGCGACTTCGGCTTTGAGGTGGTGAGCTTCCTCTCCCGCCGACTCCGGCGCCACTCACCCCGCCAACGGGGGGCGCATGACGCCGAGGTCGATCTCCGCACCCGGGTCGGGTCGGTGGAGCTCCCCAACCCGGTGATGACGGCGTCGGGCACGGCGGGGCACGGAGCCGAGCTGGACGGCTACTTCGACCTGTCGTCTCTGGGAGCGGTGGTGGTCAAGTCCCTGTCGGTCGCCCCGCACGCGGGGAACCCTCCGCCGCGGCTGTACGAGACGCCGGCGGGGATGCTCAACAGCGTGGGTCTGCAGGGTCCGGGCATCGAGGCCTGGCTCGAGCGGGACCTGCCCGCCCTGACGGCGTGCGGCGCGCGGGTGGTGGTGAGCATCTGGGGGCTGACCGTCGACGACTATGCCAAGGCCTCGGCCATGCTGGCCGAGGCCCCCGAGCAGGTGGTCGCCGTCGAGGTCAACCTGAGCTGTCCGAACCTCGAGGGTGGGCGGCACCTGTTCGCCCACTCGGCTACGACCACGGCTGAGGTCATGGCTGCCACCGAGGCCTGCCGCCGTCCCCGCTGGGCCAAGCTGAGCCCGAACACCTCCGACCTGGTGCTGGTGGCCGGGGCCGCTCTGGAGGCGGGCGCCGAGGCCCTCACCCTGGTGAACACGGTGATGGGCATGGCCATAGACCCGGTCCGGCGCCAGTTCCGCCTGGGAGCCGGCGGCGGGGGGCTGTCCGGACCGGCCATCCACCCGGTCGCGGTGCGGGCCGTGCACCAATGCCGTGTCGCCTTCCCGGACACCCCGATCGTGGGGGTCGGCGGGGTGGTCGGCGGGCAGAGCGCGGTGGAGCTCATGGTGGCCGGCGCTCACGCCGTCCAGGTGGGCACGGCGACCTTCGCCGAGCCGAGGGCTCCGGTGCGGGTGTTGGAAGAGGTGGAGCGCTGGTGCCGGAGCCATGATGTTGGTCGCGTCGTCGATTTGATCGGAGCCCTGCAACAGTGAGACCGAGCCCCACAGTGAGCCGAGCGGGATGACCAAGCGAGATGACTGACCTGCGTGAGCGCAAAGAGGCCGACATCCGCAACCGGCTGGCCATCGCCCTCGACGTGGACGACCTGGTGGAGGCTTCCCGCATCGCCCGTGAGGTGCGGCCCTGGTTCGGGGTGGCCAAGGTGGGCCTGGTGCTCTACACCGCGGCGGGGCCGGATGCCGTGGTCGAGCTGATGGAGAGCGGCTACCGCGTCATGGTCGACCTCAAGCTCCACGACATCCCCTCGCACGTGCGCCTGGCGGCCAGAGTCGTCGGGGGCCTCGGAGCCTCGTACCTCACCCTGCATGCCAGCGGGGGTGTGTCGATGCTGCGGGGAGGCGTGGAGGGGCTGGCCGACGGAGCGGCCATGGCTGGCCTGGAGCCGCCGTCGGCCCTGGCCGTCACCGTGCTCACCAGTGACGCCGGAGCACCCTCCCACGTGCTCGGCAACCGCGTCCGGGCCGCGGTGGAGGCGGGATGCCGTGGGATCGTGTGCGCCGCTGGCGACGTGCGAGAGGCAAGGCAGCTGGCCCCCCGCATCGTCACGGTGGTCCCGGGAATCCGCCTGCCCAACACCAACAACGACGACCAGGCCAGGGCGTCGGCCCCCCAATCGGCTCTTGACGCCGGGGCCGACCTCCTCGTGGTGGGCCGGGCGGTCACGGCCGCCTCCGACCGGGCCCAGGCCGCCGCCGAGGTGGTGGGCTCCCTCACCCTCGAGCGTCGCCGGGCATGAGCCGGCGGGGAGCGGGGACCGGCCCGAGGTCGCCGTAGGCACTTCCCCCAAAGGGGGGCTGTACTAGGGTGCCGCCCATGCCGAAGCCACCCCCATTGTCTTCTGACCAGCGTCAGGCTGCGCTTGACAAGGCGGGGGCTGCCCGGCGCCAGCGGGCCGAGCTCAAGGAGAAGCTCAAGATGGGCTCCACCACCTTGGCCGAGCTTCTCGAGCAGGGTGAGCGGGACGAGGTGGTCGCCCACACCAAGGTGGTCACCGTCCTGGAGTCGCTTCCCGGCCTCGGCAAGGTGAAGGCCCGCCGCCTGATGGCCTCACTGGGCATCAGCGAGGCCCGCCGCATCCAGGGCCTGGGGAAGCACCAGCGAGAGGCGCTGCTCGAGCAGTTCGACGAGCACTGAAGCTGCGCTGATCGTCGTCGTATCCGGTCCTGGCGGGGTGGGCAAGGACACCCTCGTCTCCCGCCTGCTCCAGCGGGTCCCGGGGCTGCGTCTCAGCCGGTCGTGGACCACGCGCCCGCAGCGCGCCGGAGAGGATGACGACGCCTACCGCTTCGTCGGCCGGGAGCGGTTCGAGCGCCACATCGAGGACGACGGCTTCCTCGAGTGGGTGGAGTACCTAGGCAACCTCTACGGCACTCCACTCCCCGAGGACGGCGACGAGGCCGAGGACGACCTGATCCTCGTCATCGAGCTGGAGGGAGCGGCCAACGTCCTGCGGCGCGTGCCCGGGGCCAGGATGATCCTGGTGGTGCCGCCCTCACCGGAGGCCCTCGCCGAGCGCATGCGGTCTCGTGGCGACGACGAGCACCACGTGGCCGAGCGCGTGGCTCGGGCCGTGGCCGAGGAGGAGGTCGGCCGCCGGCTGGCCCAAGACGTGGTGGTGAACGACGACCTGGACCGGGCCGTCGAGGAGATGGCCGGTATACTCGACGGCTACCGTGCCCAGTCGGGCCATTGACCCGACGAGCGCGGCTTTCAAACTGTCTCTCGGACACTGTCTCTCGGAAAGAGAAAACATGGCTTCCCGCCGGCCCACCATGATGGACCCGCCGATCGAGGCGCTGCTCGACAAGGTGGACTCACGGTTCGCGCTCGTCACCGTCTCCGCCCGGCGGGCCCGCCAGATCAACTCGTACTTCAACCAGCTGGGCGAGGGGCTCGGAGCCATCGTCCCGCCCCAGGTTGCCTCGGTCTCCCGCAAGCCACTCTCCATCGCCCTGGAGGAGATCGTCTCCGAGAAGATCACCTTCACGGCCATCCCGGATGACGATCAGGGGGCCGGCCCCGGAGCCGTTGTCCAGCTCGGGGTGGCAGAGGAAGCCGTCGCCGAGGCATCAGTCGCCGAGGAAGGCGTCGTTCCTGAGGACGTCCGGGGAGAGCCGTCGACCGAAGAACCGCACTGAGGGCCTCGGCGGCGCAGGGTTCATCCCTGGTGAGCCAGGCGAGGATCGTGCTCGGCGTGTGCGGGGGAATCGCCGCCTACAAGGCGGCGGAGCTGTGCCGGCGCCTGGTGGACGCCGGAGCTTCGGTTGCGCCCGTCATGACCGAGGATGCCACTCGGTTCCTGGGTGAGGTCACCCTTTCGGCGTTGGCAACCGAGCCTGTCCGGACGTCGCTGTGGGACAACCACGAACGCGACCCGCGGTGGGCGGTGCCCCACACGGCCCTCGGACAGTGGGCCGACCTGGTCCTGGTGGTACCAGCCACAGCCCGCCTGGTCAGCGCCTACGCGAGCGGTCTGTGCGATGACCTGCTCACGGCAACGTTGGTGGCCACTCGGGCGCCCGTGGTGGTGTGCCCGGCCATGCACACCGAGATGTGGGAGCACCCGGCGGTGCAGGACAATGTGGCCGTCCTCCGCCGGCGGGGGGTGACCGTCGTCGAGCCCGGCACGGGGAGGTTGGCCGGCGGCGACGTGGGCCCCGGCCGCCTGCCCGACCCGGTCGAGATCCTGGGCGTGGTGGAGTCCACCTTGGAGACGGGCTCCCGCCGCCGCGACCGAGACCTGAGCGGCCTGAGCCTGGTGGTCACCGCCGGCGGCACTCGTGAGCCCCTCGACCCGGTGCGCTTCCTCGGGAACCGCTCCTCGGGCAAGCAGGGCCACGCCCTGGCCGAGGAAGCCGCAGCGCGCGGTGGCCATGTCACCTTGGTGACCACGGCCGACAGGCCGGCCGCAGCGGGAGTCCATGTGGTGAACGTCGAGACCGCAGGCCAGATGGAGGAAGCCGTCCTCGCCCTGGCCGAGGAGTCCGACGTGGTGGTCATGGCTGCCGCCGTCGCCGACTTCCGCCCCAAGGCCCCGGCCGACCACAAGCTCAAGCGTTCGGACGGTGTGCCCGAGGTCGTGCTGGAGCCCACGCCCGACATTCTGGCCACGCTGGGAGAGCGCAAGTGGCACGGTCAGGTGCTGGTGGGCTTTGCCGCCGAGACCCCGGAGGGCGGGAGCGACGAGTTGCGCAAGGAGGCTCTGGCCAAGCTCGGTCGCAAGCGCCTCGACCTGGTGGTGGCCAACGACGTGTTGGCTGCCGGCGCCGGTTTCGGGCACGATACGAACGCAGTGCTGCTGCTCGAAGCCGACGGCAGCGAGCGGTCCGTTCCTCTGAGCGACAAGCGAGAGGTGGCCCGCGTGGTGATCGACACAGTGGTCGAGATGACGTCGCGACATGGCCGTGACACGGAGAAGTCCACATGAAAGGAACACAACCATGAGCGACCGCTTCACCTTCAGCTCGGAATCGGTCACCGAGGGCCACCCCGACAAGATGGCCGACCAGATCTCCGACGCCATCCTCGACGCCATCCTCGAGGAGGACCCCATGGGGCGCGTGGCGTGCGAGACCCTCCTCACCACGGGTCTGGTGGTGGTGGCCGGAGAGATCACCACCGGCGCCTACATCGACATTCCCGCCCTGGTGCGCAGGACGGTTTGCGGCATCGGCTACGACCGTGAGGAGTTCGGGTTCGACGGCAACACCTGTGGGGTGATCGTCTCCATCGACGAGCAGTCTCCGGACATCGCCCAGGGTGTCGACACCGCCCTCGAGAACCGCACCCAGGCCCAGGTGGAGAAGGACCTCGACAGCCAGGGCGCGGGCGACCAGGGAATGATGTTCGGCTACGCCTGCGACGAGACCGAGGACCTGATGCCGTTGCCCATCTGGCTCGCTCATCGCCTGGCCCAGCGCCTCTCCGAGGTGCGCCGAGCGGGGGTGATGCCCTACCTCCGCCCCGACGGTAAGACACAGGTCAGCTTCACCTACGAGGGAGGGCGCCCGGTGGCCCTGGAGACCGTGCTCATCTCCACCCAGCACCAGCCGGGCATCGATCTCGAGACCCTGCTCAAGCCCGACCTCGAGGAGCACGTGATCCACCCCATGCTCCCCCATGACTTCGCCGAGGATCACTATCGAGTCCTGGCCAACCCCACGGGCAAGTTCGAGCTCGGGGGCCCGCACGCCGACACCGGCCTCACCGGGCGCAAGATCATCGTCGACACCTATGGCGGCGCCGCCCGCCACGGTGGTGGGGCCTTCTCCGGCAAGGACCCCACCAAGGTCGATCGCTCCGGCGCCTACGCCGCTCGGTGGGCGGCCAAGCACGTCGTGGCCAGCGGCGCGGCCCGGCGTTGCGAGATACAGGTGGCCTACGCCATCGGCGTGGCCCGGCCGGTGTCGGTGATGGTGGAGACGTTCGGGACCGAGGAGGTACCGCCCAAGAGGATCGCGGCCGCCCTGGACGAGGTCTTCGACCTGCGCCCTGCCGCCATCGTCCGCGACCTCGAGCTTCGCCGGCCCATCTTCCAGCGCACGGCTGCCTACGGCCACTTCGGGCGCTCGGACAAGGAGTTCACCTGGGAGAGCCTGTCCCGGCTGGAAGAGCTCAAGCGGGCCCTCGGCCTCTGAGCTCAGACCATCCGGGGGACCGGTCCCGGGTGGTGCGGGTCCTACCCGACGTGGCGGCCATAGGCCGCTGCTTCGACTACCTGGTCCCCGCTCATCTGGACGACCAGGTGCGCGTGGGCACCATCGTGCGGGTGGCGCTGCACGGACGGCGGGTGCGGGGCTGGGTGATCGAGGACGACGTGGCGCCGGCGCCCGGCATGAGCCTGCGCCCCCTGGCCCGGGTCACGGGCTGGGGCCCACCCGCCGGCATCGTCGACCTGGCCGCGTGGGCGGCCTGGAGGTGGGCGGGCCCTCGCTCGACGTTCCTGCGGGCCGCCTCTCCCCGGCGGCGGGTCCTGTCCCTCAGGGGTGCCCCTCCGCCTCCGTCCTCGCTTCGGTCCAGGCGGGGCAGGTCCTCCCCAGGCGGGCCACCCGCGGCCTCGGTCGGCGGCAGCACCAACCCCAACGAGGGGCTGGTTGGGGAGGCGTTCGGGGCTGAGCGGTCGGTGGTGCGGGTGCCGCCCGACGCCGATCCCTTCGTGTTCGTGAGCACAGCCGCCTCGATGGGCGACGCCCTGGTCCTCACGCCCTCCGCGGCCCAGGCCGAGCATCTTCTTCGACGGCTGCGCACGGAGGGTCGTGCCGCGGCCGCCTGGCCCGATGACTGGGCTCAGGCCATGGGCGGCGGCGTGGTGGTGGTGGGAGGCCGAGGAGCGGCATGGGCGCCGGTCCCCGCTCTGGCCGCGGTGGTGGCCATCGACGTCCACGACCAGGCCCACCAGGAGGAACGAGCGCCGTCGTGGAACGGCTGGCACGTGGCCGCC
>JALZKD010000123.1 GCA_030859405.1 Actinomycetota bacterium | reverse complement strand
GTAGTAGGACCGGATCTCCTGGAGCTTCTGGAACGTCTGGCCTACGAACTTGGGGTCCCACAAGCGAACGTTGCGCACGGTCTCGGCGTTCTGCTGCAGCCCGGCAGCAGTGAGGTTCTCGTCGTAGTTGAACGGTTTCTGTTCAACCCGATCGAGGCCATAAGCGGCCCTCGTGGCTTGGATGTTCCGCTCGATGAAGGGCCGCTCCTTGCTGATCTCGGCCGGCTTGACCACGAACTTCTGCATTACGGCGGGGATGATGGTTCCCACGATCAGGGCAACGAACGCCCAGAGGCCCACGCCGATGGCGGGGAGCACCCATCCCTGGCGACGGATGTTGATGAGGAACAGCACGAAGGCGGCCAGCGAGATGACGATGAGCAGGTCATAGGCGCGCAGCTGGGCGTTGACGTCGGTGTAGGTGGCACCGGTGACGACGCCGCGGGTGGAGAAGTTCAGCTCGTAGCGGTTGAGGTAATACTGCGCGGCCTTGATCAGGGCGAGGATCCCGAGCAGCACCGAGACGTGTGCCTTGAACTGTGCCGTGACCCGTTGACCTGGAGCCTGGAGGCGGATGGCGCCGTTCAGGTAGTGGGCGGAAACGGTGACCACGGCAATGACCACCATTGCCACGAAGGCCCAGTTCACGACGAAGGCGAGGAAGGGAAGCTTGAATACGAAGAAGCCGACGTCCTTGCCGAACTGGGGATCCTTGATCCCGAACGAAACACCGTTGCGGAACAGGACCCAGTTGTTCCACTGGGCCGAGACACCTGCCCCGCCCAGGAAGGCGAACATCAGGGCCACGGCCACGCGCAACCTGGCGGCGTTGCCGCCGACCAGCTGACGATAACGCTGCACCACCTGGTCCTCGGCGCTCACGGGACGGAAACGAGGGGCGAGGCGATCTGCGATCACCAGGTTGACAAGCAAGACAACGAAGAAAAGAGCGCTGAAGATGAGCGCCAGGAGGATCTTGGCCCCGACCAGTCCTCGCCACACGCTCGTGAAACCGAGCTCACCAAACCAGAGGTAAGTGGTGTAGAAGCCGGCGATGCCCCGGAGCGACGTGAGCACGAAGAACAGGGCGGCGGCGACCGCGACGAGGCCGGCGCGGTTGCGAGGGCGGCGACGCCGAGGGACGTCGGCGGGAATGCGCACGAAGCGATGCTAGGGGCTGGCGGGAACGAGCAGACAACGGCAGCCGGCGTGGGCGGGAGGGTGCTCCTGCCCCGTGGGATACGCGACCCCGCTGGGGGTGGGACCGGCCAAGGCATTGTCGTAGCAATCAGGGCATGGGCCACCGTCGTCGTCGACTACCCAGCGCAGCAGCGCTCCCGGCGCCGCTTGGACCGTGCCCCGTGAGAAGGCGCTGATGGTGGCGTCGCCAGCCAGACGGTCGACGAGCTGGGACTTCCATTCCCGATAGCTGGCGCTGATGCGCTCGGCCGTAGCCGGGGGGTCCTCGCCGTTCTCGCCCGCCAGCACCCGCTGCAGTCGGCGGCGAAGGGGAGCAACCAGGCTGTCTGCCAAACCATCCGCCAGTTCGCCGATGTCGGGACTGGTGGATGCTCCCGGAGAGACGAAGCGCGCTCCGGCGACGGCCGCCTCCTCCAACAGGTCGGCGCTCGTTCGTCTGTAGCGAACGACCTGTTCGGCGCTGGCGGGGAGCGCTTCGAGCGGCGGGCGGCCCTGGTGCGAACGCAAGCGGTCGAGGATCTCGTTCTGCTCATCCTGCAGGGAACGCTTCAGCTTCCGGGACAACCGGGACGTGATGCTTTCCAGGGCTGTGTCCCGGCGTTGGAGGACAGCCTCGTCTTCGTCATCGGAGTTACCGACCGGCGCTTGGCCGCTGAGGAGCTCGTCGTTGCCCTCGTCCTGCTGCCGGCGGTCGGAGCTAGGGGCGTCTGGGGGCTGGCGAGTATCCCGATCGTCCGCCAGCACCTCCTCGGCCTCGGCCACCGCCGCAGTCCGATCAGCCTTGATGCGGGCGAACAGCTCAGCCACCGCGCTAGGCGCATTGGCAGGCGCATCGCCGGGCGCTGCGGGCTCGGGCTCGGGCATCAGCGCGGTCTGCTGACGCTGCTCGGGACGGGGGGAACGGCGCGATGCCGTCACCATGTCGCTCTGGGCAGTGCCGTCCTCGGCCTCGCTGTCAGGGGCCGGGGTGTCCTGGGCCGGGGCGTCCTGGGCCTCACTGTCAGGGGCCGGGGTGTCCAGGGCCTCGTCGGCCGGGATCTCGGGCGCCATGGAGAGGGCACCCAGCTCAGTTCGGCTGCGGAGGTCGATGGCAGGTCCGGGGTCCGGCAGGGTCTCGTCGAGGGTGGAGCCGGTCAACGACCGTGCCCTGGCCGCTGCGACCGACACGGACGCCGAACCCTCGCTGATGACATCGGCGTCCTCGAGGTGATCAAGGTCAATGCCGGTGCGACGGGCGACCGCTTCAGCGGCGAGACGGGCCTCGGGCTCTGCTCGTTGGAGCTCGTCGCCGACCTCCTCGAGGGTTCGACGCACCACGCGATAAGCCTCGAGCAACCGCTCACGACCGGCCCGCAGCTGCTCCACCTGGGCGTGGGCGATCCGCCGACGTCGGCTCAACTCGTTCAACACCCGGGCGCTGGCGGCCTCGGCCTCCTTCACCATCCTTTCGGCTAGCTCCCCGGCCTCGGTCACGACGGCCTTGGCCTCTTGTCTGGCCTGGGAGACGGTGGACTCCACCTCCGACCGGGCCGCCTGGCGGATCTCCTCCGCGGCCAACTCGGCTTCTTCGCTTCGTTCGACCAGCACCCCCTCGGCACTGGCCCTGATGCGCTGAGCCTCGGCATGCGCCTCCCGGAGGATGCGAGCGGCGTTCTCCTCGGCTTTGGACTTGAGCTCCCGGGCAACCTCGTGGGCGCTGGCCAGGATGCGGGACGTCTCCTCGCCCAGCGTCCGGGTCAAGACGTCCTCGTCGATCACAGGGTGGGCGGCCCGGTGCTCGGCGTCGGCCACTCGACGATGAAGCTCGCGCTCCCGCTTGACCGAGGTCCGCAGCTCTTCAGCCACCCGGTCGAGATAGGCGCGAACCTCGCCTGTGTCGAAGCCACGGAAGGAGTAGGCGAACCGTCTGTGCGCAACCTCCTCAGCCGAGACTGGGTCGTCTGACATCACCACCCCCGAGATTACGACCCGTCGGGCACCGTTCGAGGGATCATCCCCGATCAGCCGCCTGTGGTTGCCGGAGCCACCCTTCGAGCTGGGCTCAGCCCCGGCCTCCCGCCGGCGAACGCCCCAGGGCGCTGACGTCACCGCCCACGCCCCCCAGAGCGGAGATGGCCTCGGATAGGGACCCCACCTTCAGGACCTTCAGGTCCTTGCCCGCGTGGGAGACGGCCTCCTCGTACTCGTCGGGCGGCACCAGGAAATACTCGGCACCCTCGGCACGGACAGCGGCGGTCTTTTGGGCCACCCCCCCAACGTTGCCCACGGTGCCGTCGATCTCCATGGTCCCGGTAGTGGCCACCTTCTTGCCCCCGGTGAGCTCGCCGGGAGTTAGGGCGTCAAGGACTCCCAGGGTATAGGCCAAGCCGGCCGAGGGACCACCGATCTCACCCGACTCGATCGTGACGTCGAAGGGGTAATCGAACCGCTGGTCCTTGGTGAGCAGGGTCACGCCGAGGAAACCACCCGGCCGGCGGGGGTTCACCCCGAGGGTCACCCGTTCTGTCCGAACAGCTTGGTCACGGCCTCGGACCTCGATGCTCACGAGGTCGCCGGGCCTCCGGGCGCGAATGATGTTCACGGCCTCAGAAGCCAGCATCGTCGGCTGTCCCTCCACAGCGGTGATGACCTCGTCCGGCGCCAGGTGACCGTCTGCAGGCGAGCCGTTCTCGACGGCGACGACCAAGCCGCCTGTGCCGTGCTCGGCAACGGGGTAACCGAGCTGTCGCAGAGCCACCACCGAGGCAACCTGCTTGGATTCCATCATGAGCTCCCGGTTCTGCTCGGAGTACTGGCTTCGAGGCGTGGCCCCGAGGATGCGTCCTTCTGGGACCACGTCGGTGTCACGGTCGAGCCATCCGACGAGGGCGTCCACCGGTGCGGCCGGTCGCAGGGAGACCGTGGCCATGAAGAACCTGCCCCGGGGGGGGAAGGCTCTCTCCTTAGGCACCCGGATCAGATCGTTCACCTGGCGAGCGGAGCCCGGCGCGACGGCGTAGTAGGGCAGTCTGACGAGACTGGCCGCGGCCAGGAGCATGGCGATAAGCACCACGAAGATGGGCCATCGCGGCCACCGTCTCCGAATGTGACGCTGATCTTCCGCGGGGTTCGGAAGCCCCGGCGCTACCATCGAGTCGATCGTGTTCACCTCTGCAGCCGTCCGGTACCGCAGAGAGCCTGCCACGCGCCCACGCCAGTCATTTGGCGGCCCCGCACCTCGCCCGTGAACGACTGGTCCCGCGCACCGGACGACGGGGACGAGGTGCCAGCCTCCTCCGAAGCAGCGCCTTCTCCTAGCGCCGGCGAGGGGGTTTCGGAAGCTTCCGAGGGGCAGGCAGAGAACGATCGCCCGTCGCCACTGGCAAGGCCACCCGACGTGGAACGCTCCCGTCTAGGGGACAAGCCCATCCTCGAGTGGACCAGGGAGGACTGGCAGCTGTGGGCCAATCGCCACTCGAACGAAGCTGATCGCGACCTCCCCCGGCTCGAGGTAGGCGTCGAACCCGAGCCCTCCGGGGCCGACATGGACGATCCGGACGAGTCGACGGTGACGGTGGAGGCCGAGGCCGCGCCGGTGGAGGCCGAGGCCGTGGAGGCCGAGGTCGCGCCGGTGGAGGCCGAGGCCGTGGAGGCCGAGGTCGCGCCCGTGGAGGCCGAGGCAGTGGAGGCGGAGCCGGTGGAGGCGGCGCCGGTGGAGGCCGAGGTCGCGCCCGTG
>JALZKD010000122.1 GCA_030859405.1 Actinomycetota bacterium | reverse complement strand
CCACCTCCAGCAGCTGGGCCAGCAGGCCGGCCTCCACCGGCTCCTCCACCACCATGAGCACGGCCTCGATGGCCCGCAGCTCCTCGCTTCGCCCGGGCATCAGCCCTGGTACTCCCCCACCGATTCAGGCACCAGCCCGCTGCCCTCGCCAAACCAGCCGTCGCCCAGCCAGCGCACCCGCAGCTCGGCGAAGGTTCCCCCCTGGGCCAGCTCCACCAGGCCCTCCTTGTACAGCTCGAGCACGGCCAGGAAGCGCACGATGACCTGAAGGCGCTCGCCCAAGCCGCTGGTGAGCCGGCGGAAGCTGGTCTCACCGAGTTGGGGAAGCTCCTCGGAGAGCTGGGCCACGGCGTCGCGCACGCTGGCCCGCACGGGCGTCACGTGGTCGATCTGCACGCGCGGCGAGGGACGGGGGGTGAGGGCTCGTTCGAGGGCCCTCCTCAGGTCCTCGGGGCTGATGCCGGCCAGGGCGTCGGGCATGAGGGATGCGAATCGCTCCTCCATTCCCGCCACGCGGGGACGGGATCGCCCGGCTCGGAGCGCCAGGTCCTGCAACGCCTGCGCCGCCTGCTTGTAGGTCCTGCACTCGAGCAGACGGGCGAGGAGGACGTCGCGCTGTGACCACAGCTCGACCTCCTCGTCCACGTCGACGGTGGCGGGCCCGGGAAGGAGGCGGCGGACCTTGAGCTCGACCAGGGCCGCGGCCACGAGAAGGAACTCGGTGGCCACCTCCAGATCCAGACGCTCGAGCCTTTGCAGGTGAGCCAGATAGGCGTCGACGACACGGCTCATGGGCACCTCGTACAGGTCGACCTGTTCGCCGACCACGAGGTGCAGGAGCAGGTCCAGCGGCCCCTCGAACACCGGGGTGCGCACCTCGAAGGACATCGACCGAGGATACCGAGGAGACGGCGGGTGCCGGCGCATACCATCGAGAGGTGACCAGAGTGCTGTCGGGCCTGAAGCCCACCGGACCGGTGACGCTCGGCAACTATCTCGGCGCCCTCCGCCACTGGGTGGACGACCAGCACGGCGCGGACTGCTTCTTCCCCGTGGTGGACCTCCACGCCCTCACCGTGGACCATGACCCTGCGGCGCTGCGGGCCCTCACCCTGGAGCAGGCTCGCTGCCTGGTGGCCGTCGGCCTCGACCCCGACGTGTGCACTCTGTTCATCCAGAGTCACGTCCACGAGCACGCCGAGATGTCCTGGTTGCTCGAATGCACCGCCAGCTTCGGAGAGCTCCGGCGCATGACCCAGTTCAAGGACAAGTCGGAGGACCAGGAGTTCGTCTCCGCCGGCTTGTTCACCTATCCGGTGCTCATGGCCGCCGACATCCTCGTCTACGACGCCGACCGGGTGCCCGTGGGCGAAGACCAGCGCCAACACCTCGAGCTGTGCCGCGACATCGCCCTCCGCTTCAACAGCCGCTACGGGGACGTGTTCGTGGTGCCGGAGGCGACGGTCCCCAGGGTGGGGGCGCGGGTCAAGGACCTGCAGGAGCCGGCCAAGAAGATGTCCGCCTCCTCGGCCACGCTCCAGGGAACCTTGCTCCTGCTGGACGAGCCCGCCGACATCGAGCGCAAGATCAAGCGGGCCGTCACCGACACCGAGGCCGAGGTGCGCTACGACCCCAAGGCCAAGCCCGGCGTCTCCAACCTGCTCACCATTCTCGGAGCGGTGACCTCTCGTGCGCCCGACGAGGTCGCCACCGACTACACCCAGTACGGCCCCCTCAAGGCTGACACCGCGGCAGCCGTGATCGAGTACCTGCGGCCGGTGCAGGAGCGCTACCGGGAGCTGGCCGACGACCCCGCCGGCACCGCGGCCGTGCTGGAGAAGGGCGCGGCCAAGGCTGGGGCCGTGGCCGCCCGCACGCTGGCCAGGGCCAAGCAGGCGGTGGGCCTTCTCCCCCCGCCTTAGCCGACTCCTGACGTTTGTCACCCGAGGGCGGCTCAGCCTTCAGTCGTCGTCGGCGGCCTTGAGGGCTCGGCCGATCGCCGGTGGCACGCTCCAGCGCTCGGGTGGGTGATGGTGCTCCCGGGCCCACGCCACCGTGAGGGGATGACTTCGGGCCTGCTCGAGCAGGTCGCCCCCGAGACGGTCGTGGGCCAGGTACTGCTCGATGCGAGGCCAGCCTGGCCTGGCACGGGACATCCCCACGAGGGTGGCCACCACCCGTCCGAGGGTCCCCAGACCGGGCACCACCTTGCCCACGTCGTGCAGCAGGGCGGCGGCCAGCACCGGGCGGCCCGCCTCCTCGCCACCAAGGCTCTCCTCGGCCCGGCGGGCCACCCCGACGGCGTGACGACGGTCGGCTCCGCTCATGCGTCGCCACAGCGACAGCTCCCCCTCGGACAGGATGGTCACCACCCATGCCCGATCGGCTGGGGAAGGCTCCCCCGGCACCAGAGAACCGGCGAAGCGGCGGCTGAGGTGGAGGGCGTGGGCCCTCTTCATCCGAGCAGTCGCTGCCAGAGACCGATGGCGGGATCGAACACCCGGGAAAGGGCCCCGGGCACCAGCAGCACCAAGCCCAGCAGGAGGAAGATCGAGTACTTGCGGAATCGCAGGTAGCCAGGCCACAAGCGATCGGGCAGGAAGCGTTCCACCACGGCCGAGCCGTCGAGAGGCGGGATGGGAAGGAGGTTGAAGGCGGCCAGCACCACGTTCACCAGGCCCAGGTACAACACGGCCCTGATTAGGAGGGAGTCGTCGGGTTGGACCTGTCCCAGGCGCAGCACCAGGGCAGCCGCCACGGCGACGGCGATGTTGACCGCCGGACCTACCAGGCTCACGAGCACGGTCTGGTTGCGAGGATGGTCGAGACGGCTTGGGTCGACGGGAACGGGCTTGGCCCATCCGAAGGCACTGCCCGTGGTGAGGAGGAGGAGAGCGGGCAGGATGATGGTGCCGAAGGGGTCGATGTGAGGCACCGGGTTCAGCGTCAACCGACCGGCCTGCTTGGCCGTGTCGTCCCCGAAGGCCAGGGCCAGGGCGCCGTGAGAGACCTCATGCAGGATCACGGAGGGGAAGAGGACGGCGAAGAAGATGAGCTCGTTCTCGGTCAGGGCCCCCCTGCGGACGAGCAGGTAGACGAGGACGGCCCCCAGGCCCACCAGAACCAGGACGTGCTGGCGGCTCATGGGCTGGCGCGCCGGTTCAGACGGCTGCACGCTCAACCGTCTCCGGTGGTCAGCGCCGCGAGGCGCAGTCGATGCAGTGGCGAGCGGCGGGCATGGCTTCGAGCCGGGGGGCGTTGATGGGCCTGCCGCAGGTCTCGCACAGCCCGTAAGTGCCCTGGTCCAGCTTGGCGAGGGCGTGCTCTACCTCGTCCAGCGCCTCTCGCAGGCTACCGGCCAGTGCCTCGGCCTCCCCACGCTCGGCCGTGACCTGACTGGTATCGGCGAAGTTGGCGTCGTAGTCCAGACCGCTGCCTTCCCCACCGAAGCCCAGCTCGTCGAGCTGGTGACGAAGCGCGTCCCGCTCCCGCTCGAGGAGGGCGCGCCTGTCGAGAGAGGGTGCATCGCTGGCCATGGAGCAGCGATGTTAGTAGGCCCGGCCCTCGGTCAGGCACGCCACAGGGTCAGCGGCCTCCACCCCCAGGGCTTCGGCCACCGCCGGGTTGGTGACCCTGCCCCCCACGGTGGTGACGCCCAGGCGCAGCGCAGGATCGGCCTCCATCGCGCCCAGCACGCCGCGCTCGGCCACCTCCAGGATGTAGGGGAGGGTGGCGCTGGTCAAGGCGTAGGTGGACGTGTGGGGCACGGCGGCGGGGACGTTGCCCACGGCGTAGTGGATGGCGGCGTGGTCCTGGTACACGGGGCGGTCGTGGGTGGTCTCGCGGGTCGTCTGCACGCACCCGCCCTGGTCGACCGCAAGGTCGATGATCACCGACCCGGGTTTCATGGTGGCCACCATGTCCTCGGTCACGACCACTGGGGCCCTCCCTCCGGGCACGAGCACGGCGCCGATCACGAGGTCACCCTCGGCCACCGCCCGCTCCACCGTCCCCCGGTTCGAGGCCAGGGTGAGGATCCGTCCTTTGTGGATCTGGTCGACGTAGCGCAGCCGGTCGAGGTTCTTGTCCAGCAGCCACACCTCGGCCTCCATGCCCTGAGCGATCCAGGCCGCGTTCCAGCCCACACTGCCGGCCCCGAGCACCACCACCCGGGCCGGGCGCACGCCGGGAGCGCCGCCCAGGAGCACGCCCCGGCCTCCGTGGGGCCGTTCCAGGTAATGAGCGCCGATCTGGGCCGCCATGCGGCCCGCCACCTCGCTCATGGGGGCGAGGAGGGGCAGGGCGCCGTTGTCGAGCTGGACCGTCTCGTAGGCCAGCGCGGTGGTGCCGGCAGCCAGCAGCGCCTTGCCCACGTGGGGGTAGGCGGCCACATGGAGGTAGGTGAACAGCACCTGTTCGGGCCGCAGGTGGTGGTTCTCGGCCGCCTGCGGCTCCTTCACCCTGACCACCAGCTCCGCGCCCCACGCCTCGTCTGCGGTGACGAGGCTGGCACCGGCAGCGGCGTAGTCGGCGTCGGGAATGGCCGAGCCCTCGCCCGCCCCCCGTTCCACCAGGACCCGGTGATCGTGGCCGGTGAGCTCTCGCACGCCGTCGGGCGTGAGGGCTACCCGGTTCTCCCCCGCCTTGGTCTCGGCGGGGACGCCGACGATCACGGAGCCACGGTAGCGGTCGTGGTGGCCTCGATCAGGCCAGGCCCTGGAGGCGCCGGCGGTGCCGGTTGCGCTTGACGGCGGTGACGGCGATGGTGGCGGCCGCGAGGGCCAGGCTCACAAGGACCACGGCGACGGCGCCGAAGACGCGGCCGATGCTGGCGAAGATGCCGATGCGAGGGCCCACCGCCATCGGGACGGGCCGGGCGGTGCTCGCCGAGCAGCTGACCCGGTAACGACCGTCGTGG
>JALZKD010000043.1 GCA_030859405.1 Actinomycetota bacterium | reverse complement strand
CAGGATCACGTTTACCGCCAGGCCGTCACGGCCGCCGGATCGGGATGCATGGCAGCCATCGACGCCGAGCGATGGCTGGAGTCCCGCCATGACAGCCCAGATGACCTGGCCGGTACGGCGCGCAACTGGTAGCGACCGACGGGGGCATGGCAGTTTGAAATATGCCAACCCGCCGTCGGTGTTGGAAGCAGCACCGCTCCCCCGGCCAACCGCTCCCCTCACCATCACGACCAGGAGGTCCCCAGTGCCTGCCAGCATCACCACGCTCACCGACAGCACCTTCGACGAGGAGATCGCCGCTGCCTCCGAACCGGTCCTCGTCGACTTCTGGGCGGAGTGGTGTGGTCCCTGCCGCATGGTGGCTCCTGTACTGGAAGAGATTGCCAGTGAGCAGGACGGGCGTCTGCGGATCGCCAAGGTCAACGTCGACGACAGCATGGGCCTGGCCCAACGGTTCCAGGTGATGAGCATCCCCACCCTGATCCTGTTCTCCGACGGCGAGCCTCGTGTGCGCATGGTCGGGGCCAAGGCCAAGGGCCAGCTGCTCGAGGAGCTTCAGGCATTCCTGTAAACGGCCTGCCGCTACGGGGTGGCGCTCGAGGAGCGGGGGTCCGGGACCTGCAGCAGCGATTGGCCAGGCTGGCGTTCGACTCGTCCAAGGACAAGCCCGGCCACTTCGGGTCCCACACCACCGCCGCGGTGCGGGCCTTCCAGGAGGCCCGGGGGCTGCGGTCAGACGGCGTGTGCGGTGAGCAGACCTGGGCCGCGGTGGTCGAAGCCGGCTACCGTCTGGGGGATCGGCTGATCTACCTCCGCCAGCCCATGCTGCGGGGCGACGACATCGCTGCCCTTCAGGGACGTCTGGGAGCCCTCGGCTTCGACGCCGGCCGTGTGGACGGCATCTTCGGGCCACGCACCCAGTCGGCACTGATGGAGTTCCAGCGCAATACCGGGCTCACCGTCGACGGCGTCTGCGGTCCGGGCACCATCAATGGCCTCGAACGACTGGGCACGCGCTCGGATCAAAGAGAGCCGGTGGCCGTCGTCAGAGAGCTCGAAACCCTCCGCCGGTCCTCGAGGACCCTCGACGCCAAGCGTGTGGTCCTTGGCGGGGACGGTGGGCTGCACGCCGTCCTCAGCGCCGCGGCCAAGAGGCTGGGAGGGGCGGGGGCCGACGTGACCGTGGTGGCGCATCCCGACCAGTCCGAGCAGGCGGCTGAGGCCAACGCCTGGGCCGCCGACGTCTACTTCGGCCTCTTCCTCGTCGTGGGCGGGGAGGAGTGCTCATCGGCTCATTACGCCGGACACCGTTACCATTCCGCCGGCGGGCGGCGCCTGGCCGAGTTGGTCCAAGCCTCGCTTCCCGCCGCTCTGGGCGTTCACGACGCCGGGGTGCGAGGCATGGCCTTACCCATCCTCAAGGAGACGCGCATGCCCGCCGTGCTGTGTGAGGTGGGGCCGCCGGCGCGGGTCGTAGCCGGCGCCGGCGTGCTGGCCGAGGTCCTCGCCGGCGCGCTAGCCGCCTGGGCTGCCCAACCCTGTGCCGAAGTGGAAGAAACTGGAAGCTAGGTCCCGGGCCGGTCCTTGTCGCCGGCGCCAGCGTCGGTCATGGCCCGGTACAGCCGCTCGAGATCCTCGAGGGTGGCAAAATCGATGATGACGCGGCCCTTCTTGGCGCCCATGTCCACCTTCACCCGAGTATCCAGGTGGCGGGACAGCAGCTCCTCCAACTCGAGGAGGCCGGGGGGACGCAACCGGCGCCCCTGGGGGCCCCCGCTCGGCTCCCCGGGTGAAAGCGGCTCCTCCAGCTGGGCGCGAGCCCGAACCGCCTCCTCCACCGCCCGCACAGAGAGTCCCTCCCCGACCACCCGGCGGGCAAGCGCCTCCTGAAAGGCGCGATCCGGTGTGGCGAGCAGCGCCCGAGCGTGGCCCTCGGCCAACTGTCCCTCGGCCACCAGGCGCTGGATGGAGGGCGGGAGCTGGAAGAGACGGAGGGTGTTGCTGATGGCCGCCCGGCTCTTCCCCACCCGCACCGCCAGCTCTTCGTGAGTGAGCTTGAAGTCCTCGATGAGCTGTTGGTATGCCGCCGCCTCTTCGAGCGGATTGAGGTCCTCTCGCTGAAGGTTCTCCACCAGCGCCTGCTCGAGGCTGACGTCGTCACTGACCTGGCGCACCAGCGCAGGAAGGGTCTGGAGCCCGGCCCGCTTGGCCGCTCGCCACCGACGCTCCCCAGCGATGAGCTCATAGGCGCCCTCCCCGTCAGGTCGGACCAGAACGGGCTGGAGGACACCCAGTTCCCGTACCGACGCCGTCAGGGCAGCCAGGCTCTCCTCTTCGAAGTGCTTCCGGGGCTGGAACCCGCTGGGCCGGACACTGGTGACGGGCAACTCGACCAAGGCTGAGCTCCGGTCGGCTACGACCTCCGTAGGGATGAGAGCCCCGAGGCCCTTACCCAACCCGCTGCGACGCGCCACCACTTACCTCCTTGGCGATCTCTCGGTAGGCAATCGAGCCCCGAGAAGAGGGGTCGAACACCACGATGGGTTGTCCGAACGACGGTGCCTCCGACAAGCGGACGGTGCGAGGCACGATGTTACGACACACCTTGTCGCCGAAATGGTCACGAACCTCCCGTGCTACCTGTCCGGCCAGCTTGGTGCGAGCGTCGTACATGGTGAGGATGATGGCGCTGAGCTCAAGTCTGGGGTTCAGGTGACCCTGAACCAACCCCACGTTGCGCATGAGTTGGCCCAAACCCTCGAGGGCGTAGTACTCGCATTGGATGGGAACGATCACCTCGGACGCGGCAGCCAGTCCGTTGACGGTGAGAAGGCCGAGCGATGGCGGACAGTCGATGAAGACGTAGTCGAAGTCCTCGACGACCTGCTCGATGGCCCGCCGCAACTTGAGCTCCCGGCTGAAGGCAGGGACCAGCTCGATCTCTGCCCCCGCCAGGTTGAGGGTCGCCGGTGCCACGAAAAGGTTCCGGAGGCTCGTAGGCTCGATGCAGTCCTCGAGGGCGGCATCGTGCATGACCACGTCGTAGATCGACGAGTCGAGGTTGCGAGGGTTGATCCCGAGGCCCGTGGTGGCGTTTCCCTGGGGGTCCAGATCCACCAGCAGGACGCGGTAGCCGAGCTCTGCCAGCGCGGCCCCCACGTTCACTGCCGTGGTGGTCTTTCCCACTCCTCCCTTCTGGTTGGCTACGGCCACCACCCTGGGCAGGGGCCGTACGAAGGGGTTGCCAGGAGGCGCGGCGGGAGTGTCCTCCTCCTCGCCCGCTCGGGCCCCGTCGTCACCGCCATCCCTCTGGGCAGACGGGGCGTCCGCCCTTTCCGGGTCAGCCACAAACAACGCTTCCTGCTCGCCGAGGCCTCGACCGCCGTTGGAACGTTCGTCGGCTTCGGGCTCCATCCCGGCAGCCGGCTTGGCCCCCGGGGCCTCGCCCTTTGCAAAGCGGTCGAGGGTTGGCTCGGGCTTGTCCGCCCTGGCCTGACTCGGGGATTCCTGAACCTCAGAGTCAGAGATCTGTTGCTCGCCGGCCGTGCGCTCCTGGAGTCGTACGAAGATGGCCCGGCCACGCTGGGGCAGGTCGCCCCCGGACTCCGTCACGGACGCACTGTTGTATCGCCACGAGGCTGTGTCAAGCATCGTTCCACGTGGAACGGCCCACGGAGGGTCATCTTCGCTTCACGTGAAACCAGCGGGCGAGTCTAGAAGAGGGCTCGCTTGGCCGGGATACCTGGACGCCGGGGAAAGCGATCCGGGCAGGGCCCCGTCTGGCGTAGCATCTGGTACCAGCAGCCCTGGTGACGCACGGTGGCTGTGCTGACCAAGCCGAGCTGGTCCAGACCGGCCTGAGGCCAACGTCCGGGTCGCTCCTCGGGCGGCTCGGACACGATCAGCCGGCCGCCCTCCACCAACAACGGGGCTGCGCACTCAGCAACCAGCGCCGGGCGGCCGAAGCCGCGGGCCACCACCAGGTCCGACCACCGTCGCCATTCATCCTGGCGGCCCACCGCTTCGGCCCGGGCTCGGACCACCCGCACCCGGGCCGGGTCCAAGTTGAGCAGGCGGACGGCGGTGGTGAGGAACTGCGTCCTGCGCTCGCTGGCGTCGAGAAGCACCACTGTCGCCTCGGGCCACGCCGACGCCAGGATCAGTCCCGGTACCCCGCCGCCGCTGCCCAGATCGATGACCCGGCCCCGGTGATCACTCCCGGCGGCGGCCACGAAACCGTACCCGTGCCTGACATGATCCTCGACCGGCCCTGGGCCCAGATAGCCCAGGCTCCGGGCCTGCTCCAGAACCTCCAGCAGCTCAGTGTGGTCCCCGGCAAGGGCCATAGCCCGCCCCACAGGCACTCAGTCCGGGCTGATCACCACCCGACGGTGTGGTTCCTCACCCTCCGAGGCCGTCGACACCCCGTCGATCTGGTTCACCGCGTCGTGGACGATCTTGCGATCGGCAGGGCTCATGGGCTCGAGCAGCCTGGGTGTGCCCATCTCCTTCACCTGAGCAGCCACGTCGCTGGTGAATCGCTCGAGGGCCAGCTTTCGCTTCCGGCGGTACCCGGCCACGTCCACCATGATGCGGCCGTTACGAGCGCCGGTCCTGCGCTGCACGACCGTGCGAGTCACCTCCTGCAAGGCGGCGAGCGTTGCCCCCTTGGGCCCGATGAGGAATCCAAGCTCGGTCCCATCGACGGTCAGCTCCACCGTCTCCTCGTCCAGCTCCTCGCTGCCAACGGACGCCGACAAGCCAAGCTCGGCCACCAGTCCCTCCAGGAACGCCCGCCCGGCGGCGGCCTGCTCGCTCATAGGCACCTCTTTGTCGTCCATCGCCGCTCCATCGCCTCGTGGTCGCTGTTTCTCCACCGTTTGCTTCTGTCCCGTAGACACCGGCTCCCTTGGTCCCTTCGCTGCCGAGGTCTTCGAGGGCCGCCGGCGCTGGCGCTCCGGCCGGTCAACCTTGGGTCGAGGATGCGTGGGACGGACACGAGCACGGATCCTGGCCTCGGATCTCAGCCTCCCGAACAGTCCTGTCTTGGGCTCCTCCACCACCTCCACCTCGGCCTCACGCTCATCAATACCCAGTTGGTCGAGCGCGGACTCGAGCGCTTCCTCGACGGTCCGCCCCGTGGTCTCTACCCACTCCACGGCCGCTACCGGCCCCTCTTGGCTCGGCGCTTCCTCGACCGGTTGTCACCGCTCCTGGCCTTCTTGGATCCCTTGGATCCCTTGGATCCCTGGGCCCGGGCGGACCCCTTGCCGTTGGCCGGGTCCCTGGCACCGGACTTGGTGCCGTTCCCCTTGGCTTCGGCCTCGGCACCCTTTGGGTCCGGCCCTGCCTTCCCGTTGTCCTTGCCTCGCGCCCTGGCCGCGTCCCTCGACCCGGGCTTGACCTTTGCCTTGTTCGCCTTGTTTGCCTTGTTTGCCTTGTTCGCCTTGTTCCCCGGCAACGGCTTCTTCGGTGTGGAGCCCGGCTTGTGCGGGGCTTTGGCTTCCGCCTCCACGGTGCGTTCTCGGACATGGGCGGCCAGGCTGGGATCCCAGCGGTACATGGCCCCCTGCTGGGTGACGCGGAACAGGCCTGAGATGAACCAGTAGACGTTGAGGGCCGCCGGGAAGGCGAAGGAGAAGACGCCGAACATCACCGGCATCACGCGCGTCATCATCTGGATCTGCGGGTTCTGTGTGGCCTGGGGGTTGCGCCTGCTCATCTGGCGGCTCTGGTAGTACTGCACGAAGGCAACCAGCCCCGTGAGCAGCACGAACGGGATGGCGCCCGTCGTGGAGATCTTGAGGGCCTGGCTGGCGCTCTTGGACAGGTCGACGCCGAACGACACCATCTCGCGGTTCGATGCGCAGAGATCCCGGAAGAGCTCCGTGCCCTTGTCGAGGTACTTGGCGTCGAAGCCAGGGCACTCACCAGCGGCGCGTACCTGGGTGAGGCCCCTGATGACGTGGTACATGACGAACAAAACCGGCAGCTGCACGAGCATCGGCAGGCACCCTGACATGGGGTTGACCTGGTGCTCCTTGTAGAGCGCCATCATCTCCTGCTGCATCTGCTGCTTCTGCTGGGCGTCACCGCCCTTGTACTTCTGCTGGATCTTCTTCACCTCGGGTTGCAACTGCTGCATGGCGAGCATGGAGCGGGTGCTCTTCAGGGTGAGGGGGGCGAGCACCAGCATCACCGCCAGGGTGAGCAGGGTGATGGCGATGGCGTAGTTGGGGATGATGCCGTAGAAGAACGCCAGCGTACCTGCCAGAATCTGGAACACAGTGCTACCTGACCTCGGGCACAGGGTCCGGCCCCCAGCCGCCCCAAGGATGGCAGCGCCCCAGTCTCCGCACCGCCAGGAGCGTCCCCCTCCACGCGCCGTGGCGCTCGAGGGCCTCCAGCGCATAGCACGAGCACGTCGGCCAGTACCGGCAGGCTGACGGACGCCCCGCCCTGACCAATTGGTAGAGGCGAACGGCCGCCCACAGTGGTCGGGCTGCCACCATCACGAGTCGAGCTCTTCGCCTGGCCTGTTCAGAAGCTCTTGGTTGTCCAACGCCTCCGTGACCCTTTCTCTCAGCTCTGCAAAGGACAGGGCCGCTGCTCCTGCTCCAGCACCGACCAGGTAGGCCCCGGGGCGGAGACGAGCGCCGAGGCCAGACATCACGGCCCGCAACTGCCGGCGCAGGCGGTTCCGCCGAACGGCGCCGCCCACCCGACGGCCGACGGCGTACGCCACTCGGACCTGCTCCGTAGGGTGACCAGCAGCGTAGGTTATCGTGATCGGCCCCCTTCGCACCCGTCGGGACGACCGGCGGAGTGCGGCGAAGGTGGCCCGATCAGCCACGGGGGCGATCAGGCCGAGAGCTTGTGGCGGCCCTTTTGCCTGCGAGATCGGATGATGGCCCGCCCAGCCCGAGTGGACATCCGGTGGCGGAAGCCGTGCCTCCTCGACCTGCGGCGGCTCTTCGGCTGGAATGTTCGTTTCACCCATCACCCCCGGGTAACCAAGTTGCGTGCGCAAAGGCACGGGCGCCGGCGAAGGCCTCCCATGGCCGTCCAAGGCTACGGCCCGGGATCGGCGCAGACAACTTCGGTGTCGTCTCCCCAGGTCAGATGTCTTTCCGTCCATCCCCTCGCCACTAGACAATGCCGCTGCTAGTTTCGCCGGCCCTACGGGACAGCGACGCCGTTCTCGTGGCTTCTCTTCCCCAAAGCCCGTCCTCGGCATGGCCACAGCCCTGTGGAGAGAGATGTGCGCAGAGTGGAGGGGGAAGGGGCGTCATGCGGGACGCGGAGCAACTCTGGGCCCATACGGCGGAGCATCTACGCTCCCAGATCCCGGACGCGGCGTGGCGAACCTGCTTCCAGGGGGTGCAAGCGGCGGTGGGCGAGGACGGGCGCCTGCGACTCACCGTGCCCAGCGCCTTGGCTCGCAAGAGGATCGAGGAGCGCTATCTGCCCCTGGTCCGGGAAGTGGTCGCCACCCGGGTGGGCCTGCAGGTCCCCGTGGTGATCGATGTCGCCATCGGCTCAGTTCCAGAAACCCCCGATCAACCTGTCGTCACCAGCAACGGTGCACCACCTGCCCCCGAGCTGCCCGAGGCCCAGTCCACCCCGAAGACGACTGAGGGCCTGCCCGCGTCATCGAGCGGCCCCTCGGCCGCCGGCGCCGGCCTCACCCCCAAAAGGACGGGGCGCTCGGCTCAGCCGATCGGTGCAGGCGTCAATCAGGAAGCGACACTCAACCCCCGCTACACCTTCGAAGCGTTCGTCATCGGCGCCTCCAACCGCTTCGCCCATGCCGCCGCCAGGTCCGTAGCCGAGACCCCCTCGCGGTCATACAACCCACTCTTCATCCATGGCGACAGTGGCTTGGGCAAGACCCACCTACTTCACGCCATCGGGAACTACGTTCTGGAGCACTTCCGGGGCCGGCGGGTGCGCTACGTCCAGACGGAGACCTTTCTCAACGACTTCGTAGAAGCCATCCGCACCAACACCGGGACCTCGTTCAAACGCCATTACCGCCTGTGTGACGTCCTCCTGGTGGACGACATCCAGTTCATGGAAGGCAAGGAGGGGCTCCAGGAAGAGTTCTTCCACACCTTCTGCTCGCTCTACGAAGCCTCGAGTCAGATCGTGATCACCTCCGATCGCCCGCCCAAGGCCATCGCCACCCTGGAGGACCGTCTCCGCAGCCGGTTCCTCTCAGGGCTCACCACCGACATCCAGCCTCCCGAGCTCGAGACCCGCCTGGCCATCCTGCGCCAGAAAGCGGGGGCACAACCCGTGGAGGTGCCCGACGACGTGCTGGCTCTCATCGCCACGCATGTCACCGACAACATTCGTGAGCTAGAAGGCGCCCTCATCCGGATCACCGCCTTCGCCACCCTGAGCGGGGAAGCTCTCACCCCCCAACTCAGTGAGCGGGTGTTGGCCGACCTCCTAGCTGCCCGCCAACCTCGCCAGATCACTCCCAGCGCCATCCTCCAAAGCACCTCTGAGCTCTTCGGCTTCAGTGTCGAGGACCTCTGCAGCCACAGCCGCCGGCGCCCACTCGTCATCGCCCGTCAGGTGAGCATGTACGTGTTCCGCGAGGTCACCGACTTCAGCTACCCGGCAATCGCCAAGGAGTTCGGCGGACGTGACCACACCACGGTGATCCATGCCGTCGAGAAGATCGCCAACCTTATGACCCAACAACGCTCCGTGTACGACCAGGTCACCGAGCTCATACACCGAGTCCGCTCCGGAAGCTGAACCTGTGGACCAACTTGTGGGTTCTGGGGACGGTGTGTGGAGGAAGGTCCGACATCCCTCTTCCTGTCACACCGATGTGGGATCCTGGGGACGAGCCAGTGTAAGTCGAAACTACCCCTGACCTGCGTGTATACCTATCTCTCCACAATCCACAACCCTTACTACCATCTCTATAAACCCTCTCTTTAAGAAGAAGCAAACAAACCATGAAGTTCCACTGTGAACGAGATGTCTTGTTGGAGGCCCTGAGCGTGGCCAGCCGGGCTGTCACCGGCCGGGGGGGCACGCTGCCAGTGCTCTCCGGAGTCCGCCTGGAGGTGGAGGCTGACCGGTTGTACGTCACCGGGTCGGATCTGGACCTCACCATCCGAGTCCAGACCGAGGTGAAGGGAGACGCCGGCGGTGTGTGCGTGATCCCTGCCCGAACGGTGACAGAGATCACTCGGGCCTTGGAACCGGGAGCGGTCACCATCGACAGCGACGACGAGGAGGCTCGCTTGTCGTCCGGGCGCTATCAATCGTCCCTCCGGGCGCTTCCTGCCGCCGACTTCCCCCGCGTCGCCACCCTCACTGGGCGGGCGTTGACCACAGCCGGGGCCGAAACGACCACCGACGGGGATGCTGGCGCCGGCGTTGTGACGCTGGACGTGGGCGATGTGGGCGAGGCCCTGCGCCAGGTGGTCCGGGCCGCGTCCTCCGACGATGCTCGGCCCATCCTCACCGGCGTGCTCATGACCGCCGAGGAAGGGGGTCTGCGTCTAGTCGCCACTGATTCCTACCGCCTGGCCGTTCGCGACCTGCCTGGTCGCAACGTTCTGGGTGAAGGTCAACAGGTGTTGGTGCCAGCCAAGGCGTTGGCTGAGCTGCAGCGGCTGTTGTCCAGCGTCTCTGAGGTCGATCTGTCCTTTGGTGAGCATGACGCCACCTTCGACCTGGCGGGCGTCCGGCTCACCACCCGGTTGATCGAGGGCGAGTTCCCCAACTACCGCCAGCTCATCCCGAGCTCGTACCCCAACCGTCTGGTGGTGGATAAGGACGAGATTCAGGGCGCATTGCGCCGGGTGCGGTTACTGGCTCGGGACGCCACCACCCCGGTGCGAATGGCGCTGCGCCCGGAGTCGATCGAGTTGTCCGTGGTCACCAATGACGTCGGCCAGGCGTCCGAGGAGGTGGACGCCAAGTACGAGGGCAGCGACATCACGGTGGCATTCAACCCCGGCTACTTGGTGGATGGCATCGAAGCCACCAGTGGCGATGAGGTGTCCATCGAGACCATCGATGCTCTCAGGCCCGCCATCGTCCGCAGTACGAGCTCCCAGGAGTTCTTGTACCTCCTCATGCCCGTGCGGGTTTCGTGAGGCTGATCAAGCTCTGGGTTGGGGACTACCGGAACTACATCTCGGGCGAGCTCGAGCCGGCTGCTGACGGTCTGACGGTAATTCAGGGCGCCAACGGTGACGGCAAGTCGAACCTCCTCGAGGCCACCGCCTACCTCGCCACGCTGTCGTCGTTTCGGGGTGCTCCCACCGAGGCTCTAATCCGCCACGGTTCCGAGAGAGCGGTGATACGCGGGCAGGTGGAGCGGGAGGGACGTGGCGTGCTACTGGAGGTGGAGCTGCGCGCCGGCGGGCGAGATCGAATGATGATGAATCGCCAGGTTCTCCGGAGAGGACGAGACCTGCTCGGGGCTTTCCGCGTCAGTGTGTTCAGCCCCGACGACCTGGCCCTGGTAAAGGGCGGTCCCTCCGAGCGGCGCCACTATCTCGACGGGGTGCTCGTGGCCCTGCGCCCTGCCAACCACGCCCTGCAGGGCGAGGTGGAGCGGGTCCTTCGTCAACGTAACGCCCTCCTGAAACAGGTCGGGAGCCGAAGGACCGGTGATCGTTTGAGCGGGGAAGCGGCCTTTACCCTCGACGTGTGGAACGCCAAGCTGGTGGACGCCGGAGAAAGATTGGCCACGGCCCGGGAGGAGTTGGTGGAGGCGCTCCGACCTCAGGTGTCCAAGGCGTACGGACAGCTGGTGGGGGGAAGGACCGATGTGGCCATGGCCTACCGGCGGTCGTGGGAGGGGTCGTTGTCCGGAGCATTGGCTGCGGCTCGTGACCAGGACCTCCTGCGAGCCACCACCACCGTGGGTCCCCACAGGGACGAGGTGGCGCTGGCCATCGGGGGCGGGAGCGAACAGGTCCCGGTGCCCCTGGCGGCTCGCACTCACGCCTCCCAGGGGGAACAGCGTTCCCTGGCCGTGGCTCTGCGCCTGGGAGCGCATGCCTTGGTGACCGAGAGCACCGGTTCGGCGCCTGTGCTCCTCCTCGACGACGTCTTCTCGGAGCTGGACCCCGCTCGGAGCGCTGCGTTGCTGGACCACCTGCCGGAGGGACAGGCCCTGCTCACCACCACCGCGCCTGTTCCAGCCCGCTCTTCGGTGGCCCGTACGACGCAGGTTCGAGCAGGTCGCATCCAGGCCGGAGAGTCCCCATGAAGGGACCTTCCAGCTCCGACCAAGGCGCTCCCCGGCGCGTCGGCGTGTCCCTCGATCATCTCACCCGTACCCTCGGGGCTCCGCCGGCCGCAGTGATGGAGGCGGTGTTCTCCCGCTGGGAGGACGTCGTAGGCCCCGCCATCGCAAGCCATGCACGGCCACTGTCACTGCAAGGCGGCCTCCTCGTCGTGATCGTCGACGAGGCCGCCTGGGGGAGCGAGCTGCGCTACCGGGCCCGAGACCTCCTGGCTCGGATCGCAGAGCGCGTCGGGCCCGGCGCCCCCGATGCCATGGCGGTGCGCGTCCGCCCCGGTGGGGCCGAGGAACGGCCCCCTCAGTGGTAGACTTGGCCCTTCGAAACTCGGCGCTTTGACCACGGTGGCGCCGCTCGGAACGCCCTTCTTAGGTGGTGTTGAGAGGTCGCGCGGTGGCGCAGGAAACTATGGCTGAGCAGGGGTCGTACGGCGCTGGGGACATCACCATCCTCGAGGGCCTGGAGGCAGTCCGGAAGCGGCCCGGAATGTACGTGGGCTCCACCGGCGCCAGTGGCCTGCACCACCTGATCTGGGAGGTCGTGGACAACTCCGTCGACGAGGCCATGGCCGGGCACTGCACCCGCATCGAAGTGGCCCTCCTGGCCGGTGGAGGCTGCCGGGTGAGCGACAACGGGCGGGGGATCCCTCCTGAGAACCACCCCCATCGCCAGCATCGCAACAAGTCCACCGTCGAGGTCGTGCTCACCGTGCTCCACGCAGGGGGCAAGTTCGGCGGCGCCGGATACAAGGTCTCGGGGGGGCTGCACGGCGTGGGCGTGTCGGTGGTCAACGCCCTCTCCAGCCAGCTGGTGGCCGAGGTTTACCGGGACGGCAACCACTACCGCATGGAGTTCGCCAAGGGCGGCAAGCCTCAGGGCAGGCTCGAGGTGGTGGGCAGGGCGCCCCGCGGCCGCACCGGCACCACCATCACCTTCTGGCCCGACCCCACGGTCTTCGACGAGGTGGAGTTCAGGGCCCAGACGGTGCTCGAGCGGCTCCAGATGATGGCCTTCTTGAACAAGGGCCTCGAGATTCGCTTCGCCGACGAACGGCCCGGCCACGAGCAGGAGATGTCGTACCGCTACGCCGGCGGCATCGTGGACTTCGTGCGCCACCTCAACGCCTCCAAGGAAGCGCTGTTCAAGAAGGTGGCCTCCTTCGACCAGGCCGAGTCCGACCAGGAGGTGGAGGCGGCCCTTCAGTGGAACACGGGTTTCAACGAGGGCATCCACAGCTTTGCCAACGGCATCGCCACCGCCGAGGGGGGCATGCACGAAGAAGGCTTTAAGAAGGCCCTCACCAACGTGGTCAACCGTTATGCCCGGACCAAGGGTCTGCTCAAGGAGAAGGACGACAACCTCTCGGGCGAGGACATCCGCGAGGGCCTCACGGCCATCATCACGGTGCGCCTCCAGGATCCCCAGTTCGAGGGCCAGACCAAAGCCAAGCTGGGCAACGTGTCCACCCGCTCCCTGGTCGAGCGGGCCACTCACGACAAGCTCGGCACCTGGCTGGAGGAGCATCCGACCGAGGCTCGCCAGGTGGTACAGAAGGGCTTGCAGGCCTCTCGAGCCCGCAGCGCCGCTCGACAGGCTCGGGACCTCATCCGGCGCAAGTCGGCCCTGGAGGGCGCCGGCATGCCCGGCAAGCTGCGGGACTGCCAGACCCGCAACGCCCGCGAGGCCGAGCTGTTCATCGTGGAGGGCGACTCAGCCGGCGGGTCTGCGGTGCAGGCCCGCAACCCGGCATTTCAGGCCATCCTGCCCATCAGAGGCAAGATCTTGAACGTCGAGCGGGCCCGGATCGACAGGATGCTCAAGAACGTCGAGGTCCAGGCCCTCATCGCCGCCATCGGCGCCGGCGTGGGCGAGGAGTTCGACGTGGACAAGATCCGCTACCACAAGGTGTGCCTGCTCACCGACGCCGACGTGGACGGGAGCCACATTCGCACCCTCCTGCTCACCTTCTTCTTCCGGCAGATGAAGGACCTGGTCGAGCAGGGCCATGTCTACGTGTGCCAGCCGCCGCTCTACTCCACCCTCGTGGGCAAGGAGCGCGAGTACATCAAGGACGATGCAGCCAAGGCCCGCTTCCTTGCCGAGCATCCCCAGCACAAGGCCGACTTCACCCGGTTCAAGGGTCTGGGCGAGATGGACTTCGGCGAGCTCGGCGACACCACAATGGACCCCACCAAGCGCACCCTGCTCCAGGTGTCGGCGGAGCAGGCGGCCATCGCCGACGAGGTGTTCTCCATCCTCATGGGCGAGGACGTGGAGCTGCGGAAGCACTTCATCGTCACCAACGCCGCCGACGTGCGCTTCCTGGACATATGAGCGCTCACGGGTCCTGTCGGGCGGGGTCCCCTCCCGCTCCCAGAGCTTCGCTCCGGGGCAGGCCCTTCCCCTGCCCGCCACCCGCTCGCGTGGCCCAGACAGGAACGGGCCTCCGGCCCGTCCTCCACCCATGAGCTCCGACGTCGTCACCGGCGGCGGGAACGGCTTCGGGGCCATCGAGCTGGTCGAGATCCAGGAGGAGATGGAGCGCTCCTTCCTCGACTACGCCATGTCCGTCATCGTCTCGCGGGCCCTTCCCGACGCCAGGGACGGGCTGAAGCCGGTGCACCGGCGCATCCTCTACGCCATGCACGACCTGGGTCTCAGGCCCGACCGGCCCAACATGAAGTGCGCGCGGGTGGTGGGCGACGTCACGGGCAAGTACCACCCGCACAGCCCCGAGGCCGTCTACGACGCGCTGGCTCGCATGGCGCAGAGCTTCAGCCTCCGTCATCCCCTCGTCGACGGCCATGGCAACTTCGGCTCTCCGGAGGACCCGCCGGCGGCCATGCG
>JALZKD010000042.1 GCA_030859405.1 Actinomycetota bacterium | reverse complement strand
GGGGCGGAAGACGCGAACGGCTCGCCCCCCTTTGACGATGGCATCGCCGCCCAGCTGGCGCACGTCCTCCACCGGCATCCTCATGGGCACGCCTCGGACCGCCGCCTCTCGATAACGGCGCAGTGTGCCGGGGTTGAAGACGTCCCGTCGAGACGCTCTGCCGATCCCGAGGCGCCCGTAGAGGGCGCGGTCGGTGTCGCTGAGGAAGGGCCATGGCCACTCCAACTGGTGGGCCAGGGCCGCCAGGGCGTCGGCGGGGCTGAAACCGACGGCAACGGCTGTGGCCCCCAGGCTCTCGAGCTGGTCCCGAGCGTCTCGCACCCCCACGAGGTGCTCCTGGCACGGCAGTCAGTACCGGTGGCGAATGAGGCTGACCAGGGCCAGGCGCGGCCCCGCTCCGAGGTCGACGGGCTCCCCGCTGCGAGCGTCGGGCAGGGCGATCCCGGCCAGTTCGGTCACTTCGGGCATGGAGGGCATCGAGGGCATGGCGGGTCGGCACCCTACGCCGTCGGAGTCCCGACGGTACGGCGGGCCTGGCCGGTAGGTTCGTCGGCGTGCGCCTGGGAGTGGACACCGGAGGCACGTTCACCGACGTGGTGGCCGACGACGGGAGCGTCGTCAAGGTCCTCTCCACGCCCGCCCAACCCGGTCGGGCCGTGATCGACGGCGTGGAGGGCGTCGCTTCGGGGCGGCCCGAGCTGCTGGCCCACGGAACCACGGTGGCCACCAACGCCCTGCTCGAGCGGCGAGGCGCCACCGTGGCGCTGATCACCACCGAGGGCCTGGCCGACGTGATCGAGATCGGCCGCCAGGATCGTCCCTCGCTGTACGACCCCTTCGCCGACCGCCCGGAGCCGCTCGTGCCCAGGGATCTGCGCCTGGAGGTGGCAGGACGCCTGGCGGCAGACGGCGCCGAGGTGGCGCCGATGGACGAGGCCAAGGTCCCCGACGTCCCCGAGGAGGCAGAGGCCGTGGCCGTGTGCCTTCTCCACGCCGACCTCGACTCCGCCCACGAGCGACGGGTAGCCGCCGTCCTCGGCGACAGGGGTCACGACGTCGTGTGCTCCCACGAGGTGTCCCCCGAGTTCCGTGAGTACGAGCGCAGCGTCACCACCGTGGTGGACGCCTACCTGCGCCCCGTGACGCGGTCGTACCTGCACGGGCTGGCCGACGTCGCCGACCGAGTTCTGGTCATGACCTCGGCCGGGGGGCTGGTGGCGGTGGCCGAAGCTGCTGAGCACCCCGCCTCCCTGCTGCTGTCGGGACCGGCGGGAGGGGTGCGGGCGGCGGCAGAGGCGGCGGTGGCCGCCGGCTTCCCCGACGCCGTCAGCTTCGACATGGGAGGAACCAGCACCGACGTCTGCCTCGTCATCGACGGGGCGCCCGAACCCGCGGCCCAGCGCCGGGTGGCCGGCTTCCCGGTGCGCCTGCCGGCCCTCGACATCCACACCATCGGCGCCGGCGGCGGCTCCGTGGCCCGCATCGACCCCGGCGGGGCTCTGGTGGTCGGTCCCCAGAGCGCGGGCGCCGATCCGGGCCCGGCCTGCTACGGGCGGGGCGGGAGCGAGCCCACCGTCACCGACGCCGACCTGGTGGCGGGGCGCATCCCCGGCGACGCCGAGCTCCCGGGCATCGGCGCCCTCGACTTCCAGGCGGCCGCGGCCGCCATCGAGAAGGCCGGGCTCACCGCCGAGGGGGTGATCACGGTGGTGGACGTGGCCATGGAGAAGGCGATCCGGGTGGTCACCGTGGAGCGGGGCGTCGACCCTCGGTACCTGGCTCTGGTGGCCTTCGGCGGGGCGGGACCGCTCCACGCCTGCGCCCTGGCCGACGCCCTCGGCATGGCGGCCGTGGTGGTGCCTCCCCGTGCCGGCGTGCTGTCGGCCGTGGGGCTGCTGGGCGCGCCCCCGCAGGCGGTGCTGGTGCGCTCCTGGCCGGGCCTCGAGGACCACCGGGGCCTCCCCGAGGCCCGGCTCGACCTGGCACGGGCAGCCGCTCGGAGCGTGGTGGGACGCGAGCCCGCGGCCCATGCCAGGCTCCTGCTCAACAAGGCCACGGCCACGGCGAACGTCACCTTCGAGGACGCCACCGCGGTGGAGGTCGAGCTGTCGTTGGACTGTCGGTACCAGGGCCAGAGCCACGAGCTCACCGTCCCGGGGCTTACCGCCTTCGAGGAGGAGCACCGCCGCCGCAACGGCTTCGCCCGGCCAGGCGTGCCGGTCGAGGTGGTGGCTCTGCGGGCCGCGGCCCGCTTGCCGGCGCCGGTGGACCCGGGAGGGCTGCCGGCGCCCCCCGGGCGGCGTGGAGCCATCGGCCCGCGCCCTCTGGCCGAAGCCGACTGCACGGTGTGGCTCCCCGACGGCTGGTCGGCAGAGGTTGGGAAAGGCGGAGCATGGATCCTGCGTCGCTCCAGGTCCTGATCTCCCGGCTGACCGGGATCGCCGACGAGATGGGCGCCGTCCTGCGCCGCTCCGCGTCCAGCCCCAACATCAAGGAGCGGGCCGACTGCTCGGCTGCGCTGTTCACCCCCGGCGGTGAGCTCCTGGTCCAAGCCGAGCACATCCCGGTCCATCTGGGCGCCATGCCGGCATCGGTCCGCGCCGCCATCGACGCCTTCCCGCCTGACGGCCTGAAGGCTGGCGACCAGGTCGTGCTCAACGACCCCTTCGCCGGGGGGACCCACCTGAACGACCTCACCCTGGTCGCTCCGTGCTTCGCCGGCGACCGCCTCGTGGGCTGGGCCGCCAACCGGGCTCACCACGCCGACGTGGGCGGCATGGCGCCCGGCTCCATCCCGCCCGAGGCCACGGAGGTGTACCAGGAGGGGCTGCGCATCCCACCCCTTCGCCTCGGTCCCGAGGTGACGGCGCTGCTCCTCGCCAACTCTCGCACACCGGGGGAACGGGAGGGAGACCTCGACGCTCAAGTTGGGGCCAACGTGGTGGGCGTGGAGCGGCTGGCGTCGTTCGTCGACCAACCCCTCGAGCAGGTGGGTGACTACGGCGAGCGGCGGATGCGAGCGGCGTTGGCGGACCTGCCCGACGGCAGGTGGCATTTCGAGGACGTGATCGACTCCTGTGGGCCGGCGCCGGAGCAGCAGCGGCCCGCCTGCATCGCCCTCACCCTCACCGTCGACGGCGACACGGCCAGGTTCGACTTCACGGGAACGGACCGGCAGCGCCCCGGCAACGTCAACGCCGTGGAGGCCGTCACGACCAGCGCCGTGGCCTTTGCCCTGCGCTCGGTCACCGACCCCACCATCCCCGCCAACGGCGGGGCGCTGCGTCCTGTGGAGGTGGTGGCCCCGCCCGGCACCATCGTCAACGCCCTGCCCCCCGTGGCCGTGGGCGCCGGCAACGTGGAGGTGAGCCAGCGGGTGGCCGACGTCTGCCTCGGAGCGCTGGCCCAGGCCGCTCCGGCGCGGGTGGGCGCCGCCGGGCAGGGGACGATGAACAACCTCATGGTGGGCGGCCAGATGGGGGACGGCCGCCCGTGGGTGTACTACGAGACCGTGGCCGGCGGGCAGGGCGGCCGGCCGGCACGCCGTTCGGGCACGGAGCCGGGGCGCGCCGGGATGAGCGGCGTGCACACGGCCATGACCAACACCCGCAACACGCCCATCGAGGCTCTGGAGCGCAGCTTTCCCCTCCGCGTGCGCCGGTACCGCTTACGTCGGGGAAGCGGGGGGGATGGTCGCTGGCCTGGCGGCGAGGGCATCGAGCGGGACCTCGAGGTCCTGGAGCGAGTCACGGTGTCGCTGGTGACCGAGCGGCGGACCAGCCAGCCATGGGGCCTGGAGGGGGGCCAGCCCGGGGCGCGGGGCGAGAACTGGCTGCTGCCGCAGGGCGACGAGGAGGCGGCGCGTGCCCTGCCGGACAAGGTGACGGTGGTCCTCCAGCCGGGGGACGTCATCCGCATGCGGACGCCGGGGGGAGGCGGCCACGGGGCGCCCTGAGGCCGGCGCCATGGGCGACGACGGACAGCACCGCCAGCGCCGGCGGGCTACTGGGAAGCGGTCACGCCGGCTGGCTCCGCCTGCTCGCTACCGGCCGGGGCCGGCTCGGCCGTCACCGCTCGGCCTCGGGGTGGCTTGCGCAGGAACAGGTAGGTGACGGGCACGAAATAGCCCAACCAGGCCACCACCTGCTCGATGGAGGGCCGCGGGTCCCAGCCGAAGAGGGCGGCCAGTACCTTGCCCACCTCGCTCCGCTGGGTGAGCCAGGCCACGCCGGTGACGTCGTACACGCTGTCGGCCAGGGTGCCCAGGTCGCCGGCGGACTGGAGGAAGAGCACGGCCCGGGCCAGCAACCCGGCGGCGAACACCACGATCACCATCCCAGTCACCTGGAAGAAGGTCCGCAGGGGCAACCTGCGGCCCCCGGCGTACACGAGGGCGCCGAGGGCCACGGCGATGGTGATCCCGAGCGTGGCACCCAGCACCACCTGAGCCCCGCCGCTCGACGTGGAGACAGCCAGGAGGAACAGGGCGGCCTCGATGCCCTCGCGGATGACGGCCAGAAAGGTGACCGCCACCACCGCCCGGGCCGGGTTGACGGCGAGCACGGCCAGGTCCACCTGTCGCTCCAGGTCACCCTTGATGGCCCGGGCCTGGCGGCGCATCCAGAAGATCATCCACGTGAGCACGCCCGCGGCGGCCAGCGAGACGGCGGCAAAGGCCCGCAGCCGGGCCGGTCCCACCAGGTTGCCCAGGGTGAGGTGGACTACCACCCCCACGAGCACCGAGAGGGCCACGGCGGCGGCTACCCCCGTCCATGCCGCTCGCCCTAGGTCGGTCCGGCCGATGCGGCGGAGATAGGCGAACACGATGGCCACGATGAGGGCCGCCTCGAACCCCTCACGGACCATGATGAGCAGGGCCGGGACCATTGTTAGGCGAGCCTAACGACTTCTTTCAAGTTTGCCAAACGGCCGGGTTGGGAGCGCCGGCCCTCCACCGCAGCGCCCCGCTGGTCAGCTTCGCTCCCAGTCCTTCCAGACGGGGTCGTATCCCGCGGCCCGCAGGAGCTCGGCGACCTCGGCCGGCGAGCGGTTGTCAGAGGTCTGGAACTGCGGCTCGGCATCGGTGGCGGAGGCGTAGCCGCCGGGCTCGGTGTGGGAGCCAGCCGAGAGGTGGGTGACGCCGAGGCGGAGCACGGCGTCGCGGAAGTCCGGCTCCTCACGGGTGGAGAGCACGAGGGCCACGTCGGGAAGAAGCAGCCGCAGGGCGCAGAGCAGTTGCACGAAGTTGCGGTCGTCCACCGGCCCCGGCGGTTGGAAGCCTCCGGCGGCCGGGCGCATTCGCGGCAGGGAGAGCGACACCTCGCACCGCCACCACCGGCGGAGCAGGGCCTGAGCGTGAGCGGCCACGGCCAGCGCTTCGCACCGCCAGTCATGGTGAAGGCCGAGCAGGGCCCCGAGGCCGAGCCGGCGCATTCCCGCCTCGGCCCCCCGGTCGAGGGCGGACAGCCGCCAGTCATAGTTCCGCTTCTTGCCCTTCAAGTGCGCTTCGGCGTACGCGGCCCGGTCGTAGGTCTCCTGGTACACCACCAGCCCTTCACAACCAGCGCCAACCAGGCGCCGGTAGGTGTCGGTGTCCCAGACCTGGACCTCGAGGGAGATGGACGGCACCTCGGGCGCCAGTGCTCGAACGCACTCGACGAGGTAGTCCTTGCTCACGACCCGGGCGTGCTCACCCGCCACCAGCAGCAAGTGCCGGAATCCCCGCTCGGTGAGGGCCCGGGCCTCGGCGAGCACCTCGTCGGGGGAGAGGGTGCGGCGGGTGATGTCGTTGCCGGCAGAGAAGCCGCAGTAGGTGCAGGTGCTCACGCACTCGCTGGACAGGTACAGCGGGGCGAAGAGGTGGATGGTGCGGCCGAACCGGCGCACCGTGGTCTCGTGAGCCAGGTGGGCCATGTCCTCCAGCCGGTCGGCGGCCGGTGGCGACAGGAGGGCGGCGAAGTCGTCGAGGGACCGCCGGGTGGCGAGCAGGGCCCGATCCACGTCCCGGGGGGTGGCGGCATCGACCCGGGCCCGCAGCGCAGCGAGGTCCGTGGACAGCAGGTCAGCGGCCGCCGTGCCCGGCGGTGCTCCGTCCGGCCGGGATTCCAGAGTGATGGAAACGGCGGTCATGCAGGGGGAGTCAGGAAGCCGGTGAGCGGCGAGCTGGCCGCGGCCGCCCGCTGGGAGGAGGCCAGCCCTGCGAGGAAGCCCTGCCGTCCGGCCACGACGGCCAAGCCGAAGGCTGCACCCATGGCCGCAGGATCCCGGGCCGTGCCGATGGCGGTGTTCACCAGTACGGCGTCGGCGCCCAGCTCCATGGCCTCGGCCGCCTGGCTGGGAGCGCCGATCCCGGCGTCCACCACCACGGGCACCAGCGACTGCTCCACGATGATCTCGATGGCGGCCCTGGTGCGCAGGCCCTGGTTGGAGCCGATCCACGATCCCAGGGGCATCACCGTGGCGCAGCCCACCTCCTCGAGTCGCTTGCACAGCACCGGGTCGGCGTTCACGTAGGGGAGCACGGTGAAGCCCTCGGAGCAGAGGACCTCAGCCGCCTTCAGCGTCTCCACCGGGTCGGGCAGCAGGTAGCGGGGGTCGGGGGTGACCTCGAGCTTGATCCACTCGGGAAGCTCGGCGGCCCGGGCCAGGCGGGCCAGGCGGATGGCCTCGCCGGCGTCGATGGCCCCGCTGGTGTTGGTGAGGAGCAGCACGTCCGGCGGGAGGGCGTCGAGGATGTCCTCGTCCGCCGTGGGATCCACCCGCCGGAGGGCCACCGTGACCATCTCGGTGCCGCAGGCGGCGATGGTCTCCCGCAGCGAGGCGTTGGAGGGGAACTTGCCGGTGCCGAGGAACAGGCGGGAGCCGAACTCCCGGCCCGCTATCACCAGCGGGTCTTCGGCCATCGGGCCTTCGGCCAGTGGGTCCCGGTTCATCTCACGTCACGCCTCCTCGACCCGCATTACCGGGCCGGTTGTGTTCGAAGGGTCGTGAGCCTGGTGCTCACCTCTCAGCCCGGAACGCCGAGCTCCCCTGCGTGGTCATTAGCCTAATACCCGATGAGTACCCGCAAGCTCATCGTCGCCGCCCTGGTGACGGGCCTGGCCATCCTGGTCGCCTTCGCCATCCAGGTGACCCTCGCCGCCCGCTGAACCCGTCGACGGCGGGCGGTGGCACACCCGAGCCAGGGCTTGTCGCACGACCGGTCTGGTCACCGCCGATCGGTAGTGTTGGGATCGAGCGAGGAGGTGGTCCCCACGGCTCAGCAATACGACATGGTCGTGCTCGGTGGCGGTCCCGGTGGTTACGCGGCAGCGCTCTACGCCGCCTCGGCGGGGCTGTCCGTGGCCGTCGTGGAGAAGGAGAAGGTGGGCGGCACCTGCCTGCATCGGGGGTGCATCCCGGCCAAGGAGTTCCTGGAGACGGCGTCGGTGTACCGCACGGTGGCGGGGGCCAAGGAGTTCGGGGTCCAGGCCGAGCAGCCCGCTCTCGACTTCTCCATCAGCCAGCAGCGCAAGCAGAAGGTCGTCGACCAACTGTGGAAGGGCCTGCAGGGTCTGATGAAGCGGCGCCGGATCACCACCCTCATGGGCACCGGCCAGCTCGGCCCCGGGCGCACGGTCACGGTGAGCGACGGCACCGAGCTCCAGGGCAGCCACGTGGTGCTGGCCACCGGGTCCGTCCCCCGCACCATCCCCGGTTTCGAGGTTGACGGCCGCTTCGTCATGACCTCGGACGAGTTCCTGGCGCTGGAGGAGCTGCCGGCCACGGCCGTGGTGATCGGTGGCGGCGCCATCGGCTGTGAGTTCGCCTCCATGATGAGCGACCTCGGCGTGCAGGTCACCCTCCTCGAGGCGCTTCCCAAGCTGCTGCCCGGGTGTGACCAGGACGTCGTGAACGTCGTGACCCGCTCCTTCGAGAAGCGGGGGATCGACGTGAGGGTCGGCGTCACCGTGCGGGGCCACAGACCCACGGAGCACACCACCACCGTGCTTCTGGGGGAAGGTGAGCAGGTGACCGTCGACGCCGTCGTGGTGTCGGTGGGGCGTCGGCCGCTGTCCGACGGCCTGCTGGCCGACGGCACCTCGGTGGAGCTCGACGAGCGTGGCTTCGTGCGCATCGACGAGCACTGTCGCACCGCCGAGGCCGGCGTGTACGCCGTGGGTGATCTGGTGGCCACTCCCCAGCTGGCCCATGTGGGCTTCGCCGAGGCCATCGTGGCGGTCAAGGACATGCTGGGGGAGTCACCGGTACCGGTGGACTACGCCGCCGTTCCCTGGTGCATCTACTGCCACCCCGAGGTCGCCTTCGCCGGGATGTCCGAGGAGGCGGCCCGAGCGGCGGGCTACGACGTGGTGGTCAAGAAGGATCCCTATGCGGGCAACGGCCGGGCCCTGATCGTGGGAGAGCCCGAGGGCATGGTGAAGGTGATCGCCGAGAAGGGCCCCGACGGACGAGCAGGCCGGATCCTCGGCGTGCACATGGTCGGGCCGTGGGTCACCGAGCAGTTGGGTCAGGCCTACCTGGCCGTCAACTGGGAAGCCACTCCTGACGAGGTCGCCCAGTTCATACAGCCTCATCCCTCGTTCTCGGAGGTCTTCGGGGAGACGGTGCTGGCCATGACCGGGAGGGGACTGCACGCATGAGCTCGAGGCTCGATCAGTGACCGACATCACCATGCCGCAGCTGGGCGAGACCGTCACCGAAGGGACCATCACCCGCTGGGCCAAGCAGGTGGGGGACCCGGTCGACGAGAACGAGGTCCTCTTCGAGGTCTCCACCGAGAAGGTCGACTCCGAGGTGCCCTCGCCCGCCGCCGGCTACCTCTCCGAGATCCTGGTCCAGGAGGGTGAGACGGTCGACGTGGGTACCCGGCTGGCGGTCATCGGGCCGTCGGCGCCCGACCAGGCGCCGGCCCAGAGCCAGTCGGCAGAGAGCGGTGAGGCGCCGACCGCGGGCCCCTCCGACGACGTGCCCGTGGAGCCCGAGGACGAGGCGCCCGACGTGGCGGCCAAGGCCCAGGAGACGGGGGCCAGCGAGGTCGGTGGCACAGCCGAGGCCGTGAAGGCCGAGGCGGCCAGAGGCCAGGCCGAAGCAGCGCGGGCGCCGGAGCCGGCGGCGCCTGCCACAGGTGGCGTGGGAAGGGCGGGCACCCGGCCGGCGCCGGCGCCGGGGCCCTCCCGAGGGGACGGAACGGCCGGCGGGGGCGGGAGCTCCAAGCTCCTCTCGCCCGTGGTCCGCCGCCTCATCGGCGAGCACGACCTCGACGTCGACCAGATCCCCGGCACCGGATCGGGTGGGCGCGTCACCCGCGCCGACGTGCTGGCGTTCGTGAAGGGACGGGAGGACGCCCCTGAGGCGGCGACCCCGCCGGCGCCGCCCGTCACCGGTCCCATGGAGGAGACTCCCGCTCGCCGTGGGCCCGCGCCGGCCCCCTTGGCTGCCGCCGGCCCCGGGGAACGGGACGTGAAGGTTCCCTTCTCCAACATCCGCCGCCGCACCGCCGAGCACATGCGCCGCTCCATCGAGACCTCGGCCCACACCCTGGTCGTGCTGGAGGTCGACTACCACAACGTGGACAAGGTTCGGGTCCCCGTCAAGGAGCGCTTCAAGGCCGAGGAGGGCGTGGGTCTCACCTACCTGGCCTTCATCGCCCGGGCCGTGGTGGACGCCATCCGTGACTATCCCCACGTGAACTCCTCTGTGGGAGACAACGAGCTGGTGGTGCACCGCTACGTCAACCTCGGGATCGCCGTGGACCTCGACTACGAGGGGCTCATCGTGCCCGTGGTGCACGACGCCGAGGGCAAGCGCCTCCGCGTTCTGGCCCGGGAGATCGCGGCGCTGGCCACCAGCGCCCGCTCGAAGAAGCTCAGCGCCGACGACATCTCGGGGGGCACCTTCACCATCACCAACGCCGGCGGTTACGGGACGCTCATCACCGCGCCCATCATCAACCAACCCCAGGTGGCCATCCTGTCCACCGACGGGGTCAAGCCCAGGCCGGTGGCCTTACCCCTGGGCGACGGTGGCTACGGCATCGCCGTGCACCCCGTCGGCAATCTGGCCCTGGCCTTCGACCACCGGGCCTACGACGGCGCCTACGCGTCCGCCTTCATGGCCCGTCTCAAAGAGGTCCTGGAGACGAGGGACTGGTCCGGCGAGCTCGGGTGACCCGTTGAGCTTGCGGGTGCGGTGGCTCGGGCGGGTCAGCTTCGCCGACGCTCACGCCCTCCAGCGGGCCCTGCACCAGCGCTCGGTCGACGACCATCTCCTGTTGCTCGAGCATCCCCCCGTGTACACCCTCGGGGTCCGAGGCCGGCTCGAGCACGTGCTGGCGCCGCCCGAAGACGTGGGAGCGGAGCTGGTGCGCACGGACAGGGGCGGTGACGTCACCTACCACGGCCCCGGTCAGCTCGTGGGTTACCCGATCCTGTCGGTGGCGGTGGCGCCGGGAGCCACGCCCGACTACGTCCATGCCGTCGAGCAGTTGGTGATCGACGCACTGGCAGACCTGGGGCTGGCCGCTGCCGCCCGGCTGGACGCCTACCCGGGCGTCTGGATCGGGGAGCGCAAGATCTGCGCCGTGGGCGTCCGCCTCACCCGGGGGCGGTCCATGCACGGTTTCGCCCTCAACGTCGATCCCGACCTGGCCATGTTCTCCCGCATCGTGCCCTGCGGGATCCCCCATCTGGGGGTCACCTCACTGGCCGCCGAGGGCGTGCCGGCCACGATGAGGGAGGTGGTGGACGCCGTGGCCCGCCGGGCCGGGGAGCGGTGGGGCGCCAACCAGATCGAGCGCCAGGACGTGGCCTGGCGGGTGCGCAGTGAGGACCTCTCCGCCTTCACGAGGGGGGCGGCCGCGGGGGCGGCGCCGGTGCGGCTCGTCGGCCGTCTGGCCCAGGCCGGGGTGGACGCTGCGGGCGGATTGGCCGTCGACGCCAGGAAGCCGGAATGGCTGAGGGTGAAGGCCGACATGGGCGACCGGTTCCGTGAGCTCAAGACCACCATGCGCGCGCTCGACCTCAACACCGTGTGCGAGGAAGCCGGCTGCCCCAACATCTTCGAGTGCTGGGCCGACGGCACGGCAACGTTCATGATCAACGGCGAGCGCTGCACCCGGGCCTGCGGGTTCTGCCTGGTGGACACCCGCCATCCGGAGCCGCTCGATCCAGGCGAGCCAGAGCGCGTGGCCGAGGCCGTGACTCGCTTGGGCCTGGACCACGCCGTGGTCACCGCCGTGGCTCGTGACGATCTGACCGATGGGGGAGCGGCCGCCTTCGCCGCCACCGTGGGGACCATCCATCACCGGTGCCCGGGCACGGCCGTGGAGGTGCTCATCCCCGACTGCAAAGGTGATGCCCACGCACTGGGCACCATCTTCGACGCCCGCCCCGAGGTCTTGAACCACAACCTGGAGACGGTGGCCCGCCTCCAAAGGGCCGTGCGGCCGTCGGCCTCCTACGCCCGCAGCCTCAGCGTCCTGGCCAGGGCCAAGACGGCGGGGCTGGTGACCAAGTCGGGCATCATCCTCGGCATGGGAGAGACCGAGGAAGAGGTTCGGGGCGCTCTGGCCGATCTGCGAGCCGTCGGCGTGGACATCGTGACGCTCGGTCAGTACCTGCGACCCACCTCGAGCCACCTGCCCGTGGCCCGGTGGTGGCGACCCGAGGAGTTCGCCCGCCTGCGCCGAGCGGGCATGGAGATGGGCTTCGCCCACGTGGAGGCCTCGCCGCTCACGCGCTCCAGCTACCACGCCAAGGCGGGGGCGGGGGCCGCTCGCATGGCCGACGGGGTGTCGCTGTCTTCATCTGATCATCGTTAACCATCGCAAGGGGGTAGAGGCAATGAGGAGACTGGTGTTCCTGGCCGCGGCGCTCGTCGCCTCACTGGCCGTCACTGCCCCGGCCAGCGCACAGGACCACAGCACAAGGGACAGCACCAGACAGGACAACGAGGCGCGCGCCGACAACCGCAGAGACCCTGTCACGGGCCAGTTCTCCCTGAGCGTTCACACCCACAGCAGGCAGTTCGGCAGTCCCTCCGGGGTGCAGACGCTGTTTCCCACCAATCCGTTGGAGTATCCGGTCCGATCAGGCGGCTTCAGCTACTCGTCGATCCCCTGCAGCTCCCCGGCACCCTTCAACGACCGCGCCCTCGCTTTCACCCCCGGCTATCCGGACCTTGGGTCTGGGCCGCTGGCGGTTCGCCACCGGGTCAAGGGAGTCGTGGTCACGACGAACGGATCCGACGCCGGAACCGTCCGGGGCACCATCACCACCATCCTGTGCCAGAACGGACAAGAGACCAAGGACAGGATCCGGTTCAGGTTCGAGGGGCAGTTCGTGGTGACGTCTCAGAACGAGGCGATGGTCAACGGCACCTTCCGGGTCCTCGGGGGCACGGGGCGCTTTGCCGGCCTCCACGGTGACGGCTCGGTCACCGGCCGCTTCACATGCCTGCCCCCGGCCCTGCAACGAGCCGGCGCCCGCAACTGTGCCGAGCTGGGTGCATTCTCCGACGCCGTCTTCAACCTGCAGGGTTCCTACGCCAACCGCCACCCCCGTGTCGCCTGACGCCACGCCGCCCGGTGTGGCTCTGAGCTCGTAGCCCGCGCTCGACTCCAACCACCCTGGAGCGCGGCGGCGCCCATGTGCACAGCCGCGCACCCATGGCCTCTACGCTCCATCTCGTGCGACAGGAGCGCCTCGGACGAGTGCGGGCCCGCATGTCCGACCTGGGCGTGGACGTCCTCCTCCTGTCGCTGGGGGCCGACCTCCCGTGGGTCACCGGCTACGAGGCCATGCCCCTGGAGCGCCTCACCATGCTGGTCCTGCCCGCCGATGGTGACGCCACCTTGGTGGTGCCCGCCCTGGAGGCCCCCCGCGTGACCGAGGACCCAACTGCGTTCTCCCTGCGTCCCTGGTCCGAGACGGAGGACCCGGTGGCCATCGTGGCCACCCTGGTGGGTTCCCGTCGCCGACTGGCTGTCTCCGACCGCACGTGGGCCACCTTCGTCCTCGCCCTCCAGGCGCGCCTGCCCGGCGCCACCTGGCAGCCGGCGTCGGAGGTGACGGGGCCGCTTCGAGCCGTAAAGGACCAGGCCGAGATCGAGGCCCTGCGACGGGCTAGCGCCGCCGCCGACCGGGTGGCGGCCCAGCTCATGGCGGGCGACGTTCCCCTGATCGGGCGCAGCGAGGCCGAGGTCTCGGCCGACCTCGGGCGCCGCCTTCGGGCCGAGGGCCACGAGCGGGTGAACTTCGCCATCGTGGGCAGCGGTCCCAACTCGGCCAGCCCTCACCACGAGGCCGGTCCTCGGCGCATCCAAGCGGGCGAGGCCGTGGTGTGCGACTTCGGGGGCGCGCTCGACGGCTACTGCTCCGACATCACCCGCACCGTCTTCACCGGTGACCCGCCGGTCGAGTTCAGCGACCTGTACGCCGTCCTGCAGCGGGCCCAGGCCGCGGCGGTGGCGGCCGCCACCTCGGGCACCCCCTGCGAGGCCGTGGACGGCGCGGCCCGGCGCATCATCGACGAGGCTGGCTTCGGCCCTTACTTCATTCACCGCACCGGTCACGGCATCGGCCTCGAGGAGCACGAAGACCCCTACCTGGTGAGCGGGAACAGCGATCCCCTGGTTTCGGGCAACGCCTTCTCGGTGGAGCCCGGCATCTACCTGGCCGACCGGTGGGGCGCCCGTATCGAGGACATCGTGGTGGCCGCCGACTCGGGCCCCCAGGCGCTCAACACCGTCTCCCACGTTCTGGCCCTGGTGACCCGCTGAGGCCTGACCCCCCCGCCCCGTGATCCGTCTGGACGCGGCCACGGTCCTGCTCCAGTGGGCCACGGGCATCTCGCTGTTCGGTTGGGTCACCACCCGTCGCCGCGAGGTCGGGATCGGCTACGGCTGGCTCTTCAGGGCCACGACCCTGGTGCTGGCGGCGTCGGCCGTGGCCTGCGGGCAGCTGCTCGGCCCGGTCCCGGTGCGAGACGCCTGCGCCGTCCTCGTCACCCTGGCCGCCAGCGGGGCCCTGATGGTCTCGGTCGTGCGACGTCGGGCCGGCGTGGCCGGCGAGCGGGCCCTTCAGCAAAGACGGGCCGAGCGGGTGGCGGCCATGGTGGGGAAGGCGGACGGGGGCTCGGCACCGCCAGAGAC
>JALZKD010000041.1 GCA_030859405.1 Actinomycetota bacterium | reverse complement strand
GGGACGAGGGCCGGCGCGCCCAGGCGCACCTTGGTCTCGCGCCCGGCGATGGCGTCGCGCAGCAGCTCCCGGCGGGCCGCCTCCTCGGCGTGGTCCTCCAGGTACCTCTGGCGCCGGGCGGCCTGAGCCCGCAGGCCGGCCAGGCGCTGGGCCAGGATGTCCAGACGCCGCTCGATGCCGTCGAGCTCGGCCTGCAGGGCAGAGGCCGGGCCCCGGGCCGGCCGTCGTTGGAAGCCGCGCTGGCCGCGGACGGCGTCGAGGCGGTCGGCGACCAGCTGGCGTCGGGCGGCCAGGGTCTCGACGGCGGCTTCGGCCCCGGCGATGCGCCGGCCCACGTCGGGGGGAGCGGCGGCCAGGGTGGCGGTCACCGGAGCCAGGGCGGCGTGCAGCTCGGCCAAGGTGTGCCGGGCGGCCAGGGCCCCGGCGTCGGCCGCCCACGGATCGGCCTCATGCACCAGGGCGTCGGGCACCTCGGCGCCCAAGCGGGCGGCCAGGGCGTCGAAGCTCGATTCCCGGGTGGGGGGCGGGCCGTGGGAGGTGTCGGGATCGCGCTGGTCGGCGACGGTGCCGTCCACCAGGTAGAGGCGGTTCTCCAGGCGGCCCCGGGTGGTGGCCACGTAGGCGCCGGCCGCGCTGGTGGTGTCGTCGACCACCGCCTTGCCCCGCCCCAGGGTGCGGCCCTGCACCCCGTAGTCGGTGAGGGCGTAGGCCCACTCGACGTGGCCGGCATCGAGGTACGCCGACCCCAGGCGCACGCGGTGGGTGGCGCCGTGGGCGCCGGCGAAGTCGACGGTGAGCTCACGGGTCTCGGCGTCGAGGGCGGCGACGGTTCCCCGACTCCCGTTCTTCACCCACCAGGTGGCGTCGGCGTCGCTTCGCAGGCGCCGGTTGTTCTCCCGGGCCACCACGTAGTCGCCGACCTGGAACGACCGCCCGGCCGCCTCCAGGGCCGGCCCGGACAGCTCACCGGCCTCGCTGAGCAGGCGCCGGGCCCGCACGTTGAGCTGGTGGCGGACGGCGTTGCGGGTGGTGATCATGGGATCGCGCGTCCCCGCCTGCCACGCCGCCAGCCAGTCGGCGGCAACGGTGTCGTAGAGCTCCTCGGCGGTGGCGGCCCGGGTGACCAGGCCGGCGTCGTCCCGACGGGCCAGGGCCTCGGCGATCCTGCCCTCCCGGTACTCGAGATTGGCCACGCGCTCGGCGGCCAGCGAGACCACGACGTTGCCGTCGGCGTCGACGATGTCGCGCTGGCGGTGGTTGGCCCTCAGGGTAGGGACGTGCGCACCCTCCCGGCTCACGAGCCAACCGAAGAAGTGCCCCGGTCCGACTGCGCCGTGCTGATGGGGGTCGCCCACCATGACCAGGGCCCCCCGGGCTGCCTCCACGTGGCCCACCAGGCGGTCGAGGTCGCGGTGGGAGACGGTGGACGCCTCGTCGACGAGGACCACCGTCCGCTGCCGCAGTCCGCCGTGGTCGGGGTTGTCGAGGTCCAGGAGGGTGTGGGCGATGGTGTCGCACGCCCCGGGGGCCAGCCCGGTGGCCCGGGACAGCTCGTCGGCGGCCTCGGCGGTGACGGCGCAGCCGATGACGGGCACCCCGGCCGCGGTGAAGGCCGCCACGCACGCCTCGGTGGCGTAGGTCTTGCCCGCGCCGGGGTAGCCGACCACGGGGCGGATGACGGCCGAGGAGCCGCACACGGCGCGCACCATGGCCTGCTGCTCGTCGCTGAGCTGGGCTCGCTCGGCCAGGGCGTCGTTGACGACCTCCACCGGCGCCGTCGGCCCGGCCCAGGCCCCTTCCCCCGTGGCCAGGCTCATCAGTCGGCGCTCGATGGCGGCCAGCTCGGGCGTGGTGAAGCTGGCGTTGGCCAGGTCGTCGACGAAGGCCCCGCTCCGCCCGTCCAGGATGCGCTCCCGGGGCAGGCCGGGGCGGTGCTCGCGCACCCGGACCACGCGGTCGCCGGCCAGGAAGCGGTCGGCCATGGCCACCACGTCCGGGCCGGGTACGGCGCCGCCCAGAGCGGTGGCCAGTGCGGCCACCACGTCGGGACGGGCGAAGGTGGCCGCCGCCTCGGTGAGACCGTGGGGGCCAGCCAGGCGGTCGAACAGGGCCTGGACGCGGGCCTCGCTCACGTCGGTGCCCGAGGTCCGGCCCAGGCAGGCGTCCACCGCAGCGCCGTCGAAACCGACGCCGGCGGCCTCGGCTTGCCAGCGCTCGTGGACGCCCGTGTCCTCGCCCTTGGCGGTCTTGGCCCGGCGGCTGGCGATCGCTGCCATCTGGCGGGCGGCGGGTGAGTCCGAGCCCACCCGGGCCAGCTCGGCGGCGATCTCCTCGGAGCGCTTGGAGAAGTGCTCCACTACCGGGCGGGGCACGCCGGCCACGTCGGCCCAGCCGTTCACCACGGGCTCGGAGGCCAGGCCCAGGCGGCGCTCGGCCAGGTGGCGGAAGCTGGCCTGGTACACGGCGTCGGCGGCCAGGCCGTGGCGGTACAGGCCCGGCGGGTCGAGGGCGACCCAGCGACCGTCGCTGAGACGGGTGGCGTTGGCCACCACGCAGTGGGTGTGAAGCAGTGGGTCGCCGGCCCGGCTGTCCCGGTGGTCGAAGGCGGCCACCACGAAGCCCTGGGCCCCGGTGCGAACCCGCTTGCGGCCGTTGCCGACTTCGGCGGTGGCCCTGGCCACCGCGGCGCTGTCCTCCAAGTAGCCGAGGGCGTCGGAGACGGCCTGGTGGTGGATCTCGCCGATGGCGCCCCGCAGGTCCCCCGGCCCCACCGCCCACAGCACCGAGTAGCTCTTGGGCGGGCGGAAGACCAGGTCCCAGCCGGCCCTGGCGTCGCTCGGGCGGCGAGCCTCCCGTAGGCGGTCCACCCCGGCCTGGGGGATGGCCCAGCGGTAGCGGTGGCCGCCGCGCCCTTCGTTCCCGAGCCGCACGCCGAGCAGGTAGGTCGGGGGGAGGTCGTCGGGCGCCTCACCGCCGGCCTCCAGCTCCTGGAGGCGGGACTGGTACGACTCGGCGCTGCCCAGGGCCACGCCGGGCGCGGTGTGGGCCCGCACCGCCTCCTTCACCACCTCGCCGGCGTCCAGCCAGTGGCGCACGGCGCGCGTGCTGACCTGGAGCTGGGCCGCCACCTGGGCCACGTCCAGGCCCTCGGCGCCGGGCACGGCCGGCGCGGCCTGGTCGAGGGAGCGGGCCAGGGACCGGGCGTTGGAACCGGCGGCGCCGACGAGCTCCTGGCCCGTCTGGGGGTGCAGCCCGGCCAGGAGGCGCTCGAAGGCGGTCCGCTCCACCACCCCGGACAGGCCCAGCTCGGCTGCCAGCGAGCCCGTCCAGCGCCCCGGTGCTTCGCCTCGACCGAGGTAGTAGTCCGCCCCGCTGGGGGCGACCGAGTCGACGTAGTAGGCGACGGCGTCGGCCCGGAGCTTGCCGATGTTCAACATGGGCTCGCTCGGCTCAGGCGCCGCCGCCGTCGGCGTCAGGGCGTTGACGGGGATCTACGAAGTCGATCTGGGAAGCGACGACCTCGTGCCTGGAGCGGGGCGAGCCGTCCTCGCCGGTCCACTCCCGGTACTCGAGGCGACCGGTCACGGCCACCTGCCGGCCCTTGGCCATGTGCTCGGCCACCGCTTCGCCCTGGCGGGCGAAGGCGGTCACGTCGACGAACACCGCCCCCTGGTCGCTGCCGTCCTTGGGGGGACGGGGCACAGCGAGGCGAAGCGTGCACACCGGGGTTCCGCCGTTGGTGGTGCGCAGCTCGGGATCGCGGGTGAGCCGCCCGATGAGGTTGACGCTGTTCATGGTGGTGCTCTCCTTCTTTTTTTGTCAGGTTGTGTGTCAGCGGGCGCCGGCCGTTGCCGGTAACCCAGGTGCAGGTGGCCTTGGTGGTCGGCGTCGGAGAAGACGCCGGGCAGCGGTTCCATGGCGGCCCAGGGAACGCCGAGCTCGTCGGGGCGTAGGGGCGGCGGGAGCCGGGCCAGCAGTTCGGCCAGCGCCCGGGCATCGGCGTTGGCGGTGCTGACCGGCCGGCCGTTGACGCTCGACAGGTCAACCCCGCGGTAGTACCAGTGCTCGGAGACGGCACAGCCCGGCCGCGAGGTCTGGTCGCCTCCGCCCACGCACTGGTAGTGGCCGGTCTTGACGACCCCGACGCCGACCTGGAACCGGGAGGCCATGGCGCCCAGCACGGCCACCACCCGGGGGTCGACCAGGCCGGAGGTGAGATCGGCTCGGGCCCCGCCGCTGAGGGTGAGGTTGGGATGGCTCAGCACCGCGGCCAGGTTGGGGGCCTGCAGGCCGAGGGGCGCAGGGGCGCCGTAGCGGGCGGCGATGGCGAGCACCTCGGCCACGTAGGCGGCGGAGCGGTTGTAGGTGGCGATGGCGGCGGCCACGTCGGTGACCCGGCCCTTGTCGCCGCACAGATAGGCCGCGGCCCCGGCGATGGCGTCGTAAGCGTTGTGGGGATCGGAGAGGCCGTCGGCGTTGGCGTCCCGGCCCCAGCGGGCCCAGGTGCCGGGGAGGAACTGCATGGGTCCCACGGCCCGGTCGAAGGCGGGATCGCCGTCGAGGCGCCCGCCGTCGGTGTCCGCCACCCGGGCCGTGCCGCTGGCCCCGGTGAGGGCGACACCCACGATGCGGGGAGCCACGTCGCCGTTGGCGCCGAGCTGGGCGCCGCCATGGCGGCCGTGGTCGGTCTCGACCTTGGCGATGGCGGCCAATACGGGCCAGGCCAGGCCGGGACAGGTGGACGCCGCCGACTGGTAGGCGAAGAGCAGAGGCCCCGGGATGTCGGCCAGCGCCTCAGCGCTGGGGAGCGACCCGGTGCTGGAGGAGGCCGATCCGATGAGCACGGCCGCCAGTCCCGTGGGCAGGGCGAAGACCACGACCAGGCCGCTCCCCACCAGCGCCTTCACGCCGCCGCCGCCGTGCCGTCCGTGGCCCGCCACGAAGAAGACCCCGACGGCGCCGGACCGTCACCGGGCGCCGCCTGAGCGCATCGCTTCCGGACGGAGGAGAGCCCGAACGAGCGTCGCCTGGGTTGCCGCTTGCGTCCGAACACGGCATTAGTGTAAACAACAGCATTCTACCGAATCAAGCGGTAGTCACCCTAAGCAACGGGTGGATAGTGCTAAGGGAGGCGATCCATGGTGAAGGAAGTCGTCGGCGGGCCGTTCAGTAGGTCGCGGCAGCGACGCCGGGAACCCGAAGTACCCCCGGGGACCGCCAGTCGCGGGTCCGACTCCTCGTGGGTGGCCACGTGGATGTGGTTGTTGTGGGTGCTGGCCATGCGGACCCTGGCTCGACTCGCATGCTGGCTCGAAGGGTGTCGGGCTGATGCATCCATGCGGACACGTGGCGCCTGGCCTGCCCATGCGGCTGTGCTGGCCCCGGTCCTGGCCCAGGTGTCGGTCAACCCGGACGCCGGTGCTCTGCCCGGAGGCAGGCAGTTGCAGCAGATGGTCAACGGCTTCGCCGCCTTCGCCCTGGTGGTCCTGGTCGGGTCCGTGATCGGGGGAGCGGTGTGGTGGGCGTCAGGATCGTCGACGGGCAACTACAACGCCATCAACGGCGGCAAGCGCATGGTGCTCATCTCGGCGCTCGGCGCCATCATCGTGGGCGCGGCTGCGGCCCTCATCAACTTCTTCACCGCCATGGGGAGACAGGTCTGATGCCGGGCGGCGACGCCCCGCGCCGGCGCTGGCTCCTGCCCACGGTCGTTCTTGGCGGGGTGGTGGTGGTGTCGGTGGCCCTGACCCTGGCCAACCGAGGGTCGTCGTCTCCCCGGACGCCACCGGCGGGACCGGTTCCGGCCGTAGGCGCTCCCGCGCCCTCGCCCATGCAGCCCGGTGCGGACGGAGCGGGGCTGAACGGATCTGGGCCCAGGACCACGGACGGCATGGTGCCGGTCGGATTCGCACGCAATGAGTCCGGAGCGGCCAGCGCGGCCACCAGCTACATCTCCACCCTGCAGTCGCTGGTGTTGGTCGGCAGGGGCGAGCGGGAGGCGGCCGTGCGGCGCATGGTGGCCCCCGGCTCGGCCCCGGTGGTCGACCAGGCCGTCGACGGCCTGGCCTTCCTCGACCGGGTGGTGGCCGACGCCCGCGACGCCCTGCCGGGGGCCCGGGTGCTCGTTCGCGACGTGCCGGTGGCCTACACCGTGTCCCCCTTCGACGCCGAGCGGGCCCGGGTGCGGGTGTGGAGCGTGGGGATTGTGCTCATCGAGGGCCGCACCGAGGCCACGGAGGTGTGGTCGACGAACACCGTGGATCTGGCCTGGAAGGAAGGCGACTGGCGGGTGGCGGGGTGGACGCGGGCCGCCGGCCCCACCCCCGCCACCGGCCTCGCCACTGCCACTTTGCCTACGGCGGTGCTGGCCGCCATCGACGGTTGGGAGGGATTCCGCTATGTCCCCTCGTCGTAGCCCCCTCGCCGGGGCGGCGGCATCGGTGCTCGCCGTGGCGCTCGCCGTCCTGGGGGCCTGGCCCGCGGCCGCCGAGCCGATCGCCGTGCAGATGGTAGCGGCAGCCGGTCCCGGCCCGTGCGACGTGCCCGTGCTGGGAGCGGTCTGTGCCGTCCCCGACGCCCTCGGCGGCGCCGCTGACGCCGTCAGCGGCATACCCGGCGCCATCGCCGGCGACGTGACCGAGACCTTCGCCCGCTGGATCGCCTCGGGCGCGGCCCGCTTCCTGGAACAGGCCGGGCAAGCCATCTTCAGCGGGACCGAGGTCGACCTGTTCGCCACCGGCGAAGGCGGGCGCCCCTGGTTCCTCGAGCACTACGCCAAGATGGCCGTGGTCGCCCTCGCCGTGTTCGCGCCCATGCTGCTGCTGGCCGTCCTCCACGCCGTGTTCAGCCAGTCGTTGTCGCTCCTGTGGCGGGCCGTGGTCAATCTCCCGGTGGCCGCCCTGGGTACCGCGGCGGCGGTGACCGTCGTCGGGCTCCTATTGGCCGCCACCGACAACATCAGCGCCTTCCTGGCTGGGGGCCTCGGGGCCGATACCAGGAACTTCCTCACCGGCGTGGTCGCCAACCTCCTCAAGATGAGCGCCGGCGGCCACGGGCTGTTCGGCCTGGCTCTTGTCTCCCTGTTCATGGTCTTCGCCGCCCTGGTCGTGTGGCTCGAGCTCATTGTCCGGGAGGCGGCCATCTACCTGTGCGTGCTCTTCCTGCCCATCGGCTTCGCCACCTACATCTGGCCGGCACTCTCATCGTGGTTGCGCCGGCTGATCGAGGTGATCGTGGCCCTCGTCCTCTCCAAACTGGTGATCGTGGCCGCCCTGGCCCTGGCGGGCAGCGCCCTGGCCGCCCAGGAAGGCTTCCCCGCCCTGGTCGCCGGTGCCGGCATGCTGTTGCTGGCCGCCTTCGCGCCCTTCGCCCTGTTCAAGCTCATTCCCATCGCCTCCATGGCGGCCATAGCGTCCCTTGAGGGCCAGGGCCGCCGCGGCGTGCGAGCTGCGGTCCCGAGGGCGTCGACCGCCTTCTACGTCCGCCAGCTGACCTCGTCCCACGGCCGGTCGGGTGCCCGCCCGGGAGGGGCCGGTGGTGCGGCCAGGGCCGGAACGCCCGGAGGCGAGAATCCCCCACCACCCATCGGCGGGCGCCGGGCTCCCGCCGGCGTCGGCGGCGGAGGCGCCGGCCGTCTTCCGGCCGGAGCGAGCGGGGCCGGAGCGAGCGGGGCCGGATCTGGCTCCGGCGCGGCTGCCATGGGCGGACCGGTGGCCGCCGGCGTGGCCGCCGCCCGCTCCACGGCCAAGTCGGCCAAGGCCGTCACCACGTCGCAGGCCGGGAAGGCGACCGACGCCGCCCTCGGTGCGACTGATCGGGGTGAGGGCCAATGAGCACAGCCCAGGTCCGCGCCTTCAGCTTCCCTCGCCCCGACCACCGCGCTGTCCTCCTCGGCATGAGGGTGCCGCAGGTGGTCATCCTCGGGGCCGCCGTGGTGCTGGCCGTGGCCACCGTCCTGGCCGTCCCCTCGGCGCTGGGCCTGCTCATCGGGCTGGTGTTCCTGGCCGTGGGGGCGGCGGGGGCGGTGGTACCCGTGCGGGGGCGAAGCCTCGACCAGTGGCTGCCGGTGGTGCTGCGGTGGGGGGCGGCCGGCGCCCGCCACCAACGGAAGTGGGTGTCGCCCGTCCCCCTGCTGGGCAACACGCGAGGCAAGGGCGACAAGGCGGCGCCACCGCCGCCGCTGGCGGGAGTGACGCTGCTGCGGGTGAGCCGGCTCGGCGGGCGTGACGTGGCCGTGATCAAGGACCCGCGGGGCGGCACCTTCAGCGCTGTGGCGGCTTGTCGGGGACAGGCCTTCGCCCTGCTCGACCCCGCCGAGCAGGACAGGCTGTGCGCCCTGTGGGGTCAGGCCTTGGCCGCCTTCGCCCAGGACGCCTCGCCCGTGGCCCGACTGGCGTGGGTAGAGCGCACCGTCCCCGAGGACGGCGACGCCCTGAACGCCTACCTGAAGGACAACGCCGTGCTGGGTGAGGACCACCCCGCCTACGGCTCCTACGCCGAGCTCATCGCCGAGGCCGGACCGGTCAGCCAGCACCACGAGGTCTACGTGGTTCTGAGCATCGGCATGGGGCGGGCCAGGAGGGCCATCCACCAGGCCGGCGGGGGCGACCAGGGAGCGTGCGAGGTGCTGCTCCGGGAGATGACCACGCTGACCGAGCGACTCCGCCAAGCCGACATCGATGTGGTCGGCGTCCTCGCCCCCCGCCAGCTGTCAGGCGTGCTGCGGGGAGCCTTCGATCCTCGCTGCCTGCGATCGTTGGCCCAGCGTTCCCGCCGTGACGGCGACGACGCCGGGGCGGCGGGACGCAACGCCTGGCCCATGGCAACAGAGGTGGCCTGGAGCCACTACCGGGCCGACTCCGGCCTGCACGCCACGTACTGGATGGCCGAGCTGCCCCGTCGCGACGTCCGCGCCGACTTCATCCACCCCCTGTTGCTCCGCCCCTCGGGCATGCACTCGGTGGCGGTGGTCATGGAGCCGGTGGCTCCCTCCAAGGCGGCCCGGGCGGTGGAGTCGGCCCATGCCTCGCACGTGGCCGACGAGGAGCTGCGGGCCAAGGCCGGGTACCTGCCGTCGGCTCGGCGCCGGCGCGAGCACGAGGCCATCCTGGCCCGGGAGGCCGAGCTGGCCGACGGGCACGCCGAGTTCCGCTTCAGCGGGTACGTGACCGTCACCGCCCGCAACAAGGAGGCTCTGGAGTACGCCGCGGGCGAGATCGAACAGCTCGGCTACGACGCCCAGGTCGAGCTGCGCCGCCTCTACGGCGAACAGGACCAGGCCTTCACCTACACCCTCCCCCTCGGTCGGGGACTGAGGTAGGGGCGAGCATGCCACGACCGGCGCACCGGGCCACCACGGCCAACATCCAGGCCATGTACCCGTTCATGGCCGGCCCCGGCCTGGGCAGCGCCGGGACCTACATCGGCCAGGAGCACTACGGGGGCGCCTTCTGCTTCGACCCCTGGGAGCTCTACCCCCGCCACATCACCAACCCCAACATCCTCGTCGCCGGTCGTCTTGGTCGGGGCAAGAGCAGCTTCGTCAAGAGCCTGATCTGGCGCGGCGCGCTGTTCGACCGCCGTGCCGCCGTGCTCGATCCCAAGGGCGAGTACGGCGCTCTGGCCGCCGCCCTCGGCGTGGAGCCCATCCGCCTCCGGCCCGGCGGCGACATCCGCCTGAACCCCCTCGACGCCGGACCGGGAGCGGCCGATCTGGGCCCGGGCGAGGTGCAGCGGCGCCGTCTCACCCTGCTGCAGTCCATCGCCGCCGCGGCTCTCAAGCGCGATCTGCGCCCCATCGAGCGCGCCGCCTGCCGGATCGCCCTGGACGCCGTGGCCCCACATGGCGCGGTCCCCACCTTGCCTCAGGTTGCCGCCGCCCTCATGGCGCCCAGCAACGCCGCCGCGACCGAGATCCGCACCACTCCCGACGAGCTGGCCCGGGCCAGCCATGACGTGGCGCTGGAGCTTCGTCGCCTCTGCGACGGAGACCTGGCAGGGATGTTCGACGGGGCCAGCACCGTGGAGGTGGATTGGGACGGGCCGCTGGTGGTGCTCGACCTGTCCGCGCTGCCCGACGACGAGGGCCTCGCCATCCTCATGGCCTGCGCCACGGCGTGGATCCAGGCCGCGGTGGTGCGTCCCGGCGCCCATCACCGCTACATCATCCTCGACGAGGCGTGGCGCCTCCTCAGCCACCTGGGGACTGCCCGATGGCTGCGGGCCAGCCTCAAGCTGGCCCGCCAGTACGGGGTGGCCAATGCCATCGTGATGCATCGCCTGTCGGACCTGGCCTCCGCCGGCGACCAGAACTCCGAGCAGGTACAGCTGGCCATGGGCCTATTGTCCGACACTGAGACCCGGGTGATCTACGCCCAGGCCGAGGGCGACATCGGTTCAGCCGCCGGTCTGCTGGGCCTCAGCCTCTCCGACCGCGAGCGACTACCCGATCTCCAGCAGGGTAGGGCCATCTGGAAGGTGGGTCGGACCAGCCACCTGGTCGACCATCACCTCTGCCCAGCCGAAGAGGCCATCGTCGACACCGACGCCCGCATGGCGGCGACAGGAGAGGCGGCGGCTTGAAGATGCGGACCGGTCTGGCCAAGGTCACCGAGTACTGCACGGGGCGCAACTTCATCCGCGTCGGCGACGTTGTTCGGGTGAGGCCGGAGCCCGGGAAGCGCAACGGATTCATGGCGAAGGTCAGGGCGATCCTCGTGGACGAGCAAACGAGGGAGGTAATTGAGGTTGAGGTGTTCGGCGGTCGAGCTGGCCGGGCCATGGTCCGCACCTTCTGCCCCGAGCGCATCGAGCGTGTGGCGCAAACTCGCAATGGCGAACGCCGGGAAGGACTCCGATGAGGGGGGGTCGAGCGGCGTGAAGCTGAGAGGTATGTCAGGCGTCCGATGCCCCGATCAGGCCGCCTGGACAGAAGAAGCGCGGGCATGAGCACGAGTGCCGATTCAGCCGAGCCCGCATTGGGAGGCAATGGGTTCGGCCGTGGCCCCAGCGGACCAGCGGGACATGAAGCCGAAGGCCTTGACGGCGCCGCGGGGAGTGAGCGCGGCGAAGTCCTGGACGGGAATGCCGTCGTCCTGCTCCTTTCGGTCCCAGAAGCGGCCAGGGCACTCAGACTTGGACGCAGCAAGACCTATCAGCTCATCGCGGCCGGCGAGCTTGAGGTTGTCCATATCGGACGGTGCTGCAGGGTGCCGCTCGATTCCGTGGAGGCATACGTGGAACGCATTCGCCGGACATGAGCATAGGCGGGCCTCCCATGAAAACTCTTCCGCTACATAAGGGAATCGCATACCATGCGTTGTGGAAGAGGCGCTGGTCGGGGTCACGGGCGTCGCGGCCATGCTCGGCGTCACTCGTGAACGGGCGAGCCAGATCATCGGCAGTTACCCCGACTTCCCGGCTCCCGCGGCCGTGGTTGGCACTCGCCGGGGGTGGCATCGAAGCGAAGTCCAGCAGTGGTTGTCCAAGCACCCCGTGAGGCGACCGGGGCGACCCAGGAAGCAAATGGGCGAAGGCGGCTGACGTGCGAGCGATTCAGGACGGAGGATCAGGATGTCGATTCGGACACGACAGCTGAAGGGTGGCAGGAGGGCATACGACGTCGAGCTGCGACGCCCGGACGGAACGAAGTACGGGAGAACCTTCCACACCAAGCGAGAGGCGGAGACGTGGGAGGCGCAACAGAGGGCCGATCGCTCCCGGAGCCGGTGGGTTGATCCAACGGCAGGGCACATCCTGTTCCGTGACTACGCGGACGAGTGGCTGCGGAACCGACCCAAGCTGCGACCCCGCACAGTTGAGCTGTATCGCAGCGAGCTGAGGTGCCACCTGCTTCCAGTTTTCGGAGACATCGCGCTCGACAGGATCACCAAGCGACTGATCCGTGGCTGGTACGCAGACCTCGTCGCCACCCGAAGTCAGGTCACAGCGGCGAAGTGCTACCGACTGCTTGCCGCGATACTGAACACGGCCGTCGACGACGAGCTGATTGGAAGCAACGCATGCCGGATCAAGGGAGCTGCCGTCGAGCGGAGCCCCGAGCGCCCCTTGGCCACCATCGACGAGGTTTTTGCCATCGCGAATGCCATCGAGCCGCGGTACCGCGCACTCGTGCTGCTGGCGGCGTTCTGCGGCCTGCGCCTCGGTGAGCTGACGGGGCTTACACGTGCGGACCTCGATCCGCTCCATCGGACCGTCGCCGTGACGAAACAGCGGCAGGAACTGGCTACGGGGACCACTCTTTCGGCTCCGAAGTCGGCGGCGGCCGTCCGGAAGGTGGCGATCCCGCCGGCAATAGCGGAAGAGTTGGAGCTGCATCTGGCCAGCTGGGCCGAGCCCGGCCGGGATGGGGCTCTGTTCACTGGCCCGAAGGGTGGACTTCGCCGAGCCAGCTTCTACAAGGCGTGGCACGAGGCGCTCCAGAAGGCGCGCATCCGAAGTGATCTCCGTCCCCACGATCTACGGCACCTAGCCAACATGCTCGCCGCCCGAGTGCCGGGCACCACGACCAAAGACCTCATGGCGCGCATCGGCCACGTTTCAGCTCAGGCGTCGCTGCGGTACCAGCATGCGACGGAGGCCGGGGACCGGGCGATGTCGGTGGGGATCGATGCAGCCATCCGCGAGGCTCGATCCGGCGGAGCTGAAGGGAGAACGGCGGTGACGGCTCGTGCGACCGAGGATCCGGCGCCGGAGCATGGCGGCGTCAGACGTCGCGTCGCACGCGGCTGACCACGCGGCGGAGAGTCTGAGGATGGTCCAAGGCGTCCAGGATCAGCTCCCTCAGCAGCTCAGCCATCGGCACCTCAAGCTCGACAGCTCGAAGCTTGAGGGTCCGGTGCAGCTCCGCAGGCATGTCAAGCGTCAGCCGCTTCTGACGACCCTCCGGCTTTGTGGTCGCATCCACCATCGCAGCGTAGTCCGGTACTTCTGTGTCCACGTATCCCCCTATTTACGTGTTTCTGTGTGCCATGGGTAGGTAAGCTATGAGCGCCGTGGACCGCCGACGCCTGCCTACTGCGGACATCAGGAGCGACATCCAGCCGATGCGGGTCGCTGTCGGTGGGCGGGTGTTACGGGCGACAGCTGCGTTCAGCTCCTACTGGTGGCTCGCCGCCGAACGTCAGCGGATCTTCTTCCGCCGCCTCCGAGGCGAGGAGCCGCCTTGGACTGACGATCGGGTGCTCGCCTCGCATCGCTTCACGAATGCGTATCGCGCGTCGGATCGCGTGAGTCAGTTCCTGATCAACAATGTGCTTTATGCCGCACGAACGGACGAGCGCTCGACCGTCCTGCGCGTGCTGCTGTTCAAGATCTTCAACCGCATAGAGACGTGGCGGTACCTTGAGGAGACCTTCGGGCCGCTAACGGCGGACACTTTCGATCCGAGGCGAGTCGCCAAGGTGCTCGACGCCCGACTCGCGAGTGGCGAGCGTCTCTACTCGGCCGCGTACATCATGCCGAGTCCCAGGTTGGGCGAGGCGCGCAAGCACGCTAACCACCTGTTGTTGCTGGGCCAGCTGCTACGAGATGGAACGGTGGATCGGCTGGTCGATGCCCACAGCCTTCGCACGTTGTACGAGACCCTGGCGGGGGTTCATTCGTTCGGGCCGTTCCTAGCGTTCCAGTTCGCGATCGACTTGAACTACAGCAGGTTGTATTCATTCTCGGAGATGGACTTCGTCGTCGCCGGACCCGGAGCGCAGGACGGCATCGGCAAGTGCTTCATTGGCGCCGACGGCCTTTCGCCCGAGGACATCATCCGTGCCGTGACCCAGAACGCCTCGACGCATTTCGAAGAGCAGTGCGTAGAGTTCCAGTCCCTGTGGGGCCGGCCGCTGCAGCTGGTCGACTGTCAGAACCTGTTCTGCGAGGTGGACAAGTACTCGCGGGTAGCGCATCCTGAGCTCCAAGGCCGCAGCGGACGTACCCAGATCAAGCAGAGGTACGTGGCGAGCGGCTCCCCTGTGCGTGTCGCCTACCCGCCGAAGTGGGGGCTGCAGTGTGTCTCGGCGTCTTCGTTCGAGTTATAACCAGAACCTGTGGATCGACCACCCGTTCGAGGGCGCGGCGTACCTTCCTCGTTGACCAAAACGAGATTCGCTGGCGGTGACACGCCGGCGAGGAAGGAACGCCGATGTTGAGAGTACT
>JALZKD010000006.1 GCA_030859405.1 Actinomycetota bacterium | reverse complement strand
GCCCCAGGCGGCCCAGGCTGCTCTTTCCTTCGAGGCGGGCTACGAGATCGTCGGGTAGCCGCACCCGTTCCGCGGTGGAGCCGAGAACGAACTCGCCGGGGTGGAGGATGAAGGCCACCTCGTCCTGGCCGTCGTCTATCTCCACCAGCTGGGTGAGGTCCTCCTGGTTCTCCCGCACGTCGATCACCGGTGCGCTGTGGTTGCGAAAGACACGGAAGTAACGGTCCACGTGCAGGTCGACCGACGACGGCTGGATGCAGCCCTCCCTCAGCGGATCGATCTCGATGCGACCCGCGTGCAGCTCCTCACGGATGGTTCGGTCGGAGAGGATCATGAACAGGGGCACGCTACAGTGACCACCCGTTCGGCGGGCGTGGTTCAGAGGCAGAACATCATCACCGCGACTCCCGTTGGAGATCCTCTGCCCGACGGCCAGGTGAGACTCTCCAACATCGAGGAGGGCGGCCCCGGCTGCAGCATGAGCAGCTACGCCGCCCCGAGGGTCCTGGCGACAGCCGTGCTCAGCCACTTCGAGGGGACTCGACAACAAGGCAGGTGTGACCCTGGGTTTCTCGGGCGCTATCGCCGCCTTGGCCACCGGCGTCGACACCATCCCCGCCAAGTTCGGCATCGGGTGCTGCGATTCTCGCCACGCTGCTGGCCATGCTGGCTTTCTTTCCTCGGGCCTATCCACTGTTCGACCTGCGCAAGCTCCGCAACCGCTACTCAGTGCGGAAACCGAGTTCACTCGGCTCCGCCTCCTGGACACCAGCATCGACATGTACGAGCGAGCCAACGTCGTGCTGCGTCTCAAAGCCCGCTTCTTGTTGGCGGCCATGGCCACACTCATGGTCGCGGTCGTCCTCCTTGGGGCAGGTACGCTGGTATCTGATGAGCGAGGCTCCCGCGAGCGATCCCACACCTCAACCAGAGCCGCCGGCGCCATCGACGCCATCACCGTGGGCCGGCTATGAGCCGCCCACTCCCCCACCCTACGAGCCGGACCCCGAGGTGATTGCCTACATCGAAAAGGGGCTGGAGCCGGACAACGCGGAACAGCGTTGAGCTGACCAGGCCGGAAGGCCGGCGGGTAGCAATCAGTCGTGCCGCCTGAGTCCTGTCAACACCGGCCGAAATTGACCCGTCGAGTTCCGGTTCCGTTAGGTCACGCCAATGTCACGGGCGTGATCGGGAGCACAGGCTCGGCGGGTGGAAACCTCCTGACCAGGGAGTTTGGTAGGATTCAAGGCATCACGCGGGCGTAGTTCAGAGGCAGAACATCAGCTTCCCAAGCTGTTTGGCGGGGGTGCCGCGACCAGCTGGAACTGACGAAAGGCCTGGTCACAGGCTTTTTGTAGTATCCCCCAGTGTCCGCCCGTGACCCCCAGTAGCCCTCCGTAAGGTCACGGTTAGGTCACGCCGGCTGCTTGTCAACGGAGGTCAGAATCTCCGCTCGGCGACAGCCGAGTCCCCGCCCACGGGGAGTGAAGATCTCCCGGGGCGACGTGGCCTGAGCCACCACCTCGCACACCGTCGCTAGCGCCGTAGGTCCGGCGTTGGTGGTCAGCCGAGAGGGGCCGAAGGCGGCTACAGAAAACCTTGGAGCGGTCCTTACCGGGACGGCACGACCAAGCAGCTCACCACCAGCGTGAACGCCGCCGAGGCCAGGCCAAGGGCATCCAACCCGGTGGAAGGCAGTCCCCGCCGCGGCGCGAAACTGACCTGAACGGGTCCCGACCGGGAGACCTGCAAGTGCTGATCTCCAAGAGCGAGCTGAGCGCCGCCCCGAGCACCTGGACCCCGCCGCCGCGCTGGGGCCCAGTGGAGCCGCCGTTCGGCGGCTGCGCAGCTCGGGTGAGCGTGAGCGTCATCCCTTCGTCCCCGCCCGTAGCCATTCCCGAACGGGACGCCTCCAGGCCCAAATGCGGAAGGCCCCCGCCGGCCGACGGCATGTGCCCGGCTGTCCCAATCCAGCGCGCCCCTCAAGCAGCGAGGGGGCGTCACTAGTCGCCCCCTCCCATGCCCGAACGCGGAAGTGCGGCCACCACGATGGCCGCCACAATCATCAGGGGATCGACGCTCTCGTCCACCTCCAGGTCTCTGTGCGAGAACCGGGCCAGAGTTCGGCCCTGCCGGTCGATCTGGTACACGCCGGAACCCACCGCCGTTTGAACTGCCTCCATGTCGTCCCCATCCCTGGTCTTGATGCTGTAGCGGTCTCGCCACCTCAAGACCGGGTCTTTATAAGCGACGGTTGCTGCCGCGCGATTGTGGCGGAGAAGCTTGTAGTTGCGGGAGGCCTTCTTGTGCAGGCGGGCCACCTCCTTGCCCTCGGAATCGCGGATCGTCAGACGGCGGTCCGACCACGCGGAATTGGCCGCAATCGCGTAGACAATGTGACCGTCGTCGTTCTTCACTGCGAACTGGGTCGGCTCGACCAACCCCCGCAGATCCCATCCCCTGTAGTTCGAGACTGCAACCAATCTGTAGTGGCGCATGCCTATTCCTTCCCGACCTCAACCCGAGTGACGGGAGCGAGCAGTGTCACGTGCCGGTGGCGGCACAAGACGAAGCGTATTCCGTAGGGGCAGGAGGGAGGCCGGCGCGTGGCTTCCCGACAGGGCGAATGACGAGCTCACCTGTCACTCCGGGTCGCCGGCGGGCCACATCGAGCACTTCTCGAGCGTGTCGACCCAGGCTATGGAGAGACGATGATCGCCACCGGCGAGAGTGGTGTGGACGCCCATGCGTTACGGGGAGGCCAACCTCGGCTCATTTGAGTTCCACTCACGCTTCCGGGCGACGACTGTCACCGGGACTTTGCTCCCAAGCTCATCGACACCGTCATGATGCAGTGGCTGTGAGTCCATGGCCGACTACGGCTTCGAGCTCTGCCCTCCTACCTGCTCGTGTATGCAAGCGACGCAAGCTGGCGGTGCTGCCGCCGCTGTTCGATGCGGCAACAGGGGTTTCGGGGCCGCATCCCCGGCCAGGCGCAGCTGTGCACAGCCGCCGAATCGCGGCTCTGGCCGAGAATATCCGGGAAACCCCCGGATGTCTTGGACATGCGCGGGGGACATTCTTGTTCACAATGACCGGATCGGCACCATCAGTCGGAAACCTCTGGGTCCGCCAGCACATCCGCCTACCCGTTCTGGCCTCCGTGCTCGCCTTGTTGGCCGCCGGCTGTGGAGGCGGTGACAAAGGCGATCAGGCGGACACCGTTACTTCAACGGGTGCCAACCTCACCGCCGAGCGCCTGCCCCGGTTCGCCCTCGAACCGTCCGACCTGCCAGCCGGGTACAAGTTGCGGGAGCCGTCAAAGCTCGGGACGGCCGCCGAGTGCAGCCAAGCCGAGACAAGGGAGGGAGCAGCCCTCGCCGCTCAGCTGCAGTCACTGGGCATCCAGGCGTGTTACGCGGCCAACTACCAGAAAGAGGTGCGAAAAGGGGGCAGGACAGCCTCCAACAAGCCGGGCTCAGGTGCGACCCTTTTCCGTGACGCCGCGAGTGCCTCCAGAGCCCTTCCCATCCTGAGACAGGACCTAGCCAGCAACCTCCGCCCCACAGGTGACGCCGGCTCGGTGAGAACCGAGGACATCCCCGTGACCGGCCTAGGAGACGAAGCGCTCCCTGGCCTGCGATCCATCGTCACCAGTCCCGCTGGTGACTTCCGGCTTGTTTTCTACATCTGGCGCACCCGCAATGTTGTTGCCTTCGTTGGCGGTTCCGACACCTTGGGTGACTTCACTGAGCAGAGCATCCTCGACCTGGCCAAGAAGCTGGACTTCCGCGCCATCCAGGGGACCTAGTGAGAATCCAGGCGACTGGCAGCCAAGGAGCTCTGGGCAGTGTCCGCCGCTCGACCCGAAGGAGGGCCACCATGCGCCATCGTCTTGCCATGCCCGCTCGGGAGGCGCTGACATGAGAGGCCACCACAGGTGATGCGTCCCACCAGGGCCCAAGTGGCGCTGACGGCGCTCGCAGTGGCGGTTGTCCTGCCCGCCTGTTTCAGCGGTCCGCGCCTCGGCACGTGGCCAAGGCCACGCGCACGGAACGGCTCGAGGCCGTGCGCAAGCTCGACGCCGCCCTGGCCTGCCAGGGACCGGCGTGCGCAGACCAGGTTGCGCCCCTGGGACTCAAGGTCCAGGTCCAACAAATATTGGGCTCGCTCAAGTTTGAACTCGAAAGCGGCCCGATGAGGAAGGAGTTCCGGCCCCTGAGGGACGCCACCTTGGCCGACATCTCCACAACCGAGTCGGCCGCTGAGGCCTACGACGGGTGCAAGCGCGGGTCCGACGAACAAGCCAGAGACGAGTGGTTTGGCCAGCGGGGGGGGCCTGGTGGTCGCGAGAACATCGAGCGGCGGCGGGCCGCCGCTGCCTGTGGGGCGCAGTACAACGCCTACCTGGACAGGATGCGGGCCCTGAAGGCTCGGATCCTGGAGTGGGGCCGCCATGACGAGAGCTAGCGCCGCAAAGAGGAGGACACGCTCATGACCAACCCCGGCCCCTGGCAGTCGCAGCGACCGTGGGAGCAGAAGCCTCCACCCCCGGGGCAAGCTCCGGGCCGGGGTGCCCCGCCGCCGGGCTACCGGGCAGGGGGGTCCGCCCCTGCCCCCAAGACCGAGACCATGGCCATCGTGGTCCTGGGGTTGGCAATCGCCTCCCTCCTCTTCTTTCCCGCCGCCATCGCTGCCTTGGTACTGGTGCCGAGCACCCGCAGCAAGATCCAGCAGTCAGGCGGCGCGCTCACGGGCGAGGACCTGTGCAAGGCGGCGGTGATCATCTCCTGGATCGTCATCGCCCTGGCCGCGGTGGGGCTGGTGATCTTCGTCATCTTCTTCGCCGGTTGGCTCAGCTTCGTCAACGATTTCAACGAGGACTTCGAGGAGTTCGAATCCATGGCCTCCTCCCTTGCCCCGGGCGCCCTCCTTGTTGCTGGCTCGGTGAGAAACCGGTTAAGCGGCGGCGCTTGAGATGACGGGCACCCACGCCAATCGCCATGGCGTCCTCGCCCTGATGTGCGCCCTCGCCCTCGTGGCCGGGGCCTGCGGAGGTGGCGACGACAACGACTCGACCGGTGCCAGAACGACGTCCCCCACCGGGGCCGCCTCGACCGGCGCCAACCTCGCCGCCGCCGACCTTCCCCGCTTTGGGCTCGAGCCCTCGGACCTGCCGCCCGGGTACCGGCTGCGGGAGGCGCCCCGGCTCATGAACCCTTCTGAGTGCCTGCAAATCCTCACCAAGAAGCCCGAGCGCATCGCTGAGCTTCAATCCCTGGCTATCCAGGCTTGTTACCACACCTACTGGGTCAAGGGGCCAAGGTCGCAACCCAGTGTGGCGGAAACGAAGATCGGCTTCAGCGCCCAAGAAAGCGGAGTCAACTCCAACAGGCCCGGCGCCGCCGCGTTCCTCCTCGGTGACGCCGGAACTGCGTCCAAGGCCCTGTCTTCCATCAGGAACGGCCTTTTCTCGGAGGCTACGGGTGACGTCCGCCGTAGCGTCACCGAAGACGCCCCCGTCACGGGTCTGGGTGACGAGGCAACCCCGGGCGTGAGGTTGACCACTACGTTCCCTGACGGAAGTCGCTCCCGGCTCGTGGTCTACGTCTGGCGATCCGGCAACGTGGTCGCCTACCTCGGCGGCAGCGACATCCTGGGTGATTTCACCGAGGAGAGCCTTCTTGAACTGGCCAGGAAGCTGCACACTCGAGCCAAGCGGTAGGCGGCGGGCGCGCTCCTAGAGAATAGGACCACCCGGGAATGTGTGCGCCATGACCGAATCGGACCATGGGCAAATGCTCATCCGGCTGTGGGTCACTGCGGGAAGGTCACCCAACGGTGAGCTTGACGTGGACGGCGGCGAGCGACGTTGCTTCCATGGCTGGCTGGAGCTTCTCAGGCTCTTGTCCGATTCATTGGAGGGCCCGCACCCCGACGACTCGCCTCGGCTCTGAGCGCGGAGCGGGAAGCCATGCCCAGCTTCCTGAAGACGTGGGAGATATGCGTCTCGACGGTGCGCGGCGAGATGAAGAGCCGCTCACCGATTTCCCGGTTGGTCAGACCCTGGCTGACGAGGCGCACGATCTCCGACTCCGTCGGCGTCAGGCTCTCCCAGCCACAGGACGGGCGGTCTCGGCGCTGTCGGCGGAGACCTCGGTGAACACCAAAGGACCGCAGGTGAGCTTCGACACGGGCCAGGTCGCGCCGGGCGCCCAGCTCTTGGTAGATGGCGACGGCCTGCTGCAGGAGTTCGATGGCCTCGGTTGTGCGGGACCGGCGGGACAAGGCGGTGGCCGCGTCCTCGCAGGCCAAGGCTCGCTCGAGCGGCCGGGGCCCCCGACGGAGGACGGCGACAGCGCGCAAGAGGAGATCGACGTCGTCGTCCAGCAACCCTCGGCAGCGCAGAGCAGCCCCCGCGGCCGAGGGCGTGTCGAGGCGCCGGGCCACCTCCTCGACCTCTGCCACGGTGGCGGTGGCGGTGGCGTACCCGGCGTACCCGTTGGGCGATGAGAGCCGCACCAGGTCAGGACCGAAGAAGGGGTGGTCGAGGAACACCCGGCTCGCCACGTTTCGATCCCTGGCCCTCTCGAGCAACGCCAGCGCTTGGCGCTGTTCGCCCCGCGCCTCGGCCAGCGCCGCCGCAGTCCCTTCCAGCCAGTCGAATATGAAATGCGGGCCGAAGGTGGCGAACGCTGCCTCGGCCCGGGCCAGCGCCTCCTCCGCCAGGTCCAGCTCGTTGCGGTGAAAGGCGATCAGGGCGACCACGACGTGGGCCATCGTCGACCCCATCCCCGCCCCCACCTCGCGCCCCAGGGCGAAGCCGGCCTCGGCCTCAGCGATTGCGTCGTCCCATTGCCCGACCAGGAAGTGGAACTGGGCCAAGCCCCAGTGGAAGAGGGGAAGGTTGCCAGCGAAGCCGAGCTCGTTGCTGAGGCGCAGGCCTTCGTGGAAGGTCTGGATGCTTTCCTCCACCCGGTCGCCTTGCGCCAGGGCTAGTCCAAGGAGGATGTAGGGGGAGTAGGTAGAACGAAGCTCTGCCTTGGAGTGGCTGTGCCTTGACCGTTCACGAGCCTCTTCGAGGGTTGCGATGGCCTCGGCGGCGTCGGCCTGGGTGAGGGCGGCCAACCCGCTCACGACAAGGGCAAGGCACACGGCGGTGTCGTCGCCCGCCTGCTCTCCCTCCCGGCGGGCCTGTTCGGCGGCGGCGGCCGCTGCCTGCGGCTCGCCCCGGTACAGCGGCCCTGCGGCGGCGACGGCATGCAGCTGGGCCCGCATCCCCTCGGAGACGCCCTCTTCTGGGGCCGTGAGGTCGGACTCGCGCATCATTTCGAGGACGCGGCCCTCCATCGACAGGACATCGATGAGCACACGGCGAACCGGTACGGTCACCGATGGGTCGTGTGGACGGCTCAGTATCTCCCGGGCCAACTCCTCGGCCTGCCGGATTCTCCCCGACCACATGTGGGCTATGACCAGGTCGGCGAGGAGGAGGTCGCGCCTGGCGGCGCCGGGCTCGGTAAGGGTCAGCGCCCGCTCGATCAGCTCGGCGGCCGACGCCGGGGCGAGCGAAAGGATGCCCCGAGCGGCGCCGTGGAGCCAGTCGATGGCCTTGCCGTCACCGGGTTGGGCACCCAAGGCGAGGTGCTCGGCCACTTGGATGGGGCTGGCGCCAGCGTCGGCGAGGACCCAGGCCGTGTCCAGGTGAAGCGCGGCTCGGATGGAAGCAGGCACATCTTCGTACATGGCTTCTCGAATGAGGTCGTGGCAGAAGCCCAGGCGAGGTCCGGCCTCGCATACCAGGCCGGTGCGCAAGGCTTCCTCGAGGAGGGGTGCCAGCTCGAGCGCCGAGCGCCGACTGATCAGCGCCAGATGGGCCACGTCGAAGCTCGCCCCGAGCACCGACGCCAGCTGAATGACCTCCAGCGTTTCGGGGCTCACGTGGCTGAACCGGCGCAGGAGGATGAGACGAAGGCTGGGAGCCAGGGTGAAGCGGGTCAGCTCGGCCTCCCCGTTTGCCAGCTCGAGGAGCTGTTCCTCGCAGAGCGCCCGGAGCAGCTCGATGACGAAGAGGGGATTTCCCTTGGCTCGCTCCAGCTGATGTCGAAGTCGATCACCGGGCAGTGCGCCGGCCACCGCAGTGGCCAGCTGGGCGATGGCCTGGTCGTCCAGGGGTCCGAGAACCACGTGGGTCGCACCCTCGGTCACCAGCCCCTCCACCACCCGATCGAGGTCGAGACTACGAACAGGACGGAAGGTTGCGATCAGCCCCAGGGGCAGGTCGCTGAGACGGTGGCCGAGGGCGTGCACCGCCAGCAGGGTGGAGGGGTCCGCCCAGTGGAGGTCCTCGAGGGCGAACACGATGGGCCCCGCCAGGGCCAGGCGCTCGGTCAACGCCACAACGGCCTCCACCACCTGATAGCGGACATCGGCGCCGCCGGCGCCCACTGTGCCCTGGTCCACATTGACGGCTTCGCTCAGGAGCAGACGGGCGATGCCGGCTCTCTCCGAGTCCTCAGACGAGAGCTCCAACCCGAGGGCCTCGGCAATCACTCCGAAGGGCCGGCTTCGCTCGACGGCCCGAGCGGTGGCCCGGAACACCTGCGTCCCCGAGGACGCGGCGGCGGCGGCCACCTCGTCCAAGAGGCGGGTCTTGCCTATCCCGGGCTCGCCCTCGACGAGGGCCACGCCGGCGCTGCCGTCACGGATCCGCACCAGGGTGACCGTGAGAATCTCGAGCTCACAGTCCCGCCCGAGCATGGGCACGCCGCCACGTGCTCCCGGCATCGGGCTGAGCGTAGTCCTGAGTCCGTCTGCTTAGCTTAAAGCAGTCACCAGGGTGAACCAACATCGATGCCTCGGTTGCGGCCGGGTGATCCCGAACGAAGAGACGCATGCGCCATGCCCGGGATGCGGCTCGCTCAACCGGGACGTCAGGGTCCTAGACAGGATCAGCGTTTCAGGAGACGGGCTGGTCAGGTCGGTCGGCAAGAAGCGTCTAACCGAGATGGGCTTCCACCTGACCTGGAAGCGACTGGTCCACGGGTGGCTGGTAGAAGTACGAGACGACTCGGGGACGGTCATTGAGTCCGGGGTCGGCGATGACAAGCAGGATGTGTGATGCTCGGGGTCGCTGAACGCCTGCTACCTCCCGAGTAACCGACCTTTTCGCACTGTGACACGAAGGACGGCCGTCGCCCTGTGGTTAGTGGGGGCGCTCTTCACTGTCGCTGGTGCTGTCCTGGCCGGCGTAGCGCTCGACACCTTCGTGCGCTACCTGGGATGGGCACTCGAACTCATCGGATTAGGTCTCGCCGCTGACGGCATCCGCCGTAACCGCCTTGCGTTCGCCCCTGATCGTCCGAGTGCCGTAACAACGGCCAAGACGGCCCTCGGGCGCCTTCTCGTCCGCCTACACCCACGACCCCGGCCAAGGACGGCTGCTGTAGGTAAGTCGCTCGACGTTCGCTGGGACGTAGAAGCGGGAACCGCCGTGGAGACGTTTCCTCCAGTATCGGAGGCGACGGATGAAGAGCGCCTCGGCCAGGTGGAGAACTGGGCCTGACCCAGTTTGACCGACATCCACCATCAGGGGCGAAGCCCCGGAAAGGATGTCCATCATGGAGACCATGGGAAGGAAGGAGGCCCGCCGCCGGCGGTCGTTCTCCAAGGCGTTCAAGGCGGAGGTGGTCGAGCTTGTCCGCACCAGCGGCAAGTCGGTCCCCGAGGTGTGCCGAGACTTGGACCTGACCGAGACGGCGGTGCGGGCGTGGGTGCGCCAAGCCGAGATCGACGACGGGCAGCGGGAGGGCCTCACAACCTCCGAGCGGGAGGAGCTGGCCCGGCTGCGCAAGGAGAACAGGGTGCTGCGCGAGGAGCGCGACATCTTGAAGCGGGCCACGGCTTTCTTCGCCTCTATGTCAAGGTGAACATGTCTGGAGGGGTTCGCTCGTTTCTTCAGTACAGTACAACTCGGATGAGTACCAACGGCTCCTCGATGCCAATGGCGTCACCCAGAGCTTCTCCCGGCCCGGCCAGTGTTGGGACAACGCCGTGGCCGAGAGCTGGTTCGCCACCTTGAAGACCGAGCTCATCGATGGCCGGTCGTGGGCCACGAGGGCGCAGGCCCGCCGGGCGGTGTTCGAGTTCATCGAGGTGTTCTATAACCGCGAGAGGCTTCATTCCTCGTTGCGCTATCTCAGCCCGGCCGAGTACGAAGCCAACTTGATCCACCACCAGGAGGCCGCTCACGCGGCATAGTCAGGATGTCCGGCGAACCGGGTCAACCCCAAACCAGCTACGCCATCTGGAGGAGCGCCACAACAGACTCATGGGAATGCTCACCGCTGAGCGGCAGCACGCAGGGACGAATTAGACGCTGGATGACGCCCCGCGGAGTGGTGGAGAAGTGATCTCCGGCGACAAGATCGTAGGCATCGTCGGAACGGGCTGCACGAGCTCTTCCCGCCGCACCCCTGACCCATCCCGGACCCTGGCCGGGCCTTCTCCGGGCTCTATGAGGCCGGTTTTCAGCCGGCCAGGCGCTTGTGGTCCAGATCGGGGGTAGGAAGCGCCGGCGGGTCGGCGTGGCGCAGCCGGGCCATCGAGGTCTCGGAGAGGTAGCGGCGTTCGGCCACCGCCCACTCGTCGTGCTGTTCGACGATGACGGCGGTGACCAGGCGGTCGATGGCGGCGTCGTTGGGGAACACGCCCACGACGTCGGTGCGCCGCTTGATCTCCCGGTGCAGGCGCTCGAGCGGGTTGGTCGACCACAGCTTGCGCCAGTGCTCGAGCGGGAAGGCACTGAAGGCCAACAGGTCCTCTCGGGCGTCGTGAAGCATGGCCGTCACCTCGGGGAACTGAGGCTCCAGGGTGGCGGTGATGCGCTCGAATTGGGCGGCCACCGCATCGGCATCGGGCTGGGCGAAGATCGTGCGGATGGCGGCGGCCACCATCTCGGCGTTGGCCTTGGTCACCTTCGACAGCACGTTGCGCATGAAGTGGACCCGGCAGCGCTGCCAGGCGGCGCCCACGAACACCTTGGCGATGGCGGCTTTGAGCCCCAAGTGGTGGTCGGAGATCACCAGGCGCACGCCGTGCAGGCCCGGACCCGCAGGGAGCGGAAGAACTCGGTCCAGAACGCCTCGTCCTCGGTGTCGCCCACCGCGCAGCCCAGCACCTCGCGCTCTCCGGTCATCGACACCCCGGTGGCCACCACCACCGCCCGGCTCACCACCTGAGCGCCGACGCGGCCCTTGATGTAGGTGGCGTCGGCGAACACGTAGGGGAACTCGACATGGGCCAGGCTGCGGGCACGGAAGGCGGCCATCTCGTCGTCCAGGCCGGCGCAGATGCGGCTGACCTCGCTCTTGGAGATCCCGCCCCCGCACCCAGGGCGGCCACCAGGTCGTCGACTTTGCGGGTGGACACGCCGTGCACGTAGGCCTCCATCACCACCGCGAACAGGGCCCGGTCGATGCGGCGGCGCCGCTCGAGGATGGCGGGGAAGAACGACCCTCGGCGCAGCTTGGGGATCTTCAGCTCCACATCGCCGGCCTTGGTGGTGAGCAGTCGCTCACGGCTGCCGTTGCGCTGGTTGGTGCGGGTGTCGCTGCGCTCGTAGAGGCCGGCGCACGATCGCCTCGGTGGCCTCGGCTTCGATCAGGGCCTGGAGCACCAGCTCCACGCCTTTGCGGATGATGTCGATGTCGCCGCCGGCGCGGATCGCGTCGAGCAGGCTGGTCACGTCAGACTGGGTCAGGGTCACCGGGAAGCTCCTTCAGCTCTCTTTGGACGGAAAGCCGAAGATCTCCCGGCGACCCCACCTCAGTGGTGGATGGTCCCGGCTTCTACACCACTCGGTGGGACGTCAACAGACGCTGAGCGGGATGCCCGGTCAAAGGACGTGGCCCGACTCGACGCGGGCTTTCGTGATCTGGCAGCGGGTGGTCTCACTCTTGAACCCTGGGGACTCCTATGCCTTCTCGTCGGTGCCACGCTTGCCACGGTGCCGGACGGCGTAGCCTTCCTGCTCCGGTGCGTCAGCCCTTGGTGACCACTGTCGCCCCCCAGTCACATCCGGTAGCTAGCGTCGCTCCCATGGCCGATGATCGCTGGAGCGAAGACCTCATGATGCTGGAGGCAATCGCACGGCTAGAAGACACGCCGAACCGAAACTGGCTCCCCGACCTGGTAGCCGAGACGGGGCTCGACCTTGGCACCGTCAACCAGTCCCTACGGCGACTCGACGGGGAGTACGTCACCTTCAAGCCGCTCAACGTGGCCCAGGAGCCCTATCCACCGAGGGTGCTCGACGTGCGCCTGTTGCCCAAAGCCCGCCGGGCGATCAAGCAGTGGCCCTCACCGGAGGACGCCCTGGCGGCTGTAGTCGAAGCGCTCCAGGCGGCGGCCGACGAGACCGAGGACCCGGAAGAGAAGTCTGCCCTTCGCAAGGCAGCCGGCGCCCTGCCTCGCCTCAGCGTGGACGTGGCGACCAACCTCGTCGCCACCTTCATCGCCAAGGCAAGCGGGATGGCGTAGGCCCCGCCGTCCCCCACCCCGCCTGGGGTCGCTCACTCCTCGGGAGCGGAGGTTCGGCGATCCGGAAGGCTCGGGTACTCCCGGGTAGGAAACCATATGAGCGGAGCGTTGACCACTGATCTTGGGGCCTCAGGGTGAAGAGAACGTCGAAGGCGTCGAGCGGCCTGACCTCGGCCTGCCAGGTGTGGCGGTCGATCACAGAATGATCGGGCGGGCTGGTCAGTGCTCGTAGCGAAGCATCCAGGGGTTGTCCTCGACCATTGGAACGTCGAAGCCCTCCCTAGCCTGCCGCCGCCACCCTTCGGCAGACATGGAGTGCTGCAAGACAATCAAGGCTGTCTCACCCTGAGGCAAGGCCTTCATCTTCGTCCGGCGCTCGTACATAGACCAGTCCTCCGTCCAGAGAGCGTCATCTTGAAGCAGCCGTATGACGTTCACTATGGCAACACGAGGGCCGTGGTTCCTCACCTCGAAGGACATGCGGAGCGTCATGGCGAGACCGGTCCAATCGTCTTGTAGTACCGCCTCGGTGGGAGCGTGCACCTGCTGCTCCGCCAACCCTGGTGCCGATTTGATACCAGTCGCCTCTCACATCGATCAGCCGGACGGTCACCGCTGGAGCCAGCGCTGCGAGTCGGCCACGGGTCGTCTCTCGCAGGGTATCCTGCGCCAGCGCATGGGCTTGCTCGGCCGCCGTTCGTTGTTGCTCGCTCTGCGTCCGGAGTGCCTCCACTTGCTGCCGGCCGGCATCCAGTAGCCCCTAGTCAGGACGGCATAGGCGATGGCCGACAGCGCCACGGCGGCAGTCAGTAGGCCTTCGGCGGCGTGCCACCGTCGCACGGCTGCCCAAAGCCCGATGATCAGTAGGCCGAAGGACAGCACCGGGTGAGCAACACGAAGAGCGGCCGCCGGCCGGTCACAGTGGCGGGGCTCCCCAGTGGCATCTCCTCCAAGTGTGTCGACATGTAGCGCCCGGGTGGGGGACGGCCTGGCGCTCTAGGGCTAGGCGACTCGCCGGACCTTCGGCCCCGCCGCCGTCGCCCGTTTGCGCCTGGCCATCTCGGCGTCCCTCTCGGCCGACAAGTCATCCGCCCTGGCCCGCATTTCGATAGCTACCTCCCAGCCACACGGACAGTCCTCCGCCCGGCAGCCCGCCTGGTGATCGATGCTCGCCAGGAGTCGCCGCAGCTCCCGTTGATGCTGGGGGGCCAATGGGTGATCGCTTCTAGACACGAGACAGCCGCCCTAGGCCGGCGACGGTGGCCACGATGGCCCGCAGGGAAACCAGGGCGACGATGGCTTGGCTCATACCGACCTAAGCGCGTCGAGTATCTCCTGAGCCGTCGCCTCGTGACGAGCCAGGTCGGACATGGCTTCCCCCACCAGGGGGGCCTCCGCTGGCCATGTACGCAGCGGTCAGAAGCGTTTCCCGGGCACGCCGCTCATCTCAGGGTTTCAACCGTTCCGTCATGGCTTGCACACGCCGACGGCGAGACAGCGCCATGAGAGTGCCGCCAAGAGCCATCACCCACGTGCCGACGGCTACGAGGGTAAGGGCGCCAAAGCCCGTGATGGGCAAGCCGCCCCTTCCATCACGAGCAGCTGACACCCCGCCAACATCAACGGGCACCTGGCCTGCCGAGACGCCGGGTCCAGGCAGCGAGACACCAGCATCGGGGAGGCCTCCACCGGGGGTTGGCGTCCCGAGGCCTCCACCGGGGGTTGGCGTCCCGAGGCCTCCACCTGTGATCGGCTGCGCGGCCGGGGTGAAGGTGATCCTCACCGCGCCGTCCCCAGCTTTCAGCCCATTGAACGTGACGCCGGCGGGACCAAATCCGGACCCGCCCCCGCCGGGGCCGGGGCGTCTGGAACTAAGAGTACTGCCGCTCTCGCCGCCCCCACCGCCCCCACCGAAGTATCCGCCGCCTCCGCCGTGTCCACCCGAGGCGGGCTCTGAGTCGCCGAGGAACTCAAAGGTACCTCCGGCTCCTCCCAAACCTCCAAACCCGAGGAAGCCGTTGCCACCGTTGTCGCCGCCCTGGCCACCCGCGGAAGCACCGCCCCCGCCCCCCGGGTGAGTGCGGATGCCGCCGACTGGCGTCACAAGGTCAAAGTCCTCACCGGCGCCACCCTGTGCCCCACCGCCGACACCGCCGGCCAACGGTTGGGGAGCGAGTCCGGGTATTACATCCTCAGGTGTGCCGCCCCCGCCGCCTCCCCCGGCGACGATGACCCGGTGGACTAGGAATGCCCCTCCACGACGAACGTCCGATGCGCCGCCGCCCCCGTTCCCGCCGGACTCCGTTGGACCGGCCGCGTTGCCACCCGGACCGCCGCCATTGAAGCCGCCCGCACCCCCGCCGAAGCTGCCCGGAGCGCCTAGCGCGCTTCTGGGCTCGCCGCCCCGGCAACCCACGTTGATCAGGATTGTCTCGCCGGGTGTCACGGGGATGGTGGCCGTCGCCCGACTCCCGAAGCCGCCGCGGGGGCCACCCCCTTGGGCACCCAACAGGTCGAAGGTGGCCTGCGTCACTCGGGCCGGAACTCTCCAGCTCTGCTCGGCCCCCGTGCAGGCGAAGTCCAGCGTTTCGGCTGCCGCGGGCGGCGCGGAGACGACCCCCAGCCCCATCAATGCCACGGTGGCGGCGGCGACGGCCGCGGTTCTCGTCAGTGAGCCACAGATCGCCATTGGCCGTCCCCCCTTGAATGCCCCAACCAACCGTCAGGATGAAGGGACATTAGGTGGGAGCCGCCACAATGACAAGGTTTCCGGGCTCTTCGCGTCAAAGTAGGGAACGGTAGATACCACGCGGACAGGGGTCCCGCCATCGTCGTGGCTGTTCGAAGGGTTCAACGACGGAAGAACCGAGAGGTGTGCCTTCCGGGTCACCGCTGGCACCCTGGTCCAGTTACTGCCGTTGGGAACGGCGCTCGGCTTTGTTGAGTCGGTGGGCCCGGCGGGTCATTCGACGGTCCGGCTTGGGCATCCCATTGTTCTCCAGGTAGTGGGCAATTGCCGGGGCTCGGCTGGCCAATGCGGGCTGTGCGGATGGGGTAGTAGCCAAGCTCATCGGGGTGTACGGGCTTGACCGCCAGGAATAAGGGTGGGTGCTCGGTGCGGGTAGGCAGCCAGACACGGAAGTCAGGTAAGTAGCTACCTTCATCTGCCCGATAGAGCCGGAGCGGCTCATAGCTCCAGCGGATTCTTAGCTTAGGGGGCCGACCCTCACAATAGGGAGCTCATGAGCGATACGCTCATCGCCTAAATGGACTGCCCGGCGCCCGGTTGGACGACTGAACGCCGCTCCCAACATAGGGACCTCGACGGATGTCTCCCATCTGGGCTAGATGCTTGTGTGAGTCGCTCCGGCGAGGCCAAGCCTTGGATGGTGAGCCCTCTCGCCTAGCTCAGCGGTCAATGACCTCGCCCCGTGGTTGCGCACTGCTGATCGTGACCTCACGCCGGCACCCCATGAGTTCACCAGTCCCTGGGACGTCCTGTGACGCTGGAGGTGGCCGGCACATGCCTGTATGCGGCTGTTCGGCCCAGCGTGCTAGGCGCCATGCCGCAGCCATGGACCCCAGCGTCATGCGCGTCGTATGCTGAGGCCGTGATCGCCGTCTGGATCGCCCTCGCCGTCCTCGCCGCGGTCGTGCTGTATGCGATCGTCCAGTACAACGCCTTCGTTCGCCTGCGTAACCGCATCGAGAACGCCTGGGCCCAGATCGACGTCCAGCTACAGCGTCGCTACGACCTCATCCCCAACGTCGTCAAGACGGTGAAGGGCTACGCCACCCACGAGCGTGGGGTGTTCGAGGGAGTCACCGAGGCCCGCTCCCGCGCCATCGGCGCCCAAGGGGTGGGCGAGCAGGCCCAGGCCGAAAACATGGTGACGAGTGCCCTCCGGTCCTTGTTCGCCGTGGCTGAGGCCTATCCAGACTTGCAGGCCGACGAGAACTTCCAAGCCCTGCAAGACGAACTCGCCCGCAGCGAGGACAAGATCGCCTATTCACGGCAGTTTTACAACGACACCGTGCGGGCCTTCAACACCAAGACCCAGTCCTTTCCCAGCAACGTCGTCGCCTCCGCCTTCGGGTTCAGCCAACGGCTCTACTTCGAGGCCGACCTCACCTCGCGGGCGGCAATCGACGTCCAGTTCTAGTCTGCTTTTTCGGGCCGGCTCCCCGACACGAGGCCGGCCAGCGCCTGCCATGCCTGGCCTGGAGAGACAACGCTCATCATGCGAATGACGTTGTCACCCTGTCCCAGCACGACGGCATAGGGCAAGTAATAGTCCCATAGCACCACTGACGCGGGCGGTGCGTCGTCGAGGAACGAGTAGTCGCGCAGGTACCGGGCGAAGGCCTGCCAGCGGGCCGCAATGGCTGCGCCCTTCGGAGTGCGCCGGGTCAGAGCTCCGCCAAAGGCGGCCACCGCAGCGCCGGCCACGATGAGAGCCAGACCCGTGAACGAGAACCCCATGAGCACCACACCGGCGGCCAGAGCCCCGAAGCCGATGAAGCGAAGGGTGAGAATGGCGCTGGCCCCCGCCTTGCGTTCGATGAGGCCGTCGGCCTCCCCCGCTGACGCCACCTCGTCGGAAAAGGAACGGTAGACGGCGTTGAAGCCGCCCAGCTCATCCTCCGGTCGACTGGCCAGGCTCTGGCGAGAAGCGTCGAGGTCGGCGCGGAGCATCTCCGCGGCCCGATCACTGAAGCGCACCTCGCCGCTTCCTTCGGGTAGCACCCAGTTCAGCACCCGCTGCTCGAAGGGCCGCAGACGGTCGCGCTGGTGCTTCTGGCGTGGGGCTACTAGGAAAGTGGCGCCGTTGCGGTCGTCCACTTCCAGGTGGCCTCGGTACGCCAAGTGGAGCACGGTTGCCAAAAGGTCCTGCCGGCTGACCTCCCCGAAGCGAACCAGCCAGCCGACCTCGGCGGGCGGATGCGCGCTCGGTGGCTCCCGCTCGTACTCGGGATGGTCGACCTCCGGCTCTCGCCCCAGCCGGTACTGCAACCCCGCCCACACTGTCAGGAGGCCGACGGCGACGAGGGGAGCAAAGGCGCTCAGCGCCAACAGGTGGTTTCGGCTCCGGCGCACCCGGGTGACCCGCTCGTCCTCTGCGGACCGGACAGCCTCGAGGATGGGCCGTGGGGCCCGGGGAAGGCCGGGGACAGCCCCGAGCGAGAAGAGGACCCGCGTGTCGACCTCGGAGTTGATACCCACCCGCCCCGCCTCCCAGCTGACCTTGCCTGGCGAGCCGTCCAGCACCGTTCTGCGCTGTCCCAGGCTAAGTGGGCCCACGGCCTCGGGGCTGACCATGGCCGTCGCCAACAACGGCGGGCTGGTGGCATCGGCCCAGGTCACCTCCACGCGCAGGTCTTCGAAGGCCAGCTCGTTGGAGCGGTCCAGCCATCTGGTGAACAGGTGTGCCCCGTCGGAATAGGCGCCCACGGCTCGTTCCACCACGTAGCGGATGATGAATCGCTGGTGGCCCCCGGCTGGCGCTACGAACCCCACCGTCGTGCTGGAGCCGTAGCTGTCCTCGGTCGTGAAGGGAACCGGCGCCCCGCGGGAGTCTGTGACACTCAGCACCCGCAGCCGGGGGTGGGGCAGCACCCGCTCGACTCGCCTGTCGGCCAGCTCAGAGACGTCGAGGTTGAGGTCCTCGCTGACACTAAGCAAGCCGTTTCGATCGATGCTGGCGCTGATGGTGCCGCGGGCGTCGAGCGGACGCTTCCTCCCCTGGGCGTCGTCACGGAAGGCCAGTCCGTACAACAGGCCCACTCCGACCAGGAACACGAATGCGACAATCCGCAGGACGGGCACGCGGGGATTCAATCACTCTGCTGTCTGGTTAGGCCCCGGATCTTCGACCCTGAGCTGGACGGCCTTGACGTGGGGGTCGTTACGGCGGACTCGGCCGCGACCTGGCGCGCGCCCGGTACGGCCTGGAGGCCGACCTCACGGATGTTCTCGCCGGGGGAGGCGTACCGGCCGAGAGAAAGGTCACCAGCCTTCCCCGCCCCGTGCGCCTGCCCTGGCGGATGCCGAGGATTGGGACGAGGGGTCGGCGCTCGTGGAGCAGCCGGTGAGGGGACCGGAGCTTCACGCCCGGCGGTGTCGGCCAGACCGCTCGGCACCCACTCATCAACTCGCTCTCCCCACCCTGCCGCGTGGCCACAACCCGCGGCCCGCAGACGAGGGCCGAGTGTCCCGGGCCGGCAGCGGTGGCGACCGCCACGGCCAGGGCGCAAACCACCAGGCCCGTCCCACCCCCGCGGCGTACACCGCTTCCGGGGACCTGAGCCCTCAACTGACGCGCCGCATCCGACCCAGGTTGAGGCGGCGGTCGCGGCCCGTCCACGCCAGAACCAGCTCACCGAAGTGGTAGGAGACGGCGGGCGCATGGGGGCTGGTCTGCGCCACGTGGACGGGTTGGCCCAGGGAGCGACCCTGGGAGACGATGACGTTGAGGCGGCGGTCGGTGCCCGTCCAGGCCAGTGCCAGCTCGTCGTCGATGGCGCATACGGCGGGCGCCTCCGAGCTGGTCTCCGCCACGTGGATGGGTTCGCCCAGGGAGTGACCTTGGGAGACGATCAGGTTGAGGCGGCGGTCGGTGCCCGTCCAGGCCAGCGCCAGCTCGTCTTCGATGGCGCATACGGCGGGCGCCTCCGAGCTCGTCTGCGCCATATGGATGGGTTCACCTAGGGGATGACCTTGGGAGACGATCAGGTTGAGGCGGCGGTCGGTGCCCGTCCAGGCCAGCGCCACGCCGCCGGCAACTTCAGCGACCGAGGGCGGCTGTTGACTCTTCTCCCTCAGCCTGATGTGGGAAGGACGCCCACTCGGCCCTACTTCCACCAAGTTGAGGTGGCGGTCTGAGCCGGTCCAGGCGAGCTGCAGTCCGCTTTGCGATCCAGCCAAGGAGGGACCGAGTGCGACCGTCCTGGTCTCGGTGAACCCACTGCTCGAGGACGATGTCTTGGAGACGGTCTTGTAGCTCTTGTGATCGAGCGTCCGCTTATCCGAGAAGCGGCGGCCGTCCGGCGTGGAGATCGTGTTGAGGCGCAAGTCATTTCCCGTCCACGCCAGGTACAGGCGCCCCTGCCAGGACGCCAGCGCCGGAGAGGCGGACGACGTCTCCTCGAGCGCAACCAAGTCTTCTATCGCGAAGCCCGCCTGCCCCGGTCCAAGACCCATCGCCTTCACCTCGCCGCCCTCTTCGTCCAACCCTTCTGTAGATGGACTGATAGGCGTGGCCACATGCTCGCCCGCTATCCCGTGTGCGCAGTCCCAGACTGCGAGGTGGGACGTTGGTCGGGAGGGGACGGACGCCATCGCCAAGCGCGCCGCTCTGAGGGATCGGCACAAGGGAAGATCTGTCGGCGCGTCGACGCCGAGGGTCAGTTGCTGTGCCGCGAGCTGAGCGTCTCCGCCCGCTACTACTACGACTTGCGTCACTCACAGCTTCGCCTCGGGGGGTGGCCGGTCAGTATGAGCAAGCTCACACTGCCCGACCGGGGTGGCGACGAGGACGCAGACGGTCCGCGGGCACGCTTCACGACAGCAGTCTGGCCTACCCGCCACGCCACGGCGGGGCGATAGGCAGCGTCCCGCCGAGTGGTGGAAGTAAGTACCTGACCCTCGGTGCTCCCCGACGTTAGGCCGCCGGCAGCTGGGGGTGCTGTGTCGTGATGATCACCTCCTCGTTGGCTCGGTCGATGAGGGCCATGGAGGCCTCGGATAGATGGCGGCGGTCGGTGGTCTGCCACTCGTCGTGGACCTCGACGAGGATGGCACCGACGAGACGGACCACGGCTGGGTCGTCGGGGAAGATGCCCACCACGTTGGTCCGTCTCTTGATCTCCTTGTGCACCCGCTCGAGCGGATTGGTGGAGGCGATCTTCTAGTGGTGGGCACGGGGGAAGTCGGCATAGGCAGTGACGTCGTGCTCAGCCTCGTCGAGCACGGAGGCGGCCCCCACAAAGCGCTCCCGGGGTGTCGGCCACAGCTCGGAGGTGGGCCCCGGGTGGCGGCCGCGTCGGGCTGGGCGAACACCGTGCGCACCGTGGCGGCCACCATCTCCGCCGACGCCCGGGGCACCTTGGACAACACGTTGCGCATGAGACGCACCTTGCATCTCTGCCAGGAAGCGCCAGAGAACACCCGGGCGATGCGGCTTTGAGCCCGACGTGGGCATCGGAGATGACTAGGCGCACCCCGCCAAGGCCCCAGTCCCGCAGCGAGCGCAGGAAGGTGGTCCAGAACACCTCGTCCTCGCTGTCGCCCACGGACAGGCCGAGCACCTCCCGGTTGCCGTCGGCGCCCACCCCGGTGGCCACCACCACGGCCCGTGACACGATGCGGTGACGTGGCGGGCCTTGATGTAGGTGGCGTCGGCATACACGTAGGGGAAGGCGATGTGGTCCAGGCGGCGGGTGGTGAACGCTTCCACCTCGGTGTCGATCTCGGCGCAGATGCGACTCACCGTGGAGCGGGAGATCCCCGAGTCACATCCAAGGGCCCGCACCAACTCGTCGACCTTTCGGGTGCTGGTACCGGTGGTGTAGGCGGTCATGATCACGGCCCACAGCGCCTTGTCCACCCGCCGTCGAGGCTCGAGCAGGGAGGGGAAGAACGAGCCCACCCGCACCTTGGGGATGCGCAGCTCGACGTCGCCGGCCGGCGTGGACAACAACCTGTCCCGCCCGCCGTTGCGGTGGTTGGTGCGGGCCTCGCTCCGCTGGTGTGGTCCGGCGCCGATGGCAACTGACAGCTCGGCGTCGATCAACTCCTGCAGCGCCCGCTCCAGCAGCCGGCGAAACAGGTCTCGGGTTCCATCGTCACCCAAGCGCGCCAGCAGGTCGGCGACTCGGGCATCATCGTCATAGGCCATCGCGTGGCTTCCTCCTATGTGAGCTCCTAGACCGAACTCACCGAGGGTCACGCGATGGCCCTACCAAGTGGTGGACCCTCGCCCTACTTCCACCACTTCACGGGACGCCTACGGGCGATAGAGGAGCCAATGGCCGGCCGCCACTCCCGTTCTGGTTAGGTAATCGCCGGGATACGGGAACCACCACCGACTCGGGAGGTGGATCCTGGTTCTTCCCCCATCATCCGACTACCAGTTATGGTAGCGGCGTGATCCGAGCGGACCAGGCGCTGAAACGCGCCCTTGTCAGGACCATCGCCCTTGTCTCGGCCCTCACAGCATTTGCCGGGTGCAATTCGACGGACGATCCTGGCATCATAGCGCCCACAGCGCCGCCCACGACAGTAGCGACACCCCCAAGGGTTGTGGATCCCTGCGTGGTCGGCAGATGGCGTGCGACGACCGGAGTATTTCTCGTACCTTACGAAGGCCAGACCTTTCGATTGTCGGGCGGTGCGGGCCTCGTCGAGACCTACTCTCCCGACGGCACCACGACATATGACTACAACAACGACTGCTCCCTATAGAGGAGCTGGCCCGGGAAACCAGCGCCTCGTGATCAGGACACGAGGCGTAGTCCGATTGCGCTCCTCCTTCGTCGACGGCAAGGTGACATTGAGCGATATCGATACATCTCAGGCTTCGTCATCCGTGGACTTTGGGGGGCGAACGGTGGACCTCGGCCGGTTGACCATCCCCTCAGGGCCGTATACGTACACGTGCGAACCCAACAAGCTCGTCTTCAGGGACGAGGCCGGGATTGTCAGTACCGGTACCCGGATCTGACCAGGCGGGAGGACGCCGCCCCCCTAGCCAGCATGACACTCGATCATGCCCTCCATACACAGACAGGGGCAGGAACGGGCGCCGATGCGGGAGTCCCGAGGAGCGTCAAACAATTGCTATGCCAGCCGCCCGAGCGGCTGGCCTACCTGCCTTCGGAAGCCCTCTCATCTGCGATGGTGCGGCCGTACAGCGTTGGCATGTGACGGGCCGACTGGCCGCCTACTACCAGCCGAGGTCCATCCCCAGGCTCTGCTCCAGAGCTGGCTCGGGAAGCCGAGGCGCCAGCTCTTGTGCTTGCTCAAGCTGCACCGCCCAGCCCTCTGGGCTGAGCTCCCGCAGCGGGTCCATGTCGAGCGAGAGCTGATCACCGGCGGCCACGAGGCTGCCGGCGCGTGCCAACAGCTGGTGCAGCTGCTGCTGGTCGGCGTGCAAGCCCGGCTCATGCCAAAGAGAGACGTCCTCGTGCAGTCCCCGGCCGGGATGGCGGTCGCGGAACTCCTCTACCTCCACGGCCAAGGCGCACCACACGGCCCGGGGCCCTGAGCCCTCCGGTAACGGCCCCAGGGCGTCGACCAGGTAGGCGGCGGTGATCTCCTGGCGAGCCAGGACTTGAACGCGCTCGGGACGGGTGCGCTCCAGACCAGCCTCCAGGTCCGCCACCGCCTGGCTCAGCTCCCGGCGCTCGGAGGCGGTGGCGGCCAGTGCGTGCTCGTAGCGGGCCAGGTCGGCTCGGGCCTGGCCGAGGTGTTGCCGAGCCAGCTCCACGGCAGCGTCAGGCCCCTGGAGCCTGGACCTGGCCCAGTAGTGACGTCGAAGGGCATTGTCTCGGGCCTCTCGGTCGATGCGACCCCACCAGCGCTGGCTGGCCAGCTCCAGCGCCCGCTCGGCCTCCTCGACCTGGCTGAGGACATCGCTGCGGTCCCGCTCGACCCGGTGGACCTCGGCCTGGGCCCGCCTCACCCGATCGCTGACGTCGAGGGGCAGGCGGGCCCGGAGGCGGTCGAGGTCGGTGGCGTAGGTGGCTCGGGCCTCACGCAGGCGCTCGGTGCCGAAGGCCAGGGGATCGCCCTGGCGTGCAACAGCCAGGGTGGCCTCTGCCCAGTGATGGGCCAGGGCCTGGGAGACCTCGACCGCCCGGGCTTCCCGCCAGCCCTCGGCGGCGTCGAAGGCCACTCGCCGGGCCTGGGTCAGCTCAAGCTCGCCCCAGCGGGCCCGGCACGCGTCCATCTGCTCTCTGGCCTCCCTCACGTCGGCGCTGGCCCGGTCCATGGCCTCGATGCGCCGGACGTGGTCGTCTCGTCCGTCCCGGCGCAGGCGGGCGAGGGGGTTGTGGTGCTCGAGGCGGTCCCGGGCGTAGGCGGCGCGATGCACGGCGGCGCGGTGGGACTCCTCGGCCCGGTGCAGGCCCTCCCTCGCCTGGGCCAGCTCCCGGCTGAGGTCGGGGGGCCGGTGGGCCAGCACGGCGTTGTGCTCGGCCAGTTCTCGCGACAGCTCCCGGTCCAAGACGTTGGGGTCGTCGGCCGCGGCCAGGGTGGCGAGGGGACGACGCGCCATGGCGGCCGCCACCGCCTCGGGGGCGCTGCGGTCGTCGGCCAGGCGCCCGCCGTGGTCGCCGTCGAGGAGGCGGGCCACGTTCCAGGTGTGGGTGGGCAGGCGCGACCGGCTCTGGCCCACGTAGCCGCTCGGATGGGACAGGGCCGCGCTGCCCAGCAGATGGACCTGCTCGAAGGTGCCTCCCTGGGCCCCGTCGATGGTGCGGGCCCAGGCGTGGGAGACCTTGGGCGTGGCGTCTGAGCGCCGGCCTTCCAAGAAGGACCGGGGCAGGCTCAGCTCGGCTCCGGCGTCGGTGCGCACCACCAGGCCGGCCTTATTCACCTGGGTCACTGTGGCGGTCGTGCCGTTGTGGACGCGGTCCAGACCTCGTCCCACCGAGGCGTGGAGGAGCACGCGGTCGCCGGCCGCGTAGGTCCGAGTGCCGGTCCAGCCGGCCCCGGTGATGGTCGGGCCGGACAGCTGGCCAGCTTCGGCCAGCCGGGCCCGGATGCGGTCGGCCAGGTCCTCGCAGTCGCCGTGGGACACGGCCAGGGCCACCACCTTGTCTGCGCCGTGGCGAGAGACGTCGGCCACCACGGCGTCGGCCATGGCCTGCCTGGTGGCGGCGGGGGTGGCGGCCTCTTGCTCCCAGCCCGCTCCTGTCCTCATGGCCTGGCTGGCGGTCACCTCTCCGGCCCGCAAGGTGGCCAGGGCCTCCTGGTCCAGCGCGTCGAGCTGGCGGCGGTTGACGCCCAGTCTGGGAGCGGGGACGGCGCCGTCAATGGCCAGGGCATCCAGATCGGCGGCCAGCCCGCCGGCTCTGACCGGCGGCGACTGGCGGGGATCGCCCAGGCACCACAGCTGGGCCCCGGGAGTGGCCACCACCGCGTCGAGGACGGTGGCCGCATCGGCAGTCGAGGTCTGCGACACCTCGTCGAGAATGACGGTGGTGTCGGAAGCGAGGCGATGGCCCTCCAGGTCCATGCCCAGGCGGGCGATGGTGGTGGCCGGGATGCCCACCGCCCGCAGCTCGGAGACGGCCTGGTTGGTGGTGGCCACGCCCAGGATCCCCCGACCGGCGGAGAGCGAGGCCGACGCCGCGGCGTGCACCGTCGCTGTCTTGCCGAACCCGGCCGGGCCCATGAGCACCCGCAGCGCCGGGCCTGGCCCGCACAGCGCCGCCACCGCCCGCCTTTGATCGAGCCCCAGGCGTCCCTCAGCGATCACCGCCGTCCTGACGTGTTCCAGACCGACCTCGGCGCCCTCGGCCCCCACCAGGGTCTCCAGGTGAGCGAGCACCCGGTCCTCCAGGCGGCGGTGGGCGACCGTGGACCACTGGGGCGAGCTGCGCAAGCCGGCCCGGTCCGGGGTGAGGCGAACGACGTGCTCGGAGGCCAGGAAGGCCCGGGCGTGCCCCACCACCTCCTCCACACTGAGGCGACCGTCGCCCAGCGCCGCGATGCGCTCCACCACCTGGGCCTCGCCGAAGCGGGCGTCTCGGGCGCACAGCCCGGTCTCGGCATCGAGCAGTGCGCCGGTGATTTCCTCATGCGACAGCTCCGGGCGGGGTTGGAGGCGTCGCAGGACCCCGGCCTCCAGCTCCAGGCCCTGGCCCAGGCCCACAGCCCTGGCTTCCTCGGCCCACCGCTCCCGCAGGAGCTCCGGCGTGAGGCTCGGGTCCTTGGGCCGGCGGGTGGCGAGGGAGGCTCGCTCGTCGGCACGCATGCGCTCGACCGGCGACTCGTAGCGGGCGCCGTGGGCCTCCAGCCAGGCCTCGATCTGGGCGCTGCGCTTGGAGAAGGCGGCGAGCTGCTCCTCGGCGAAGCCGGCCATCTCACGACAGCCGTTGCGGTCCGGGCCCCAGACCACGCCCAGCTCCTTGCTCAGGATGCGCCGCAGCTGCTCCTGGTAGACGGAGCCGCCTGCCTTGGCCCACTCGTGCAGTGGGGTGGCGTCGAAGGCGCAGAAGCTTCCGTCGGGGCGGCGGACGATGTTCGGTATCACGCAGTGGGAGTGCAGCTGGGGGTCGCCCTCCCGGCTGGCGCGGTGCACGAAGGAGGCCACGGCGAAGCCGTGAGTTGCGACGCGGCCCCTTACCCGGTTGACCTGCTGGCGGGCCACCGCCGCTCGCTCCTCCACGAAGGCCAGGGCCTGCTCCACCGCCTCCACGTGGGCCCGCACCACCACCGAGGAGGTCTGCGGGCTCCCGAAGGCCCACAGCAGGGAGACCGACTTTGGGGCCGAGAAGGTGGCGTCGAAGGCCATGTCCTTGCGGGCCTTCCTGCCGGCCAGCAGGTCTGTCCCCGTGTTGGGGTCAAGGCCGTCGACCAGGGCCCGGAGTTCGTCGTGTCCCACAACTCCGGACAGGCCCAGCTCCTCGGCCCAGGCACCGGCCCACACGCCGGGGGCCTCGCCGTGTCCCAGGTAGTACTCCTCCAGGCCCTCGGCCACGGCCGAGACGGTGTACTCGGCGTCAGTGAGGGCCGCCACCCTCAACACGGCTTGGCGCCCCCTCCGGACCGGCCACCAGGGCCGGTCGCATCTGCCTCGTCGCAGACGTGGCAACTGTCTGAGGTTGGAATCGGTGAGCTCTGGTGGAGATGGTGGTGGTCGTCGTCGGGTTCGGCGTCGGGCTGATCGATTGACGTTGTGGGCCGCGTTGAGGTCGTAGCTGACGGTGTCGGTGATGGCGCGTCGGTGGTGGCGTGATTCGGCGCGGCGTCGTCGCCCAGGAGGCTGAGCTGAGCGGACCGTGGAAGTCGGCCGCCGGCGGTGCTTGGTGCTCGGCGGGGGCGCCGAGGTCGTGCCCCGTCCCCAACCTCGGGACGCTGGGGACTGTCCCCGTCCGAGGGACGCACGGCAGTGTCCGGGAGAATCGAACTGACGCCGACCCGAGTGAGGCCGGCGATCGGAGCCACCACGTAGCACGACCCGTTGGCGGCCCGCTCGAGTCCACGGCGGAACACAAAGCCGCCCGAGCTCAGCCGGCCCAAGGCCCGGGCCACGGTGTCCTTGTCCAGACCGAGCACCGCGGCCAGGCGGCGCACGCTGGTGGTCACGACCAGGCGGCCGTCTTGGCCTCGCTCGGCGCCGAGGGTCAGCTCCTCCAGCACGGCCCAGGCCGTGGGGCCGAGCGCTGCTCTGGTGGGTCGGGCCCCGCCGGTGAGGGTCACCGCCGGCTCTGGACCTGGCTCGCTCATCGCCGGCTGCGCCGGCCTCCGTCCATGCCCCGCAGCTGCGGTGCGGGCGCATGCGGGTCGGCCAGGAGGAATTGCTCGAGTCGGACTCGGACCACTCGCAGACAGCGGCCAAGGCGGACCACGGGCAGTCCCTCTCGTCCGCCGGTGGCCTCGAAGCGGGCGGCCAGCTCGTAGGCCTTGCGCCGCCCGATGCGCAGCAGGGCCGCTGCCTCCTCGACGGTGAGCAGGTCGGCGACGTCGTCGGAGAGGACGCTTGGTTGGCTGTGGGGCTCGGGGTGTTCCGCCACGGCGGAGGAAGTTACGCCCTTGTCATTCCTTGGTCAACGGATAGAATAACTGGACTGTGTACTCATGGACACCAGCGGACACCAGCGGGCAAGAGCGAGTACCAACGGACACCAGATGAACGAGAAAAAATCTTCGTCGAGACCCCCCAGAAGGGTGGCCGAGGCCCGCTACCGGGGCATGACCCCCAACCAGGTGGTGGCCTACAACCTCATGCGGGCCCGCCAGCTACGGGGCTGGACCCAGGAGCAGGCCGCCGCTGCCCTGGAGCCCTACCTCGGATTGCGCTGGTCCAAGGCCAGCTTCTCCCAGGCCGAGCGCTCCGTGGCCGGCAGGTTCGTGCGCCAGTTCGACGCCGACGAGGTGGTGGCCTTCGCCCGGGGCTTCGAGCTGCCCATCACCTGGTTCTACATGCCGCCTCCGCCGTGGAAGGACGACGCCCCGGTCAAGCTCACCACCCCCGACGCCCGGCGCTTCGGCACCGAGCTGGCCCTGCTGGTCGACCTGGTCTTCGGAGACGACAGCCACCACCGACAACTTCTCGAAGAACGGCTGAGAGAGTTCTTGGACCAGCTCGGCCCCGACCGCCTGACGCAGGCCCAGGAGCGCATCGGCGCCACGGCAGCGCTGCGAACCGCTGGTGTCGTGCGACACCGTCTCGGTGATATCGAACAGTGGGAGGAGTGGCTCCGGATCGTGGCCGATCGGCTGGAGGAGCTGCGGGGCCAAGTCGAGACGTCGCCCGGGCACGCCGGCGAGGCCCGAGAGGGAGACTCGTCGTCGGCACAACCGGCCGCACGAAAAAGCAGGGCGGGAGAGCCACCGACATCGGAGGACGGCTAACAATGACACGAGGAAGGCGACGCCAGCTCGGCGGCATAGACAGGATGCCCAGTGGGCGTTGGCGGGTCCGGCTCGTCGATCCGGCCACTGGACGGCGGGTGAGCGTCGGGACCTTCAGGACCAAGGCCGCGGCCGAGGGTGAGTTCGCTCGCGCCCTGTCCGACCAGGGTCGGGGCGCGTGGGTCACACCCGAGCAGGGGCGCATGGCCTTGGCCGAGTACGCCACTGCATGGCTCGAATCTCGCCTGACCTCACGAGGCGAGCCCCTTCGACCCCGGGTGCGAGAGCTCTACGAGGGCTATTTGCGCCTGCACATCCTCCCAGACCTCGGGACGGTCCCACTGGGCCGCATGACCACCGCCACTGTGCGTCGATGGCACGCCGGTCTCCTCGCAGACGGACCCGGACCCTCGACAGTCGCCAAGTGCTACCGGCTTTTGCGAGCCATCCTGAACACCGCAGTGGAGGACGGACACTTGGTCATCAACCCCTGCTCGATCAAGGGTGCCGGTGTCGAGCCGTGCGAGGAACGCTCAATCCCCACCATCGGGCAGGTGTACGCCCTGGCCGACGCGGTAGCGCCTCGCTTCCGGGCCTTGGTTCTTCTTGCCGCCTTCGGCGGGCTGCGGCGCGGCGAGTTGTTCGGACTGACCCGCCGCGACCTCGATCTGCTGCACCTCACGGTCGACGTGCGGGCCCAACGTCAAGAGTCGAGCCGAGGCGAGGCATTGATCGGGCCGCCGAAAACCATTGCTGGCCGGCGCACACTGGCCTTGCCCACCGAGCTGGTCCCGGCGCTGGAAGACCACCTTGCCCGCTGGGTGTCAGCGGAGCCCGGCGCGTTGGTCTTCGTCGGAGAGGGGGGTGGAGCGCTCCGGGCCGGGGTGTGGCAGAGAGAGTGGGACCGGGCGCGTCAATCCCTCGATCTCGCTCATCTGCATCTGCACGACCTGCGCCACGTGGCCGGGACGTTGGCCGCAGCGACGGGAGCGGGCACCAAGGAGATCATGCGCCGCCTGGGGCATGCCACACAGGAGGCTGCGCTTCGCTACCAGCACGCCACCGACGAACGCGATCGCGTGTTGGCCGCCGGTATTGACCACCTGATCCAGGCGGCGAGAGACGAGCCGAGGGCCCCAGTAGTGCCCCTTCGATCCGCTGACGATGCCGCCGCCCCGCCGGCACGATGACGACAGTGGCTCGATCGCAGAAGGTCTCTCGAGCACGTCTTCGTAGAATGGCGACATGTCCGTCGTTGAGCAGCCCGAGCGACAACCCCTTCGGTCGTTCACCGTCGATGATGATCGTCTCGCGGACGCCCTACCTGTGCTCAGCGCTGATGAGTTCGCCCTCGATGACCTCACGGACGAGGAGTGGGACGCCTTCCACACCGCCATCGCTGACGCGTGACGCCCGGCTGGGCCGAGCACCCATGTGTTGAGACCGACGGCGGAAGCTGGCTCCAGCTCCGGAAAGCATCCGGGTCGTGACCTCGTCCGTCCCACTTGATATGTGGCACCCTTCTGTGAGCGCTCCGAGCGCGCCTCCGAGGCTCGAGGGGAATCTGAGTTACAACAGTGTGCTCCCCCAAGTGGTTTGGAGGGGGTGGCTCGACGTCAAGCCTTGCCATCCCTTGATCCTCTGCTATCGACCGCAGAGAGCGAACGAGAGCGGCAGCTCAGCCACTTCGAGGGGCTGGACAACAAGGCAGGTGTGACCCTGGGGTTTTCGGGCGCCATCGCCGCCTTGGCCACCGACGTCGACACCATCCCCGCCAAGCTCGGTATCGGTGCTGCGATTCTCGCGGCGCTCCTAGCCCTGCTGGCCTTCTTTCCTCGCGCCTATCCGCTGTTCGACCTGCGGAAGCTCCGCAACCGCTACCTCAGCGCGGAAACCGAGTTCACTCGGCTCCGCCTACTGGACACGAGCATCGACATGTACGAGCGAGCCAACGTCGTGCTGCGTCGCAAGGCCCGCTTCTTGTTGGCGGCCATGGCCGCGCTCGTAGCCGCCGTCGTCCTTCTTGGGGCAGGTACGCTTGTAGCTGATGAGCGAGGCCCCCGTGAGCGATCCCCCATCTCAACCGGAGACACCATCACCGTGGGCCGACTATGAGCCGCCAGCTCCTCCACCCTACGAGCCGGATGCCGATGTGATCGCCTACATCGAAAAGGGCCTAGAGCCGGACAACTTCGAACAGCGTTGAGCTGACAGACCAGCCCCGGACCACGGTTGGAAGCGAAGTCATGCCACCTGACCGACTGGCGGTTCTGTCAGTCCTGGGCATCTCCACCCCAGAGGTCGCTAGCGACCACACACGGTGACATCGGCCGCACCGATCTAAATGCGCCCGGGATGGACCAGTTCGGTCCGCCTGCTACCGTCCCGTGACCTCGATGCCGTCGAGTCCGGTACCGTAAGGTCACGCCAAGGTCACGCGGAGGTCACGGTCGTGATCGGGTCCAAAGCCTCGGTCGGTGGAAAACCGCCTGACCAGGGAGTTTGTTAGGATTCAAGGCATCACGCGGGCGTAGTTCAGAGGCAGAACATCAGCTTCCCAAGCTGAGAACGCGAGTTCGATTCTCGTCGCCCGCTCCGATAACGGCCCTGCTCAGACGCCTAAACCCACTAGCTGGACGCCATCCGCCAATCGGAATATCCGGCATTCCTCCGGCATCCGCCGCTCGTGGACGCTCGTGGACGCTCTTGTGCGACACCCTCGTCAACAACATGGCGGACATGTGAGACGAAAGCGGACAACGGTCGGGGCAAGGCCAGGACGACCCCTTCCCGCCGAGCTCAGGTGGCTTCCCTTCATGCTCTGGAGTTGGACTCCGCGTCCGCGCGCGAGGTCAGGCCGCGCTATTGGCTCCCCTCCGGAGAGCAGACTCCGTGCGGCCATCTTCAGGTAATGATAGATTTTCTTACACAAAGGTAGCTTTTTGTGACGTCGGGCGTGTATGTTGGCCCGTAAGAAGATCTGACAAAGGACAGACGCCATGTCGATTAGCACGACAACTCGGCAGGATGTGGAGGCTCAGGTCAAGGCATCAGTGCTGACCACCCTGACAGACCACCTCACAATGGACCGGGGCCAAGTGGTTGATTGCCTCGACGGCACCGGTGGGGATGTAAAGATCGCCTCACGGGTCGCCATCCTGGTCATCGCCCGCGCGCAGAAGGTGTTCGGGGTCAGCGACCTGGTCGATCCGAAAAGACTGCGTCCCGAACAGGTCACGAGCGTATGCACGGTTGCGGATCTCTTGATCTCGAAGCTGCGGGAGCGCTTGGGGTGATGGCACACTTCATTCAAGCCCGCACGCTGTCGACCGCGTGGATTGATGCGTTGGAAGTGGCACTCGACGCGGGCGGCAAGGACGTCCATCTTGTTGTGCAGTGGCGAGGCCACGCCGAGGACGCTCATGTCCGTCAAACCGTGGACCAGTTCCTCGAGGCTCGTCGGCAGGAGTACCTCGCTCGTAATGGCAAGAAGGGTTGGACGGTGTGGTCGGTGGAGACCGTGGCGAACACCATCTTCCCTCTCGACTTGTACCTGCCCGAGAAGGGAGACGACGCCATCCCCTTGTTCACCGACTTCTACCAGGAGGGACGGGAGTTCGCCCACGCTGCCTCGCCTGAGGGGGAGTACTGCGAGCGACTCGTCGCATGGCCCGGTCCTGACGGCGCGATTAATCAGCTCGAAGCAATCGCTATCAAGCTTCGCCGGGTCCGCGACCGGGACCGTGCCGGTCGAGGTTCACTGAGCAGCGACTACGAGCTCGCCATCGCGCATCCCGCTGACACCTTCGACTTGCGAGTTCACGCGCCTGGGTTGAACAACAGCCCTTACGGCTTCCCTTGCCTGAGCCACCTCAGCGTCACCATTCACGACGGCGAGCTGCATTTGGCAGCGATGTACCGGAACCAACACCTGGCGCGAAAGGGGTACGGCAATTACCTCGGCCTGTCTCGTCTGGGGTTGGCGCTGGCCAATGAAGTGGGGCTGCCGCTTGGCGAAGTGATGGTTGTCGCGACACACGCAGACGCTGAGGTTGGAACCGCTCGTGGATTCGGGCGGGGCGCTCTCCGCCAGGTCGTGGCCGACGGACGCAAGGACGTCAAGCAGCAATGAACAGAGATGAGCGCGTAGTCGATGCCGTGAGCGACCTGACGGCCACCGTCGGTGTCAGCGCCGTGGCCGCCATTGGGATTGACGCGGTCGACATCTCGGAGTTCGAACGAGACATGGAGATCGGTGGACGAGGCTTCTTGACCCAGGCATTCTCGGCAGCCGAGATCGAGCATTGCGACGGCGACGTCGAAAAGCTCGCCGCCCGTTTCGCCCTCAAGGAAGCGGCTCTCAAGGTCCTCGGCACCGGGATCCGCGGTATCGGCCTTCACGACGTGGAAGTCCACACCGCCCCCTCCGGACAACCGGAGCTACGGCTGAGCCCGGGTGCGCGTGACATCGCGGCTAGCCAGACTCTCGGGCCTCTGCGTTGCTCTGCAACGCACGAAGCGGGCCTTGCCTTGGCTGTGGTTGTTGCTCCTGACCGCGCCGTGACTTCATTGGAGGACAAATGACTAAGACCCACCCAGAATCCGAGACGCCGGAGCCCATGGAACTCGGTCGCCGGCTGCGTGAGGCGCGTGAGTACCTAGGACTATCCCAGGAACAGGTTGCTGATCATCTCGGCATACCTCGGCCCTCAGTGTCCAGTATCGAGGCGGGCAAGCGGCGAATCAGCTTCTTGGAACTCAAGCACCTGGCGGCCCTCTACCGACGACCGATCGCCTACTTCTCTGGCGACGAAGTCCGAGAAGCGGACGACACAGCTGACGCGCTGTTTCGAGCTACTCAGGAGCTGAACTCGGCGGACCGCGAGCAAGTCCTCCGCTTCGCTCAGTTTCTTCGTAGTGCGGGACCGGCCAAGCCGCCCGCTCGCAGCAATCCCGCCGGCAGCTGAGGTGGCAAACCTCCGAGACGTTCGCCGTGAAGCCGTCCTACAGGCCGAGCTTCTCCTCGCTGAGCTGGACATCGGTCCTGCTGAGCGGGTCCGTGTCTTCGATGTGATCGAAGACGGTGGCGTCTGGCTGACCTTTGCGCCCCTCGAGCGGCTCTACGGCTGGTATCAGCGCGTCGAAGCGGCCGCAGGCATCGTCATCAATGCTTCCCATCCGGTTCCATTGCAGCGGTTCACCGCGGCTCACGAACTTGGACACCACCTTCTAGGCCACTCCCAAAGCCTCGATGACGAACGAAGGATTATCGATGGCGGCAGGGGAACCGAACCCGACGAGGTCGCCGCACACACCTTCGCCGCGAACCTGCTGATGCCCCTTGCAGCTGTCGAGTTTCACCTGGCCCGGATGGGAATGGAGCGAAGCCGCCCGGTTCCGACGCCCATCGATGTCTACCGTCTCGCGGTCGAGCTCGGTGTCAGCTACAGCGCTGCAGCGGTCCAGCTGGCGAGTCTCAACAAGATCCCGTGGAGTATTGTGCCTGAGCTCCGCAAGGTACGGCCACTGTCCCTCAAGCAACGGCTTGGCGGGCGCACCCCGGACTACCGCCGAGCCGCAGTGTGGTTGCTCGATGACCGCGACGATGGCCGCCACCTGCTCTTGGATACCGGGGACGAGCTGCATCTGCGCCTCGACGAGATTCGGTCCAGCGGTTACCGCTGGACCCCTGCGCCTCCAACGAACGACGGCTTTGTGCTGCTGGACGACAAGCTCGAACCCCCCGACGTAGAAGGCGCCCGTTACGGCACCACCCAATGTCGCCACCTGATCTTCAAGGCCACCAGCCCAGGGTCGCACTCTATCGTCGTCGACCTCCGCCAGCCTTGGGATAGAGAAGCCGAACCAGTCCGTCGGTTCGGCGTCGCCGCCGATATCGAATCGCCACGTGTCAGCGAGGTGGGGCGAGGCGTCAGCGTCAATCAGCAGCAACAGCTGGTGGCGGCCTGATCCGTGGCACGACAGGTGGATCTGCGACCTCGGCTCGGTCCTCCTCGATCACAAGGTCCGCGGTCGACGTGCCTCGCCTTCGCCGTTAGTGCAGCTCACGAAGGCGCCTTGTTTGCAAGTCACGACATGGTCGACCTGTGTGAGGAGTTCCTCTACTGGGCCGCGAAGGAGCATGACACGCCGGGGCCAGGCACAACCTTCACGGCGGCCCGTGGCGGACTCGACACCTACGGCCAGCCACTCGAGGAGGAGTGGCCATATGACACCTCTCGTGATGACCAGGTGGCTGGATATGCACCACCGGCAAGCGCCATGACAGCGACGCCGCGTTGGTCCCTGCCCCTATCGCCTGTCTCTGCGACACCGGACAGCGTTCGGGGCGAACTCGACGCGACCCGAGCGGTCGCACTCGGCATCCCAACATGGCCAGCGCTGGACCACCCGGTCTCCGGCCGCCTGGGCGTACCGCGCCTTGCCGATCTCGACGGCGCCCATCACGCTGTCGCGGTCGTCGGTTACAACACCGTGACGGCTGAGTTGCTGATCCGCAATTCGTGGGGGCCGACGTGGGGTGACAACGGTTCAGCCTGGTTGCAGCTCAGGTTCCTCGAGGTTCATGTCTGCGAGGCGTGGGTGGTGGGCTCGCCCGTCCTAGGCACCGCCGAGGTGCCAGCCCAGCAGCCCTCAGCCCGCTACGGCGACACCAACGAGGAGTTGTGATGGAGTGAAGTTGAGTGACTACCAGCGCCAGGCGCAGGGCACTGATCGAGTCCCCGTCACCGGGGATGACGACAGAGACCGCGTTGCCCGGCTCGTCCCACTGCTCGGTCTCGCCGGCGAGGTCGGCACTCTGCTGGCTGGCTACAAGAAATACCTCCGTGATGGTGACGCTTACGAGTTGTTCGTCGACAACGTTGGCGAAGAGGTTGGCGACCTGCTCTGGTACCTCGCCAACGTTGCCGAGAAGTGGGGGCTGTCTCTCGACGACCTCGCTGCCGACAATCTCGTCAAGACCACCGACCGGTGGCGGGGACCCGGAGGTCGGAATGCGCGCCGGCGAGCTTCCGAATTCTTGGACCACGGGTGCCCACCTAGTCAGCGGCTTCCAAGGACCTTCGCCGTGGACATCCGTCCCGTCGGACGAGACCGCGGTCCCGAAGAGCGGATCGAGGTCCATTACCGGGGTCATAAGGTCGGCGACCGACTCGGTGACAACACCTATGACGACAGCGGCTACCGCTTCCACGACGTCTTCCACCTGGCCAACGCTGCGATCCTCGGTTGGTCACCTGTGGCCCGAGCGAAAGTGTTTGACCGGAAACGTCGAATGGATGATCTCGTCGATGCCGTCGAGGACGGTGGCCGCGCCATCGTCATCGAAGAAGGAATGGTTGCCTTCTTGTTCGAGCACGCCCGGAACCACCGATGGTTTTGCGACGTAACCGATGTCGACTACGCAGTTCTGAAGACGGTGCGAGTGATGACCGCCGAGCTCGAGGTCAAACACCGGCCGCTATGGGAAGTCGAGCGAGCAATCCTTCAGGGCTTCACGGTCTGGCGCATGGTGCGTGAGGCCAAGGGCGGCACCGTCACCGGCGATCTATATCGCCGGTCTCTTGAGTTCCGGCCGCTGACGTGAACGAAGAGAGAAATAGTCAAGACCTGTGGATCAAGTTTCCTGCCTGATCACGCGGCGGCTTCCTGATCCTGCTGGTTGGGGCGCTCGATCATCACCCCCTTGTCGAAAGTGGCGCCGGCCCGGACGAGGGCGA
>JALZKD010000040.1 GCA_030859405.1 Actinomycetota bacterium | reverse complement strand
GGCCTCTCCAAGCGCCACCTCTTCAACCAGGCCGCGCTCGAGGGCGGCTACGACGCCGTGGCCACGGGCCACAACCTCGACGACGAGGCCGCAGTGCTCTTCGGGAACGTGCTGCGCTGGTCCACCGAGTACCTGGCCCGCCAGCTGCCGGTGCTTCCCGCCGGCAACGGCTTCGTCCGCAAGGTCAAGCCGCTGGTGAGGCTCGGCGAGCGGGAGACGGCTGCGTACTGCGTGGTCAAGGGGATCGACTACATCGTCGAGGAGTGCCCCATGGCCGAGGGCAACAAGCACCTCGGCTACAAGGAGGCGCTCAATGCCATCGAGGCGGAGTCGCCGGGGAGCAAGGCAGCCTTCTACTTCGGTTTTCTCGACAAGGTCTCGCCCCTTTTTCGGTCAGAGGCCCTGGCCGAGGAGGGCCAGCTCGGACGGTGCTCATCGTGCGGGGCCGCCACCACCGGCGAGGTCTGCGCCTTCTGCAAGCTTCGGGCACGGGCGGCCGCCACGCCATCGTGACCCGGCCCTTCGCCGCGGGTGAGCGAGCCCTCCTGATGGATCGCAAGGGCCGGCGCTACCTGGTGAGCCTGGTGGCCGGCGGGGAGTTCCACACCCACACCGGCAGCGTTAGCCACGACGACCTCATCGGCAAGGAGGAGGGCATGAGCGCCCGCTCCACGTCGGGGACTCGCTTCTCAGCCGTGCGGCCCACCCTTTCCGACTTCGTCCTCAACATGCCCCGGGGGGCTCAGGTGATCTACCCCAAGGACCTCGGGCCGATGCTGATGATGGCCGACGTCTTCCCTGGCGCTCGGGTGGTGGAAGCGGGCGTCGGCTCCGGAGCGCTGTCGATGACCCTGTTGCGGGCCGGCGCCGACGTGGTGGGCTACGAGCTGCGAGCCGACTTCGCCGATCGGGCTCGGGCCAACGTCAGCTCCTTCCTCGGACCCGACGCCCTTTCCCGCTACCGGGTGGACCAGCGCGACGTGTACGAGGGAATCGACGAGACGGGTCTGGACCGCGTGGTGCTCGACGTCCCCGAGCCCTGGAGGGTGGTGGACCACGCCCGTGCCGCCCTCCGCCCGGGCGGGATCCTCGTGGCGTACCTTCCGAGCATCATGCAGGTGTCACAGCTGCGCGAGGCCCTGGCCGCGAGCTCCTTCTCTATGGCCGAGTCGCTCGAGGTCCTCGTGCGTTCGTGGCACGTCGAGGGCCAGGCCGTGCGGCCCGACCATCGGATGGTGGCCCACACCGGCTTCTTGAGCTCCGCCCGCCTGATGGGCGAGGCACAGCCCCGGTCTCGATTCCAGCCATGAACCTTCTCGACGGGCTGATCCTTGCCACGGTGGGCGTCGTGGCCCTCGGGGCCTATCGGCTGGGCTTCCTGGCCCGCGCCCTGTCGTGGTTGGGCCTTGGCGTGGGCATCTTCCTCGGGGCCCTCCTCCTGCCGACCGCCGTCTCCCTGTTCGGGGGCAGCTCTGCCACCAAGCTGATGATCGCCGCCGGCGTTCTCCTCGGGGGCGCCTTCCTGGGCCAGGGCCTGGGGTTGCTGGTCGGCGCCTCCCTCCGCCGGTTCGTTCCTCACGGCCCGCTGCGGACCTTGGACAGCGGAGTGGGGGCGGTGGTGGGCGTCATCGGCGTCCTCACCGCGGTGTGGCTGCTGCTGCCCTCGCTGGCCGTGGTGCCCGGCGCCCCTGCCACTCTGACCCACAACTCGACCATCGCCCGCGCCATCGACGCCAGGCTGCCCCCGCCCCCCGACACGATGCAGTCCCTCCGCCGCCTGGTGGGAGAGACGCGCTTTCCCCGAGTCTTCGAGACGCTGCGCCCCGCACCCCGGACGGGCCCACCGCCAGCGGCGACTGGCCTCTCCAGCGCCGTGCTGGCCCGGGTCGGCGCCTCCACGGTGAAGGTGACGGGGATCGCCTGCCAGCGGATCCAGGACGGGAGCGGGTTCGCCGCCGGGCCGGACACGATCGTCACCAACGCCCACGTGGTGGCCGGGCAGAGAGCCGGGCGCACACAGGTGATCCGGCCCGACGGGCGCCGGCTGGGGGCCTCGGTGGTCGCCTTCGACGCCGACCGGGACCTGGCCGTGCTTCGCGTGCCGGGCCTGGGCCAGCAACCTCTGGGGGTGGGGACAGGGTCGGTGGGCTCGCAAGGGGCGGTTCTCGGCCACCCCGGGGGTCAGGAGGCTCTGCGAGCGGCGCCGGCTGCGGTTCGCCAGCGAGTGCAGGCCGTGGGGCGGGATCTGTACGACGACCGCTCCACCCGCCGCGACGTTTTCGTGCTGGCCGCCAGCCTGCGTCCGGGGGACTCCGGGGGCGCCCTGGTGAACACCGCGGGCAACGTGATGGGGGTGGCCTTCGCCATCGCCCCCGACCGACCCGGGACCGCCTATGCCGTCACCGAGCAGGAACTACGCGCCGTGTTGTCGAGACCGCGGGGCGGCAGCGTGTCCACCGGCCCGTGCCTGGGCAGCTAAGGAGGCGGCCGGATTCAGTCGACCTCGATGAAGATGCACTCCCCGGGGCACTCCTCGGCGGACTCGATGGTGGCATCCTCCATCCCCGCAGGGACCTTGGCCAGGCCTTCGGCGCCACCTGGGTCGCTCAAGACCTTGTCGCCGTCCTTGACGTAGGCGAGCCCGTCGTCGAGCAACGTGAAGACCGACGGCGCAATCTCCTCGCACAGGCCGTCCCCGGTGCACAGATCCTGGTCGATCCAGACCTTCATTCCACTCGCCTCTCCTGAAAGGGGGCTTCGCCCCGATAGGGACCCTTCACGCTATCGCCCGGCAACCCGAACGTCAATTTTCACGGCATCGACGGGGGAAACTCGCACACCCGGTCCCAGCACCACCCACACGGTCAACCGAGTCGCTGCCTGGGAAGTGTAGGGTCGAAAAGCGAGAGGGGGGTGGTGCCGACGGCTGATTCCAACGAGAGAAGACGTCTCCCCGGGGGCCAAAGCGAGGCGGCTCGGCTGAGGGAGCACGTCAGAGGCCTCGAAGAGGAGATCACCCACCTGCGCCGGCGCCTCCAGGAAGCGCCTCGGAGGGTCCGTTCCCTCGAGGAGAAGCTGCTCGAGACCAAGGGTCAACTGGCCCAGGCGGTGTCGCAGAACGAGAAGCTCACCTACACACTGCGAGAGGCTCGCGAGCACATCGCGGCCCTACGCGAAGAGGTCGAGAAGCTCACCCAACCGCCCTCGGCCTACGGCACCTTTCTCGGCATCAACGACGACGACACCGCCGACGTGTTCTCGGCCGGCCGAAAGATGCGGGTGGCACTGCATCCCGCCCTCGACCCCGAGGAGATGCGCCGGGGCCAGGAGGTGGTGCTGAACGAGTCGCTGAACGTTGTTCTGGCCCGCAGCCAGGAGATCGCCGGAGAGGTCGTGGTCCTGAAGGAGGTGCTCGAGGACGGCCGGCGGGCCCTCGTCGTGGGCCGGGCCGACGAGGAACGGGCGGTGGAGCTCTCCGACGAGCTGGTAGGGGAGCGCCTTCGCGCCGGCGACAGCATGTTGATGGACCCCCGTACCGGTCTTCTCCTCGAGCGCTTGCCCCGGCCCGAGGTGGAGGAACTGGTGCTGGAAGAGGTTCCCGACATCTCCTACGAGGACGTCGGCGGCCTGGACGACCAGATCGAGGCCATCACCGACGCCGTCGAGCTGCCGTTCGTCCACCGGGACCTGTTCATCGAGCACGAGCTGCCGGCTCCCAAGGGCATCTTGCTGTACGGGCCCCCGGGTTGTGGAAAGACGCTCATCGCCAAGGCGGTGGCCAACTCGTTGGCCCAGAAGGTGGGTGAGGTCAGCGCCGACGTCGAGAGGCGTAGCTACTTCCTCAACATCAAGGGCCCCGAGCTGCTCAACAAGTACGTGGGGGAGACGGAGCGCCAGATCCGGCTCGTGTTCCAGCGTGCTCGGGAGAAGTCGGAGGAGGGCGTCCCCGTCATCGTCTTCTTCGACGAGATGGACTCGCTCTTCCGTACCCGAGGCAGTGGCATCTCCTCGGACATGGAGTCCACGGTGGTGCCCCAGCTCCTGGCCGAGATCGACGGTGTGGAGGCCCTCAAGAACGTCATCGTGATCGGCGCCTCGAACCGGGAGGACCTCATCGACCCTGCCATTCTGCGGCCGGGTCGCCTGGACGTGAAGATCAAGATCGAACGTCCCGACGAGGCCGCCGCGGGCCAGATCTTCTCTCGCTACCTCACCTCCGGCCTGCCCCTCGACGCCGGCGAGATCGAGTCCCTCGGCGGCGGCGACCGGCACAAGGCAGTGCGGGTCATGATCGAGCGGACCGTCGAGGAGATGTACCGCGAAGACGAGGAGAACCAGTTCATCGAGGTCACTTACCAGAACGGTGACAAGGAGATCATGTACTTCAAGGACTTCGCCTCGGGAGCCATGATCGAGAACATCGTGCGCCGGGCGAAGAAGCTCTCCATCAAGCGCCAGATAGCCGAGCACGGCAAGGGCATCTGCCTGGAGGACCTGCTGGTCTCTATCAGGCAGGAGTACAAGGAGCACGAGGACCTCCCCAACTCCACCAACCCCGACGACTGGGCCAAGATCTCCGGCAAGAAGGGCGAGCGCATCGTCTTTCTCCGGGTCCTGCAGTCCGAGGCGGGCGAGCCCACGGGAGGCCGGGCCATCGAGCGGGTGGGCACGGGCCAGTACCTCTGAGCCGGGGGGCTAGGGTCGGCTCGTGGCTATGGCCAAGGTCTTGGGCATTGAGACGGAGTACGGCATCGTCCTCCGTGGCTCCGGTGACTCGAACCCCATCGCGGCCTCGTCGGTGCTCATCAACGCCTACGTCAACGAGCTGCAGCGCAAGGTGGGATGGGACTTCGAGGACGAATCTCCCGGTAACGACGCCCGAGGCTTCGCTCGGGAGGGGTCCATGCCCCCCGAGGTCGAGACCCACCTGGTGAACGCCGTGCTCACCAACGGCGCTCGGTACTACGTCGACCACGCCCATCCGGAGTTCTCCACTCCCGAGTGTGCCGACGCGCTCCAGTGCGTTCGCTACGACAAGGCGGGGGAACGGATCCTCGCCAGGTCGATGGAGGCCGCGGCGCGCGCCCTGCCGAGCGGCCAGGGCATCGTGGTCTACAAGAACAACTCGGACCGCAAGGGAAACTCCTACGGCTGCCACGAGAACTATCTCATGGACCGACAGGTGCCCTTCCCCCGCATCGTCCATCACGCCATGCCCCACCTCGTCACCCGTCAGATCTACACCGGTGCAGGCAAGGTGGGCACCGAGACGGCGCAGGCCGGGGGAGCGGAGATTCCCTTCCAGCTCACGCAGCGAGCCGACTTCTTCGAGGAGGAGGTGGGTCTTGAGACCACCCTCAAGCGGCCCATCATCAACACCAGGGACGAACCCCACGCAGATGCGCAGAAGTATCGGCGGCTGCACGTGATCGTGGGCGACGCCAACCTTTCCGAGGTCTCCACCTTCTTGAAGGTCGGGGTCACGTCCATCGTCCTGGCTATGATCGAGGACGACTGGCTGGCCCAGCGGGACTTCGCCTTCGCCGCTCCGGTCCAGGCCCTCCGGCGCATCTCCTATGACCTCGATCTGACGGCATCGCTGCCCCTTGCCGATGGACGCACCGCCACCGCCCTCGAGATCCAGTGGGAGTACCTGGACCTGGCTCGCAAGTACGCCGAGGAGCGGGGCCTGTCCGAGGTGGGGGAGGAGGCGGGGGCGGAGGTTCTGCGCCGCTGGGAAACGGTGTTGAGCGGCCTCGAGACCGATCCCATGTCCCTGGCCAACCAACTCGACTGGGTGGCCAAGTACCGCCTGATCGACGGGTACCGCCAGCGCCACGAGCTGTCCTGGTCCGATCCCAAGCTGGCGGCCATGGACCTGCAGTACCACGACGTGCGCCCGGAGCGGTCACTTTTCGCCAGGCTGCCCATGCAGCGACTGGTCACGGAGGACTCCGTGCTCGAGGCCATGACCGAGCCACCCCCCGACACCCGCGCCTACTTCCGGGGCCGGTGCCTGCAGCGCTGGGCTTCGAGCATCTCGGCTGCCAATTGGGACTCGTTGGTATTCGACCTCGGCACCGACCCCCTGCGCCGTGTGCCCATGATGGAACCGCTCAGGGGCACGGCCGCCATGGTCGATAGCTTGTTGGAGCGATGTTCCGAGCCAGCCGAGCTCTTGGAGCTGTTGGGCTCCTAGCGCGCCAAGGAGGCATGAAAGAACATGGCCGAGAGAGAACGAAAGAGAAAGCCGACTCCGGCTCGGGAGGTTGAAGACGTCGAGGACGTGGCTCCTCTTCCCTCCGAGCAAGGCGAGAAGATCAAGGCCGAGTTGGACGACTTGTTGGACGAGATCGATGAGGTGCTCGAGGAGAATGCCGAGGACTTCGTCCGCTCATATGTGCAGAAGGGTGGCCAATAGCCTCCGGCGGCCGACCGCTAGTGCTGCACTAGCCTGCGGCGGGACATGACGCTTCCGATGTTCCCGCCCACCGACGACCCAGGGCCCAGCTTCACCCACCTCCTGCACCGTATGCACGGCGAGCCGCGGCCCTTCGAGGTCGACCAGTCGCTGATCGTGCACGGAACCACCATCGTCGCCATCCGGTACGCGGACGGGGTCGTCATGGTCGGTGACCGCAGGGCCACGGCCGGGTCCACCATCGCCCACCGCAACATGGACAAGGTGTACCCGGCCGACCGTCATTCGGGCGTTGCCATCGCCGGCGCTGCCGGGCCGGCCATGGAGGTGGTCAAGCTCTTCCAGCTCCAGCTCGAGCACTACGAGAAGGTGGAGGGGTCGGCCCTCAGCCTCGAGGGCAAGGCCAACCAGCTGGCTCAGATGATCCGGCAGAACATGCCCATGGCCATGCAGGGCCTGGGTGTGCTCCCTATCTTCGGCGGCTACGACCTGCGGCGGGGGACGGGCAGGATCTTCGCCTACGACCTCACCGGCGGACGCTACGAGGAGGCCGACTACCACGCCGACGGCTCGGGCGGCCGCGACGCTCGTACCACAGTGAAGCTGGGCTACACGGAGGGCATGGAACGCGGATCCGCCATCGAGCTCGCCATCCAGAGCCTTTACGAAGCGGCCGAGGAGGATTCGGCCACAGGCGGCCCCGACGCGGTGCGGGGCATCTACCCGGTGATCGCCACCATCGCCAGGGACGGCTTCGAGAAGGTGCCCGAGGCGGACGTGGCGGCCCGCTTCGCGGCCCTCATCGAGCGCCGCACGGCCGAGGGGCGACACCGTGCGCGAGCCGGAGGCGAGCGAACCAATGGGTAGAGCAGCCGTGGCTCATGGCCGACCGCGGGAGGCGGTCGAGACATGAGCATGCCCTTCTACGTCGCTCCCGAGCAGATGATGAAGGACAAGGCCGACTACGCCCGGAAGGGCATTGCCCGGGGTCGGTCTCTCATGGGGGTGGTCTACGCCGACGGCATCCTCCTGGCCGCCGACAACCCGTCCCGCACGCTGCACAAGGTGAGCGAGATCTACGACCGCATCGCCTTCGCCGGCGCCGGCAAGTACAGCGAGTACGACCAGCTCCGCGTGGCCGGCGTCCGCCACGCCGACACCAAGGGGTACGCCTACAGCCGGGAGGACGTGGACGCCCGGTCCCTGGCCAACGCCTACGCCCAGCTCATCGGGCAGGTCTTCACCCACGACGTCAAGCCCCTGGAGGTCGAGATCCTGGTGGCCGAGGTCGGCCCCAGCCAGGACGGCCCGGGCCAGGAGGGTCCGAGGGACGCCAGTGCCCGTGAGGCCATCGGCGGGGACCGGCTCTACCACGTCCTCTACGACGGCACCGTCGTGGACGAGGACCACCTCAGCGTGCTCGGCGGCGAGTCCGAGGGCATCCAGGAGCGGATGGAGTCCACCTACGAGGAGGGGTGGTCTCTGGCCGACGCCCTGAAGGGTGCGGTGGCTGCGCTGGCGGGGCAGGAGCGCACCATCGAGCCGTCGGACCTGGAGGTGGCCGTGCTGGAGCGTGCCCGCGAGCGCCGCGCCTTCCGCCGGATCGAGGACGACGAGCTGCTCAGCCTGCTCGGATGACGGCCAGGAGCAAGAGGGCGACCAGGAGCACCACGGCGAGCCCCAGCATCACCGGCTGACCGAGCCACCGCCCCCGCAGTGCGGCGACGTCGTCGAGGTCCTCGGGAGGCGTCCCCGCGTCGTCCTCGTCAGCCCGCAACAGGTCTCGGGCCAGCTGGACGTCGTTCTCGCCAACGTAGAGGTGGACCTCCCCGAGCAGCGGGTAGGGCCCACCGAGCGGGGGGCGCACCTCGATGGGGATGCCGTCCGACCCGAGCCTGGCGGTGATGACGCGCGCGTGGAACTCGTCGTGCACGGAGACCAGATGCACCATGCGGGTCATCTCCCGAACGGTACCGTGGGGCCGATGGAGCGGCGCATCTTCGGCCTGGAGAACGAGTACGGGGTGACCTGCACCCTGCGGGGCCAGCGTCGGCTGAGTCCCGACGAAGTGGCCCGCTACCTGTTCAGGCGGGTGGTGAGCTGGGGTCGAAGCAGCAACGTGTTCCTGGAGAACGGGGCACGTCTCTACCTCGACGTCGGCAGCCACCCCGAGTACGCCACCCCGGAATGCGACTCCATCTACGACCTCGTCGTCCATGACAAGGCGGGAGAGCGCATCCTCGAGCACCTCCTGATGAGCGCCGAGCAGCGGCTTCGGGAGGAGGGCATCCGGGGCGTCATCTACCTGTTCAAGAACAACACCGACTCGGCCGGGAACTCCTACGGCTGTCACGAGAACTACCTCACCAGCCGTCGCGACGATTTCGGCCACTACGCCGAGGTCCTCATCCCCTTCTTCGTCTCCCGTCAGATCTATGCCGGGGCCGGCAAGGTGCTGCAGACGGCCCGCGGTGCCATGTACTGCATCAGCCAGAGGGCCGAGCACATCTGGGAGGGCGTGAGCAGCGCCACCACGCGGAGCCGTCCCATCATCAACACTCGCGACGAGCCCCACGCCGACGCCGAGCGGTTCCGCCGCCTGCACGTGATCGTCGGGGACTCGAACATGAGCGAGTACGCCACGTTCCTAAAGGTCGGAGCCACCAGCATCCTCTTGCGCATGCTCGAGGACCCGAGCGTGGTGCTGCGGGACATGACCCTCGAGAACCCCATCAAGGCCATCCGCGAGATCAGCCACGACCCCACCTGCAAGCGGCGGGTTCGCCTGGCCAACGGCCGAGAGGCCAGCGCCCTGGACATACAGAGCGAGTACCTGGCGCGGGCGCAGAGGTATCACGCCCAGAAGGGCCTGAGCCCGCTCGAGGAGCAGGCCCTCATGATGTGGGAGCACTGCCTCACCGGCCTCGAGAAGGACCCTCTGTCTCTGGACCGCGAGTGCGACTGGGTGATCAAGCACCGCCTCATCGAGGGGTATCGGGAGCGGGAGGACGTGCCTCTGACGAACCCGTCGGTCTCGCTACTGGACCTCCAGTACCACGACGTGTCCCAGCAGCGAGGCCTCTTCTACCTCATGCAGCGAAAGGGAATGGTGGAGCGGGTCTGCACCGACCAAGCCGTCGACACCGCGGTGGAGCAACCGCCACAGACCACTCGGGCCCGCCTCCGGGGTGAGTTCATCCGGAGGGCCAAGGAGCGGCGCCGTGACTACACGGTCGACTGGGTGCATCTGAAGCTCAACGACCAGCCTCAGAAGACGGTGCTCTGCAAGGACCCGTTCAGGTCACGTGACGAGCGCGTCGAGAAGCTCATCTCCTCTCTATAGCCCGGACGCGGCCCGTGCCTAGGTTCTCGACGCATCTCGTCATTGCCCTTCTCTCCGAGCGGAAGGGTTTGCAGCGGGTCGAGTTGGACTCGGGGCGGAGAGCCTACGTGCTCACAGAGTTGATAGGGACTGTGGCGGTGGGGGACCGGGTCGTGGTGAACACCACGGCAGTGGATCTGGACCTGGGGTCGGGCGGCTGGGACGTGGTGCACTGGAACCTGGCGCGGGAGGACTGGTCACAGGAGGGACCGGGCCAGGTCATGAAGCTGCGTTACACGAGCCTGCAAGCCGACACCGGCGCCGACGAGGAGGGCAACGGCTATCAGCCTGGCCACAGGCTCGATGCCATGCCCGTGGTGGCGTGCTCGCTCCACAGCCAGGTGGCCTGTGTGGCGGCCGCCTTCAAGCACGCGGCACCCAACCGTCGTCTGGCCTACGTGATGACAGACGGCGGCTCCTTGCCGCTGGCCCTGTCCGACGTCGTCGCCGGCCTGTCAGCTTGTGGGCTGTTGGACACCACCATCACGGCCGGTCAGGCCTTCGGTGGCGAACACGAGGCCGTCAACGTGCTGTCGGCCCTTCATGTGGCCAAGGTGGGCGCTGGTGCCGACGCGGTCGTGGTGGGAACCGGTCCTGGCGTGGTCGGGACGGGGACCAAGTACGGCACGAGCGCCCTCGAAGTGGCATGGGTGATCGATCTCGCCGGCAGCGGAGGAGGGCGACCGGTGCTGGCACTGCGCTACTCGGAGGCCGATCCGAGGAGGCGGCACCAAGGTGTGAGCCACCACTCGCTCACGGCTCTGGAGCAGGCTCACGAGCGGGCCCTGGTCCCCGTGCCCCGCCTGGCCCAGGCGCCCCACGCCCCCGCGCACGAGATCGTCGAGGTCGAGGTGCCCGACGTGGCGCGCCTCCTCTCCGCCCGAGGGCTGCACGTGACCTCGATGGGGAGGGGGCCCGACGAGGACCCGATGTTCTACGCCTACGCCGGCGCCGCTGGGATCGCGGCGGCCTCGATATCCTCGCCCCCGTGACCCGCCTCGAGCGGTTGATCAATCTGGTGGCAGCCCTGCTCGAGACGGACCGGCCCATTACCCGAGGTGACCTTCAGCAGCGGGTCCCCGGGTACGAGGGCTCACCGGAGGCCGTGCGCCGGACCTTCGAGCGCGACAAGGACGCGCTCCGCGGCATGGGCGTTCCCATAACCCTCGAGCCCCTCGACCCTGGTGTGCCGGAGCTGGGTGAGGGTTACCGCATTCGCCGGGACCAGTACGAGCTCGCCGACCCCGGCCTCGAGCCCGACGAGCTGGCGGCTCTGCACCTGGCCGCCTCGGCCGTTCGTCTCGAGGGTGCCGCCGGTCGAGAGGGCCAATGGGAGGAGGCACTGTGGAAGCTCGGCGGTGCTCCCGGTGGCGAGGGGCTGGAGGGGCCGCTGGCCGCTCTTCCCGGAGGCGAGCACCTCCCCACGCTCTTCGCGGCCATGAGCGAGCGACGGACCGTCCGCTTCGCCTACCGGGGTGGGGAGCGGTCGGTGGACCCCCTGTGGCTGACCTTCGCCAACGGTCGGTGGTACCTCGGCGGCAACGACCACCTTCGCGGCGAGGAGCGCAGGTTCCGTCTCGATCGGATCGAGTCGTCGCCCCTCGTCGGCGAGGCGGACGCCTTCGAGCGGCCGGCTGTGACCAGACGGCCCGCGCCTCAGCCGTGGCGGCTGGGAGACGAGGACGAGGTGGAGGCGCTCCTCCTGGTGGATGCCCATCAGGCCGACTGGGCGGTGGCCCAGGTCGGACAGGACTCGGTGCGCGAGTCTCGACCCGACGGAGCCGTCGTCCTCTCGTTTCCCGTCTCCAACCGGGAGGCCTTCCGTTCCTTCGCCCTCGGCTTCCTCGATCACGCCGAGGTCCTCGCTCCCCCCGAGCTTCGAGACGAGGTCATCGACTGGCTGCGTTCGGTGTCGAGGGCGAGTGCATGACCCGCCGACGGGCAGGCGCGGAGGAGAGCCTTCGACGGCTGCTGGCCCTGGTCCCATGGGTGGCCAGCCGCGACGGCCCCTCCATCGAAGAGGTTTGCGCTCGTTTCGGCTGCACGGAGGACCAGCTCATGGACGACCTCGAGCTGCTGTTCATGTGCGGCCTCTACCCCTTCACGCCCGACACCTTGATCGAGGTGACCATGGAGGAGGACCGGGTCTGGATCCGCTACGCCAACTTCTTCTCCAAACCGCTGCGGCTCACTCCCGCCGAAGGCCTCTTCCTCGTGGCGGCCGGAACCACGTTGCTGTCCGTTCCGGGCACCGACCCTGACGGCATCCTGCGGCGGGCACTGACCAAGCTGGCGGCCGTTCTGGGGATCGATCCTGACGAGGCGGTGGGTGTGGAGCTGGGTCAGGCCTCGCCGGAGGTGCTGACCACCCTCCAGCGCGCCGCAGCTCAGCACAACCAGGTGGAGGTGGACTACTACTCGTACGGCAGGGACGACTGGGCTCGGCGCGTCATCGACCCGCACCGGGTGTTCAACGCCGCTGGCCAGTGGTACGTCGACGCCTGGTGCCATCGTGCAGTGGGAGAGCGGGTCTTCCGGGTCGACCGCATGCGGGTCGCCACCCTGCTCGGGTCCACGTTCGAGCCCCGTCCCTCCACCGCCACCACCGTGACCTACTCGCCGAGGCCGCACGACCCCGTTTTGGTGCTGGAGCTCGACGAGGAGGCCCGGTGGGTGGCCGAGCACTACCCGCACGAGGGGGTGGAGGACACTGACCACGGCGGGTGGCGAGTGCGGCTGCGGGTGAGCGAGCGGGCGTGGCTGGAACGCCTGCTGCTTCGACTGGGCCCCCGAGCCCGAGTGGTGGAGGGAGACGCCGAGGTGGGTGTGGACGCCGCCGAACGTCTGCTGGCCCGGTACGGCGTTAGCCTGAAATCGCCATGACCGCGACCCAGCCCCTCGAGGAGCCCGTCGAAGACCTGCCTGCCGGCGACCGCGAAGGCCAAGACAAGCAGAGCCTTTCCCGGGCCCTCCTCGAATGGGTGGTGATCCTCGGCATAGCCGCCATGGCCGCCTTCTTGATCAAGCAGTTCCTGCTGCAGGCGTTCTACATCCCCTCGGGATCGATGGAGCACACCCTCGAGATCCGCGACCGGGTGCTGGTCAACAAGCTCAGCTACCGGCTCCACGAGGTGAACAGGGGCGACATCCTGGTCTTCGAGCGCCCTGCCGAGGACGGCGAAGGGGGCACCAGGGACCTGATCAAGCGGGTCGTGGGCGTATCCGGGGAGACGGTGGAGGGACGCGACGGGGCCGTCTTCGTGGACGGCAGGCGCCTCGATGAGCCGTACCTCGCGGCCAACGCCACCTCGGGTTCCTTCCCCGCCCAGAGGGTGCCGCCGGGGCACGTGTGGATGATGGGCGACAACCGGTCCAACTCCAGGGACAGCCGGTCCTTCGGCGCCGTTCCCGAGTCCGAGATCGTCGGACGGGCTTTCGTCCGGGTGTTCCCCTTCACCTCCGTCAGGCTCCTGTGAGCCCCCGGCCCTCCAGGGCCGCCATCATCCGGTCGACGTGGTCGGAGTAGACGCCATCGACCCCGGCGGCCAGCACGCCGGCCAGCACCCGCTCGTGCTGGCAGTCCCAGGCAAAGGCATAGCGGCCGAACCGGTGGAACAGGGTGGTGAGCCCACCGGTCCATTCCCCGTGATGGAGGTTCACGGCGTCCACCCCGGCGTCAGCCAGCGTCGCTGCCCGCCGCTCCGCGCCCTCCTTCATCCGGCGCAGCCGGGTGGAGTCCACCAGGCGGACGTCGTCGGAGAGGCTCCGCCACTGAGCCACCTGGCTCCACGAGGGGTGGCAGAGCCATAGGCGGCCGGCTGCGTCGCCGGACTGGCCGGCGATGGCCACCACTGGTTCCGCGGCGGCGGGGTCCTTGACGTCCAGGGACAGCTGGAAGCTGCTCCCGCACTCGGCGTAGAGGCGTTCGAGGCTCACGATATGGGGAGGCAGCGCTGCGTGGGCCAGCTCGGCGACGGGGCGGCGGCGCAGTCCGAGGCGCACGAAGCCGTCGTGGTCGAGAACGGGCACGCCGTCGGCGGAGAGCCACACGTCGCTCTCCAGACCGGTGGATCCGAGCTCGAGGGCGAGACGGAACGCCTGAAGGGTGTTCTCGGGCGCGTGAGCGCGAGCGCCCCGGTGTGCGAAGGCGATGGGAGGGCGGATGAGGGAGGGGTGGGAAGCGCTCAAGTTCCAGCGGGGAAGATGCCGATGCTATTGGTAGACGAAGGGAGGCGCCGTGGCGTGGATTCGGGCAAGCTGTCCGACGTGCGGGGACGTGGAGCTCAGCATCGGTGAGGTGCAGCTGATGATGTGCGCATCGACTACCGAGGGCTCCTATGTGTTCCGATGCCCGGCCTGCCGCCTGATGGTCTCCAAGGCCGCCGAGGACAACGTGGTGGACGTGCTGGTGGCCTCTGGCGTGC
>JALZKD010000005.1:8517-36264 GCA_030859405.1 Actinomycetota bacterium | reverse complement strand
TCCGTCGGCAACGAGCACGACGTCGGGCGCGAGGACATCGAGAAGGCCTCGCAGGTCGCCGTGTCGGACGGCGGCAAGGAATCGGTCCACGGCCACCTGCTGCTCCGTCGCGCTGACGGGCGTCCGCGGTCGCCGAGCAGCGACGTGGTCCCGAGCCCGGTGGGCGATCTGCCGGACCGCGGCGGGTGACTTCCCGACCGCCTCCGCGATCTCGTCGTAGGGGGTCTCGAACACCTCGCGAAGCACGAACACGGCGCGCTCTGCCGGACCGAGGGTCTCGAGCACGGTGAGCATCGCGATCGACACGTCCTCCGCGAGCTCGACGTCGGCGGCTACGTCTGGGCTCGTCAGCAGCGGCTCCGGCAGCCATTCGCCGACGTATTCCTCGCGGCGTCGCGTCAGCGACCGCAGCCGGTTCAGTGCCTGACGGGTGACGATGCGGACGAGGTAGGCCCGCGGGTCGCGGATTGCCGCGGGGTCGACGTCGGCCCACCGCAGCCACGTCTCTTGGACGGCGTCCTCGGCGTCGGAGGCGGAGCCGAGCATCTCGTAGGCGACAGTGAACAGCAGGCTGCGGTGGCGCGCGAACGCGTCCTCGCTCATGCCGAGGCCGCGTACCCGGCCGAGGGTTGCGCCAGAGGCAGCTTGCACGCCTGGGAGAACCCTTGGGCCTCGATCCCCAACGCCGTGTTGCACCTCGTGTTCATGTTTGCAAACGCCACCGAGGCCGTGAGCTCCACCATGGCTGGCGCACCGAGCTCTTCGAGCAGCCGGGCGAACAGGTCGTCGGGGACCCTCGGGGGCGTCCCGCTCATCGCCTCGGCGTAGTCCATGACGTCGCGCTCGAGCGAGGTGAACACCGGCGACTCTCGCCACCGGGGCACCTCGCTGGCCTTGGCCTCGTCGAGTCCCTCGTTGTGGGCATGGAAGTAGCCGAAGTCGAGGCACCACGAGCAGCCGACCAACGCGGCCACCGCCATGTGAGCGAACGACTTCAAGTTGGGGTCGAGCTGGTCCCACTTTTGGGCCTTGCGGCCAAAGCCCGTGTAGCTGGTGAGCATCGCTCGGTTGTGCCACATCACCTCGGCCGGCTCGGGGACGTCACCGAGCAGCTTTCGGGTGAACCGCTTCACGAGGTACCCGTAGATGCCGGTGATCTCTGCCTTGGGAATCCGTAGCGTGCTGGCCATGCTTGCTCCTCCTGTCGACGTGATCGACATCAAGACACCGCCCGCGCTCCATATGTGACAGTCCCTGGGACCAATGTACGAGCGACCTTGGTAGGAGGCCCGCGCTCTATGGCGTCTCGGCGGGCAGCTCCGGTCCTTGCTGTTGACGATCCCCGACAGCCGACACTGATCTCTCCCATTGTGACTTGCGTCCACCCGGCTCCGGGGCAAGAATAGTTCCCATTGTCAGAAGAGAACGCTCGTTGAGACCAATCGTCCTGGCGCTGGCCGTCACTCTGGGGCTCGGCGTCTCCGCCTGCGGAGGCGACGACGAGCGGGCAACGCCAAACACCAGCGACGCCAACCTCCAGGTGGTGGCCAGCTTCTACCCGGTCGCCGAGTCAGCAAAGCGCGTCGGCGGGCAGCAGGCCGAGGTCGTCAATCTCACCCCCGCCGGGACCGAGCCGCACGACCTCGAGCTCACGCCCCGCCAAGTGGACCAGCTCGAAGACGCCGACCTGGTCCTCTACCTGGGCCATGGCTTCCAGCCCGCCGTGGAAAAGGTCGCCGAACGTAGGAACGGGCCCAAGCTTGATCTCCTCAGCGCCCTCCCGCTGGAGAAGGGCGCGGTCGAGGCGGTCGAGGCCGAGGAGCACGCCGGGGAAGAGAACGAGAAGGAAACAGGAGGGAAGGGGCGAGGGGAAGAGGAGCACGCCGAGGAGAGCCTGGACCCGCATTTCTGGCTGGACCCCGTCCTCATGCAGAGCGCCGTGGAGCGCATCGAGCGGGCGTTGAGCGAGGCGCGCCCGGAAAGCCGAGAGGAGTTCGCACGCAACGCCGCCGCCTACCGCTCGGAGCTCCAAGCCCTCGATGACGAGTACAAGACGGCGCTCTCGAGTTGTCAGCGCAAGGAGCTGGTGACCTCCCATGCCGCCTTCCATTACCTCGCCAAGCGCTACGGGCTGTCGCAGGAGCCCATAGCCGGGCTATCTCCCGAGGCCGAGCCGAACCCGCAGCGGCTGGCTGATCTGACCGACTTCGTACGCCGGCGCAACGCCACCACAATCTTCTACGAGACGCTCGTGTCACCCGAGGTTGCCCGGACCTTGGCCCGTGATACAGGGACCAAGACGGCGGTCCTCAATCCGCTCGAGGGCCTCACCCAGGAGCAGGCTGAGCGGGGCGCCGGCTACGCCAGTGTGATGCGTGAGAACCTCACCGCCCTCAAGAGCGCGCTGGGCTGCCGATGACGAGCCCGCGACTTGGACTGATGCCTTCTCACCTGCATGAGGTCCTATGACCTCCTCGAAGGCCGACCGTCGTCCTCCTGTCGGACGAGCCAGGCGCCGTGACCGACGACCTCGACCTTGTTCGGCGTGTGGCCGATCTGGACCGCGCTGGCCGGAGCAGTCACCGCCGCTGTCGCCATCGAGTCGTTGCGAGCCGGTGGTGACCTCGCGCTCGCCCTGTTCTTCTACGTCGGGATCGCCGGCGGGGTGGTCCTGACGGGTCTGGCCCGCGCTCCACGCAAACACGCTCACCTACCTGTTCGGCTCCATCCTGACGGTCACGGCGGTGACGCCGTGACCGTCTCGGTCCTGGCGGTGACCATCGCAGCCACCGTCTTGGTCTGGTGGCGGGCGCTGTTCGCCATCGTGTGGGACGAGGAAGCGGCTGGCGTGGACGGCTTCCCGTCGACGCCCTCAACGCCGTGCTCGCGTCGCTGGTGGCCGTCACCGTGGTTGCCAACATGCGAGTGGTGGGCGTTCTGGTGGTGGCCGCCCTCATGGTGCTCCCCGTGGGCACCGCCCAGCGCCTGGCCCCGTCTCTTCACGCCACGCTGCCGATGGCGAGCGCCCGGGTCGCATCTCCATCACTGAGGCACCCCTGTGCGACAGCGCACGGGCAGGGGATCACATCTGGCGACAGTCGGCGCAGCGGCCCACCAGATCGATGCGGTGCTCGATCACATCGAAACCAGTCTCGTCGGCCGCCAGCTGAGCGGCAGCCGCCAGAGCCCGTTCCAGGCGGGGATGGGCCGCCACGTCGGCCACCGTCCCACACTCCACGCAATGCAGGTGGTGATGGTGGCCGCTCAGATCCTCGGCCAGCTCGAAGCGGCCCAGGTCGTCGGTCCCAGCCACCCGACGCACGGCTCCGGCTTCGGTCAGAACCGTGAGACTGCGGTAGGCCGAGCTCTGCGGAACGGCGGGGCCGGCCGCGGCCAGGATCTCGGGGACGGTGAGGGGTCGGTCGGCGCCGGCCAGGACGTCGATGATGGCTCGGCGCCCGGGCGTGTAGCGCTGCTCCACCCGAGCCAGCCCGGCCGCCACCTCATCGTGTGGCACTGGCCCTGCCTGGCTCAGTGCTCGTCCCAATGACCTTCGTGGGCAACATGGCGGTGGCCGTCGTGGACGTAGTCGACGTGGTCACCGTGGTCGACCGTCTCGTGGCCGCAGCCCTCGCCATGGTCGTGCTCGTGATCGGCGTGGGTGTCATGGTCGGTCATGGTCATGGTCGGTTCCTTTCCGTTCCGTGCACGACGGCGTCCTGCACGATGTGTGCGACGTGCTCGTCGGCCAGGCAGTAGGCGATCTCCCGTCCCCGCCGGTGTCCCTTTACCAGCCGAGCGGCGCGCAGCACCCGCAGATGCTGCGACACCAACGGCTGGTTGACCCCCACGGCGTCCACCAGCTCGTGGACACAGCGCTCCCCATCTGCCAGCTCCACCACGATGGCGACGCGGTGCGAATTGGCCAGAGCTCGAAGGAGATCGGCGGCGTCCTCGGACTTCTCTCGAGTCAACGGCTTCCGGGCTGACACTGACAGAAAGTATAGAGACATGGCAATGTATCTACCAATTCAGCAGCCTGCCCTTCCGGCGGCACCCGAGGGATCCTGGCGACGACAGCAGAGTGCCCCGTTGACAAGAGTGATCCTCATCCTCTGTCCTCCGGGCATGGCTCGCCCGCTCGTGCCAGTCACCTTCGTTTGGGGCTGGGAGCCCACTGACCGTGCTCGACCGCTTGGCAGACGCACGTGGTGGCTGGCCATGCGCAACCGAGGCGTGCCTGCCCGAAGGCAGTGCGCCCGCGCGAAGATTCGCGCATGGGGGAGCGCACAAGGTACGAACCCGGCCGCGTCGTGGTGGGCGCGGCCGAGGTGCCGGCGGGGCGCTTCGCAGTCGCCCTCGACCCGCAGGGGGCGAGGTTCTCGATCTCCGAGGGCGAGCTCCACCCCTGACATGAAGCGCCCCAACACCAAGGTCGGGCTGATACCCGGCTCGTGGTCTCCGCCCTCGCCTCCCTCGGGCGGGTCGACTAGGCCCTGCGCTCACCTCGAACGGCTCTGTGCCCATACGCTTCGCCGGAGCCGGGGGTGAGCGGGCGCGTGGTCGTGGTCACCGGCGCCTCTGCTGGGGTGGGGCGCGCCACGGCGCGAGCCTTCGCCGCCCGAGGCGACGCCGTGGCCCTGCTGGCTCGAGGCGAGGAGGGGCTGGAGGCGGCCAATGAGGAGGTCGAGCGGGCGGGCTCTCGGGCCCTCACCTGCCCTCTGGACGTGGCCGATGCCACTGCAGTCGAAGAGGCCGCCACGGCGGTGGAAGCCGAACTGGGACCCATCGATGTGTGGGTCAACAACGCCATGACCGCCGCCTTCGCCCCGGTCGTGGACACCACTTCCGAGGAGTTTCGCCGCCTGACCGAGGTGTCCTACCTCGGTTATGTGCACGGGACCCTGGCCGCCCTGCGACGCATGCGAGCCCGCGACCGTGGTGTCATCGTGCAGGTGGGCTCCGCGCTGGCCCATCGCGCCATCCCTCTCCAAGCCGGCTACTGCGCGGCCAAGCACGCCGTCCGGGGCTTCACCGACGCCCTGCGGGCCGAACTGCTGCACGACGCCAGCAACATCCGCCTCACCATGGTCCAGTTGCCGGGCCTCAACACCCCCCAGTTCGGGTGGGTCAAGACCACCCTCACTCGTCATCCTCGCCCTGTCGCCCCGATCTACCAACCCGAGGTGGCGGCCCGAGCCATCGTGTGGGCCGCCGACTATCCCCGCCGTGAGATGTGGGTAGGCGCCGTCACGCCCTTCATGATCTGGGCCTCGCGCCTGGCGCCTGGCCTCGCCGACCATTACCTGGCCCGCACCAACATCGACGCTCAGCAGACCGACCAGCCCATTGATCCCGCCCGACCCCACTATCTCTGGAGTCCCCTGCCCGGTGACCACGGCGCGCACGGCATCTTCGACGACGAGGCCCGTGCCAGGAGCTCGCAGTTGTGGCTCACAACCCATCGGCGGGTGCTGGCCGTCCTCGCCACGGCGGGGGCGGCGACGGGCCTGCGCGCCTGGCTGAACCGCTGAGCAGCAGCGCCGTGGCGCCCGTTCACGCCACGGGCTGGAAGGCCGCCTTGAAGGCGTCGAAGGTGGGCTGCGACTCGTCCCAAGCCTGCTCAGCCGTCTGGAAGTTCAGGGCGAAGCCATACCTGCCGGTAACGATGCCGAGGTCGACGGCGCGTAGCCGCCTCCCTTGTGAGGAGTAGCTGTACTCCCAGATGGCGGCTTGGAAACCCTTGTAGGTCGTGGGCTCTATGCGTATCTCTCGATAACCCTCATGCCTCGAGGCGAAGGTCTTCGAGTAGTCCTCCCACGCGGCCACCGCCGACGGGCCAGGCTTGTCCGTCCAGTCGATGCGGAGATAGGAGCCCGTCTTCGGATCCCGGATGTCGGTTCGAGTGCGGTCCACCTGCTGTACCTGCCATCCCTGAGGATGAGCGATGCGGTAGCCGACGTCTCGGTTGGTGTAGCTCACCCAGTCGCCGGGCACGCTCGCTGTCTCCCCTCGCGTAGGCCGCGTGGTGCTTGTAGCCTCGCGACTCCCTCCCTCATCGTCGCTTTGCTGCTGACGGGCTTCTGTGGTGGTGACTGCGGAGGGCGAAGCGCCCCGGCGCTCGCCTCGCCCCGCGGCCCAGGTCACCAGGCCCACGGCCAGGATTGCGACGACCAGGGCGGCCATGACTCCTACCCGCCGCGACAACTGCGAACCGTGGCGGGTAGGCGCCGCTGGCGGGGAAGCTGGCTCGCGATCGGCGTCCGCTGCGGACGGCTCGGGCTCGACTTCGGGTGGTGGCGGGGGCGGGGCCGAGGGGACCACCGGTTCGGGCCGGCGCTCGGGGTACTCGATCACCGGAAACTCGGCGGTGCCCTCGGATCGATCGTGGTCGCCCGCCACGGCGGCAAGCCGGGGGCGGAGGGCCTCGGGTGAGGGTCGACTGTCCGGGTCCTTGGCCAAGAGTGAGGAGATCACCGTTGACAGCCCCCCCGCCCGCTGGGGAGCCTCCAGTTCCTCGTGAACCACCGCTGTCAGCGTCGGGATGGCGGCGCCGCGGTCGAACGGTGGGCGCCCCTCGACGGCGTAGTAAAGGGTGGCGCCAAGGGCCCACAGGTCGGCGGCAGGCCCGCTGCGCTGCCCCTGGGCCTGCTCGGGGGCCATATAGCCGGGCGACCCCAGGACCAGCCCGGTGGCGGTGATGCTCGGGTGGCCCTTCACCGAGGCGATGCCGAAGTCGGCCAGCTTCACCGACCCGTCCTCGAGCACCATTACGTTGCTGGGCTTCACGTCTCGGTGGACGATCCCGTTGCGGTGAGCGGCTTCGATCCCGCTGAGCAGCTCGAGGCCCACCTGGGCGGCCCGGGACGGCGACAGGGGGCCCTGCGCCGCTACCAGCTGCGACAGGCTCTGAGCGGCCACCAGCTCCATGACGATGTAGACGTTGCTCTGCTCCTCGCTCACATCGAAGACCGTGACCAGCGCAGGGTGCAGCACTCGGGCCGCCGCCTGCGCCTCCCGCAATACCCGAGCTCGCACCGACTCGCACTCGGCCTTGGGCAGCCACTCGGGCAACTCCACCTGTTTGACGGCAACCTCTCGCTGGAGCAGCTCGTCACGGCCGCGCCACACGACGCCCATGCCCCCGCGGCCCAGATGTTCCAGGAGCGCGTAGCGCCCCGCTATCCGGCGATTGACCGTGCCCTCTGGCGCCACGGCGAATATCTTCCCTCAGCCCCGCCCTTCTATCCCAGAGGCGCTGCCACAGCGGCGGGCCCGGCGGTGCCATCCTCCCTCGCTGGGCGCGCTCCCTCAGGCTCTGGTGACCGGTTGGCTAGTATGAGTGCACTCGGTCAGGGAGTGGGAATGCCGACTACCCAACCCCCGGAAGACATCGCCAGGATCTTCGCCGACATGGCGCGTGCTCTTCTTGCCGCCGAGACGGTGAACGAGACACTCCAGCGGGTCGTGGATCTGGCCGTGGAGACCGTCGAGGGCTGCGACAACTGCGGCGTCTCGGTGGTTCAGCGCGGCGGTCAGATCACCACCCCAGCGGCCACTAGCGACGGTGTGGCCCAATGCGATGCCCTGCAGTATGAGTTCGGGGAGGGGCCCTGCGTCAGCGCCATCTGGGAGCAGCAGACCTTCGAGAGCGAAGATCTGGCCCAGGAACAACGCTGGCCCAATTGGGCTCCTCGGGCCGTCGAGTTGGGCGCCAACAGCTTGGTCTCGTTTCGCCTCTTCGTGAAGAAGGACACCCTTGGCGCCCTCAACCTCTACGCCGGAAAGCCACGGGCCTTCGACGATGTCGACCGGGCGGTGGGGGCCATCCTTGCCGCCCATGGGGCGGTAGCGCTGTCGGGCGCCCAGAGACAAGAGCGCTTGGAGGGGGCAATCGTGGTGGCGAAGGCGACGGGAATGCTCATGGAGAGGCGAGGCATAACCTCCGATCAAGCCATGGAGCTTCTGCAAAGAGCTGCTATCCGCACGGACACCAAGCTTCAGCGCGTGGCCGAGCAGTTCCTAGGACGACAAGCTCCTCAGACGGAGAAGACCCACGGCCAAGGCCAACGGACTCAGCACCGCCCATAGTGCACTAATCCCGCCCGGGGCTGAGCGGGGGTCAAACCCCGGGTAGCCGTCCACCGCCGGCGCCGTCCAGGTCGTCGTCGTTGAGCACCACGTCACGGTTCCGGTCCTGGTAGCGGCCGCAGAAAGCCCACAGCCGGATCCGCACCAGGTCGGTCAGCATGCGCAGGGACTGCTGGCCGACATGCACGGTCGACGAGGTGGGGTTGGCCACGCTCACGGGCACCTCGATGATCCGGAGGCCGGATCGGCCAGCGAGATAGAAGAGCTCTGCGTCGAAGGCGAACCCGTCGACGGCGCTCTGCGAGAACATCCAGCGGGCCGCATAGGCATCGAAGGCCTTGAGCCCGCACTGGGTGTCGCGGACCTTGCCTCGCAGGAGAATCACGGCCGCCAGCAGGCTGAAGACCCGTCCGCTCAGCTCCCGCAGGCGACGACCGCGCACGAGGGCCGTGGCCTCCTCGTGGCGGCGGCTGCCGACGACCATCTCACCCCCGGCCTCTACAGCGGCGAGAAGACGAAGCAGGTGGTCGGGAGGGTAGGCCAGGTCGGCATCTGTGAATGCCACCGTACGTCCCCTCGCAGCCAAAACCCCGGCCCGCACGGCGGCTCCCTTTCCCCGGTTGTGCGGGAAGCGGACGGCCTGGTCCGCTCCTGCCTCCCGGGCGGCGGCGGCCACATCCTCGGGCGAGCCGTCGTCGACGACGACAATCTCGTAGCCGCCCTCCTCGGCCACCGGCTTGAGCGCCGACCGCACTCGCTCCAGGACATCGGCAACGCCGGATGCCTCCCCGTACCAGGGGATCACCACCGATAGACGCGGGCCGAGGCTCATGAGCTAGGCACCAGTTTGCAACCCACGGAGCCCAACTCCGGCCAGCAGCCCGGGGCGTCGATCACATGCGCCCCGGACGCTGTCGAGCGAGCTATCTGCGGGTGGGCCGCGCTAACCCTTCGGTAGCCTTCTGCGGCGGGGCAGCGGGAGGACCAGCCCGGCGAGCAGGGCCAGGGCCACGCCACCGCGCAGCAGAGGTTCGCTGGAGGAGGCGTTCCTGGCCATGCGAACCAGAAGACCCTGGTTGTCGCCGGCACCAGGACGCTTGCCCTTGCCAGGCTTGCCGACCCGCCCCGGAGGCCCGCTGTGGCAGTGGTTCTTGTCACCCTTGCCCCAACCCGGCTTGCACTGAGCCTGCACCGGCACCGTGGTGGTGGTCGTCGGCACCGTGGTGGTGGTCGTCGGCACCGTGGTGCTGGTGGTCGACGTGGTGGTGGTGGTCGACGTGGTGGTCGGCACCGTGGTGCTGGATGGTTATGGGCGCGGTGGCTACGAGCGGAGCTCCGCCTCCGAACCTCTGCTGGGTGACCCGCATCTGGCAGGACCCGGTGCAGCCACCGGCGGGCACGGTGAAGGTCCCGTTCAGTGTCGATCCCGACAAGGTCCCATTGAAGAAGTTGGGGGCGGCGCCGGTATAGAGGGCGAAGGCCACGGCGGCGTCAGCAGGGGCGGCCACGCAGCCTGTGCCGTCGGCGTTGCACACCTCGACGGTCAGCTGGGTCTCGCCCGGACTGTCGGAGGTGGCGTGGGAGCCGGAGTTAGGGTTGCCGCGCCAATTCGCCCCGGTCAGGGTCACAGTAGAGCCCACCGTCGCCGTGCTCGGGTTCACCCCCAGGGTGGGCGGCGCCGGCGTGGGCTGGCCCGCGAAGGTGATCGCGGGGGCGATGGTGCCCCGACCGAACTGCGTCAGCGCCAGCTGGCGGTTGGTGAGGCCCATGTTGACCTGCTCGTGGGTGGGAGGGCACTGGGCGTTGGGGTCACGGTCGGTGTTGAAGCTGGGCTCGGCCAACACATTGACTGTGCCGCTGCCGCTGCCACTGGCGTCGGTGTTGATGATCGCAAGGGGAGCATCCACGTAGGGTGGAGGGCGCGGGCAGGCCCCCGGAACCGGCGAAGACTGGGGCGCCGTCCTGGGCGACGGCGCCCTCGCTCGAGGTTGCCACCAGCCCGGCCAGGAGAGCCAATCCTACGGAGCCGGAACGAGCTTTCGACGGCGAGTGCGGTTGCCAGGAGCCACAGCGGTCATCTCCTTCTCAGCGCGTCCCGCCGAGTAGTGCCAGAGGAACTATTGCGATATCAGCACGTCTGTGCCTCGCTGTCAATGGCCTCATAGCTTATGGTGGCCAGCCGTCACTAGACGCTGTTGGCATGTAGTAGTCCGCCACGGTGGGGTCGCCGGGAAGCGTCAGCATCATGTCTGGGGCCGAGTGCATCATCCTCTAGCGACGGCGGACCCCTTCTTCCTCTGAGTGAGCGCCCACGCAGCTCCCCATCCGCGCCTCGAGCGATGAACGGGTGCCAGTGACGCATCGAGACATCAGCACCGAGCTGGCTTTGGGCGGACCTCGAGAACCCGCCGCTGGGCAGTGATGACCGGATTCTCGGCCCAACCTGCTCTTCGCGATGTCGTGCATCTCCTCGCCACCGCCTGCCAGGCCCGGCACCGAGCACGGCCCGATCATCGCTAACTTCTTCTCCGTGGACACCGCGCGCCGGGGGCCGGACGGAGAAGGGCATGGTGAGTCACCGCCTCCCTCGGCGAAGGCGCCGGCGGACCTGGGCCGGGCCGACCACGATCCTGACGAACTGGGCCTGACCTCGTTCCAGCAGCAGGCCCTCCGCAAGGCCGGGGCCGTGATTGGCGGAGCGCGAGCCCGGCTGACCTCGGCATCGCGGACGGTCCGTGCCGGCGCCGGCGCCGGTCCCAGCTCCCCGAGGACGGGGCGGCGGGAACTCCGGCTCGACGCCACCAGCCTGGTCTCGTTGCTGACCGTGGGCGGCGCCGTGCTGTTCGTGTTCTGGCAGATGAAGCCGGGGCTGCTCTTCGCCGACACCACGACCTCGGGGGGCGACACCGGCGCCCACGTCTGGGGCCCGGCCTACCTGCGGGACCACCTCCTTCCCAGTGGTCGCCTCACCGGCTGGAGCCCCGACTGGTACGCCGGCTTCCCGTGGCTCACCTTCTACTTCCCGCTGCCCAGCCTGCTGGTCGTGTTCGCCAACCTGGTGCTGCCCTACAACGTGGCCTTCAAGCTGGTCACGGTGCTCGGGGTCGTCACCCTGCCGGTCGCGGCGTGGAGCTTCGGGCGCCTGGCCCGCATGCGCCCTCCAGGGCCGGTCTGCCTGGCCGTGGCCACCCTTCCTTTTCTGTTCGACCGCAGCTTCACGATCTACGGCGGCAACATCGCCTCCACGCTGGCGGGGGAGTTCTCCTTCTCCATCAGCCTGTCGCTGGCCCTGGTCTTCCTCGGCGTGCTGGCGCGGGGCCTGGACACGGGCAAGCACCGGGCCCTGGCCGCCGGCCTCCTGGCCCTCACCGGCCTGTGCCACATCGTGCCCGTGCTCTTCGCCCTGGCCGGGGCGGCGGTGCTTACCATCCTACGCCTCGACCCCAACCGCCTGCGCCACATGCTGAGCGTGGGCGCCGTGGCTGGCCTCCTCGGTGGCTTCTGGGTGATCCCCTTCCTGTTCCGCATGCCCTACACCAACGACATGGGCTGGGAGAAGCTCACCGATTACGGCAAGCAGCTCTTCCCCTCCGACCTTCGCTGGCTTCTGGTGCTGGCAGCGGTGGGAGCGGTGACGTCAGTGCGGGACCGGGCCCGTACCGGCACCTTCCTCACTGCCATGGCCGCCCTGTCCGCCGCCGTCTTCGTGCTGGCCCCCCAGGGCCGGCTCTGGAACGCCCGACTGCTGCCCATGTGGTTCTTCTGCCTGTACCTGCTGGCCGGCGTGGCCGTGGCCAAGCTGGGGATGGCCGCCGCTGCCAGCCTCAGCGACGACGCCGAGCGCGGCCGCCGGGCGGGGCTGCTGGCAACGCCCGTGGCTGCCTTGGCGGCGGCATTGGTCTTCGTGGCCATGCCCCTGCACATCCTGCCCGCCTGGGCCCAGGTCGAGACGGCCGAGCGCAGCTTCATTCCCACCTGGGTGGAGTGGAACTACTCGGGGTACGAGAACAAGCCCAGCTACGGCGAGTACAAAGACGTGGTCGACACCATGGCCCAGGTGGGCCAGGACGAGGGGTGTGGGCGGGCCTTCTGGGAGTACGAGCCCCAGCTCGACCGCTACGGGACGCCCATGGCTCTCATGCTCCTCCCCTACTGGACCGACGGGTGTATCGGCTCCATGGAGGGCCTCTTCTTCGAGTCGTCGGCCACCACGCCATATCACTTCCTGGCTCAGTCCGAGCTGTCGGCGAAACCGTCGAGGCCCCAGCGCGACCTTCCCTACGGCGAGCTGGACATCGCTCGTGGGACCGAGCACCTCAAGCTGCTTGGAGTGCGCTATTACATGGCCCTGTCGCCCGAGGCCCAGTCCCAGGCCCGGGGCCATCCCGACCTGCGGCTGGTGGCCACGTCGCCGGCCTCCACCGTGACCTATCCCGACGGAGCCAAGGAACGGCACTGGGAGGTGTACGAGGTCGAAGGCTCCGAGCTGGTGGAGCCACTCCAGAACGAGCCCGTGGTGGTGACCGGCGTGGCGAAGGGTGGGCCGGAGTGGCTCTCCATGGCCACCAGGTGGTACCACAACCCCGGTTCGTGGTCGGTGCCGTGGGCCACGAGCGGGCCCGAGGAGTGGCGTCGAGTCCGCCAGCCACCCGACGTGGGCGACGCCAGCCGCCCCGTGGCGCCGGCTCGCGTCACCGACATCCGGGCCGGCGACGACAGCATCTCCTTCGACGTCGACCGCCCGGGCTCACCGGTGCTGGTGAAGACCTCCTACTTCCCCAACTGGAAGGCGTCCGGGGCCAAAGGGCCGTGGCGGGTGACGCCCAATCTCATGGTGGTCGTGCCCACCGAGCGCCACGTCGAGCTCAACTACGGCTACACGCCCGTGGACGCCCTTGGCTGGGGCATGACCCTCCTTGGGCTCGGGGGGCTGGCAGTGCTGGCCGGCAGGCGGCCGTGGGCCTTCCGCTTCCGGCGTCGGGCTGCCAAGGACGAGGAGCAGGCGGCCCCCGCCGGCCAAGACACCGAGCCGGCCCCCGCCTCGGTGCCGGCCGAGGCCCCCGCCGGGCCAGGCTGACGCCTCCTCCCGAGGCCGGCGCGGGCTGCCCCGGGGGCCAGCACAGGCGGGACCCCACCTCCACCAGGACGGCGGCACCGATTCCGCCAACGACGATCCCCGGCTGTTAGAGGCGGCCATTCTGCGGGACGAGCGCTGACTCCTCATTCGCTCACCTTCGGCCACCAGCGCGTCGCCTGGCCACCAGCACTTGGTCCCTCTCGGAAACCACCTCAAATTCGCCTCCCTCGGCGATCAGACCGTCCAGCAGACCCTGATGGTCGCGGTTGAGCGTGCGGTCCAGAACGAGATAGTCCACTCGGTCAGGGGAAGGTTTACGGGTGCGATCGAGCCAGTTGCTCACGACCCACGGGTTGGGAAACTCGTAGATGGTGGCCCGGTGGGTGAGGTGGGGGACCAGGGTGTAGCTGGCGCTGACCCCAGCCTCAGAAGGCACCTGGTCGACGGCTGCCTGGAGCGCCGGCACGCGGGGGCTGGGCCTGGCCCAGATGCCGGTTCGGTACTTGACACTTAGAGGAGAAGGCGACCAGGCCACGTTGCCGGCCAGGGAGGTGGCCGCCACCAGCCCAACCATGAAGCGGGCCACGGCCGGCCGTCGCCCCAGGCGGGCACAGCCTTCGACCGTGGCAAGAAAGACGGCGGCGATCACGGCCGAGGAATAGTGGAAGTGGATGTCATAGGCGCGAAGGGCCTCGGCGCTGACGTTGATCACCACCTGCGGCGCGCCGACAAGCAGGGCGGGTAGGGACGCCAAAGGGAGCAGAGCCACTGGTAGCAGCAGCTGGCGGTAGTAGGTGAGTCGTTCACTACTGGTGGCCAACTCCAGGACCCGGCTGGGATGGCGCACGGCATTGAAGACGATCTCGCCCATGCTGTCCCCCAGCGTGGGGAACATGGCCTCGTAAAAGGCTGGCTGACCGTCGTTGAAGCCCGGGATTAGGACCTTGGTGGCGACCAGGAACCAGGCCCCACCGGCAGCCACGGTCAGCACTCCCGCTCGGCGCTGGCGGCGCCACAGCAGCACCAGTCCCAGTCCCGCCACGGCCAGCGCCGCGTCCTCCTTGCACAGCAGAGCCACGATGACTGCCACTGCGAACCAGCGCCAGGAGCGGCGAGTAGCCAGCCAGTAAGCGAACATCAGCGGCGTGATCATGAGGGCGTCGGGGTGGAAGTGCCACCAGTTGATCCACTCCAGCGCGGGGTAGAGAAGGTAGGCCGCAGCGAGGACCAACCCGAGCCAGGGGTTTCCTAGCCGGTCCCGGGCGAGGAGCCAGATGGGGATGGCCCCGAGTGCCAACCAGAGGGTCTCCACCGCGTAGAGGGCGTGGGGACCGGCTCCGAGCCAGTACAGCGGTACGAAGAGGTAGCCGATGAGGCTGACGTGGTGACCGAGGTAATGGCGGCCGACGACGGTGACGTAGGGGTCCTTGAAGCGCGACAGCAGCCAGATACCCTGATCGTGTATCCCCATGTCGAAGCCGAAGGTGCCGAAGTTCGACTGCTGTGACCACGTGAGCCAGCCCAAGACAGCGGTGTAAGAAGCGACCATGGCCATGAGAGCGGCCTGGGGAGTGGCGGCCTTGCTCTGATGGGCCCGCAGAAAAGAACCCAGAACTGCGGCCTTGTCCCAGATCTGTCGCTGGAAGGGTGTCAGAACCAGTACATCGGGGCTCGGCGTCTGGTCCGGATCGTCCCGGCTCTCGCCCTCAGTGGAAACGTCGGGTGGTGACACGGCGCTGACGGCATCGGCACCGTCCGCGGTTGAGCTCCTTGCCGGCGGATCCGGCGCTGAAGGTGGACTGGTCACAAGAGCCTTCTCCGAGGGCCAGTTGGAACGACGGTCGCAGTGCCTTGCCGATTAGGTCCGATTAGGAAGGAAGCTAGCTGCGCCCGACGCCGTGGGCCGTGGAAGCAATCAGAGTCAGCGACCGGAGGTAGTCCGCCGCCTCGGGTCAGCTGGGTATGGCGCCAACATCCGGAGTCGGGGCTAGGAACCCCTAGAGCCGGGCGCGGGCGGCGCGATGAGACGAAAGCCCGCCAGGATGAGGCCGGCCACGAGCGCCAGCACCCCGATCGCCAGAGCTTCTCCAGTCCACGGCAACCTCCCCGGTGACCGAGGTCCAAACAACGAGTGGAGGCCCCTGGACGGGGTCGACTCGGGCGGGGATGGGCTGGCTACGAGGCTCTCCATGGGAGCCGGCGTGGTGACGGTGGTCGTCCGCTGGGGTGGGGTGGGACGCGGGGCGGCGGTGGCCTCCGCAACGGGCACGGCGGCGGTTGCAGTCGGCGTGGTGGGCGTGGCTGCCCCTGGACCACGATTCCCGGGATCGGCAGTGTTGTCGGGCGGGTCACCCGGCCTGGACCACCTGGGCACCCCTCAGGGGTTGCGGCCTCCTCGGCTGTCGGGGTGGTCGTCGAGGTGACTGTTCTGGCCTGGCTCAGCGGAGCTGTGGCAGAGATGAAGTCGGCGGGATTGGAGAGCTCGACGCCGGCGGGTCCCGGTCCGTGGGCGTGACGCCGGATGCGCTGCGGCCCTTTGCCGAGGACGACTCCTTCGAGGTGATCGAGGGTCCCGAGGACCAGGTGGTGGCCCTGTACTGGACCTGGGTCGAGGTGGCCCTCTGGCCGACCCCCGTTTTCGCCAAGCCCGCTGCCACGCCATCGACCGCAACAACATGGTCAAGCGCCTTCTCGACCAGGCCGGCTACCCAAGGGACGGATCGGCGGGCGCGCGCCGCACCCGGGACGGGCGGGCTCTGCGATTCGAGCTGTTGGCGCCGTCCGATGTGTCGAGCGCCGTGGACCTGGTGGGTCAGGCCCTGAAGGCCATCGGCGTGGAGCTGTCCATCAATCCGGTCGACTTCCCCACGCTGGTCAACACCATGGGTCAGGGCGGCTATCAGATGGCGGTCATCTACTACGGCAATCTCAGCGGTGACCCGGACTTCATGCGCACCGCCTACTCGTCGAGGGTCCCGGCCAAGGTTTTCCTCTCGGTCCAGGGCTACGCCGACCGACAGTTCGACGACCTGGCCGACCGGCAGCGGGTGACCTCCGATGAGGCTCAGCGCAAGGAGCTCCTGGCCCAGATGCAGCGCATCGCGGCCCGGGACCTGCCCCTGCTGCACCTGTACTACCCCAAGCTGTTCCATGTGTTCAGGAAGGCCAAGTTCGACGAGTGGGCCTTCACCCCCAACAGCGGCTTCCTCAGCTCCCCCTACAACAAGGAGCTGTTCATCACTGGAAGGAAGGCGCCTGGCGTGGATATCCGACCTGGCGCGTAAGGACGGTGAGGCAGCCCCCTAGCTCGTCGACCGGCTGATCGGCTCTCAAGCGCACCGCCAGGTGTGCCGATAAGGAATGTGAAGACCGGCACGGTACGGACGATCTGACGAGGGTGCCTGCTTCTTCTACCTGCCAGAGTCATCTGTTGACTTGACGCTAAGAGTGTCCCACCCCGAGATCCCCAACCGAAAAGGTACTTCTACCGCCATGACATCTGATCACGTTCACGTCCCTCACCACAGGCCTGCGGCCCGCATGGTCGTAACCAGGGGCGGTGTTTTAGCAGTGGCGCTGATCGTGGTGACGTCCCTGGTGTCGGGAGGCTTCCACACCAAGGCCTTTGCCCAGACTGCGAGCCCATCCACGACCAGACCGACCACGACGAGCACGACCACCACGGAGCCCAAGGGCGCGAAAGTCGGCGTCAAGTCGAACCAAGACGAGGCCAAGCAGCCGCCGGCAGCCGCCAAGACTCAGGCCAGGCAGACCACGACGACCTCCGAGCCCACCCGCACGACGGCTGGCGCCAGTTCGACCAGGAGCGAGCCCAGGGCGCCGTCAACCGCGGCGCGGACCAGCAGCCCGGCCACAACCGCCGATGACTCGTCCGGGAACCCCGTCGGAGCCGCGGCGACCCCGGCACGCCTGGCGACGGCCGGGAACTTCGCCATCCTGGCCGGCTCCACCATCACCAACACCGGTCCCACGACCATCCAGGGGGACGTGGGACTGCACCCAGGGTCCGAGGCACCCTGTACCGCCCCTGCGCCAGCCAACTGCGTGGTCTTGAACGGTGACCTGTACGTGTCGGACGCCGAGGGGGTCGCCCTACGGGCCAAGAACGACCTGATCACCGCTTACGACAACCTCCTCGCCGAGAGGGCCTCGTGTGGCCCCCTGGTCGCGGTCGAGCTCGCCGGGAAGACCTATCTCCCCGGGGTTTACTGCTCGCCCGGCACCTTCGGGCTCTCAGCTGGGGGCATCCTCACGCTCGACGCCATGGGCAACCCCGACGCCGAGTTCATCTTCCTGACGGGGGCGGGCGGGAGCACGTTGATCACCGGCGCCGGGAGCCAGGTGCTCTTCATCGGCGGCGCCCAGGCGTGCAATGTCTACTGGCAAGTCGCCAGCTCGGCGACGATCGGAGTGGGCACCGCCTTCGCCGGGAACATCCTCGCCATGGAATCGATCCAGTTGGAGACCGGCGCCACGCTGGAAGGTAGAGCGCTGGCTCGGACCAGCGCGGTGACGCTGGACACCAACACCATCACCAGAGCGGACTGCGCCACCGTGGTCCCGCCTGACGGGGGTGGCGGAGGACCGGGTGGAGGCACCCCTCCGGGCGGCGGAGGACCGGGTGGAGGACAAGGTGGAACGACTTCGCCCCCCACCGGCGACACCACCGGTGGGGCGGCGTTCACGCTGACCGGAGCCGGCCTCAGGTCGACCGATGGAGCGTTGTCGACGCTGTCCCTCACCAGCTCGGCCCGGGACTCCGGCCTTGCTGGGCAAGCAGGACGAGCAGCCCAGAACTTCGCCGTCACCGGGGCGGCTGTCCGGTGGCAGTTGTTCCTGGCCGCCATGGCCATCGTGCTTGGTGGCCTGATGGTCCTGCTGTCCAAGCCCCGTCGTGGGGCTCGACGGCGGTCGCTCGCCGGCGGCTGAACCGGCGGCTGCGGCCGGCCGGGATATAGCGCTGAGTCTGGCGTTCCTCACCGGTGTGGGCCGGCCCCTATGATCGATCGCTCAAAGGAGATGGCATGCCCCAAAGCGACTGGCCCATCGTTCGTCAAGGCCACAGCGACAACGAGGCCTTCGGCGCCGTCACCATCATCCAGCACCTCCTGAACTTCCACGGCGGGAATGTGAATGTCGACGGTGTGTTCGGACCCCACACCGACGCCGCTGTGCGCGATTTCGAGCGGTCCCAGAATCTCACAATCGACGGGATCGTCGGGAACGTCACTTGGGAGTCGCTGGTCGTCCAGGTCGCCAGCGGGAACCACGGTGACGCCGTGAAGGCCGTGCAGAGTGCCTTCCCGCAGCTCGACGTCGACGGCATCTTCGGTCCCAGCACCGAACAGGCAGTGCGGGAGCTCCAGGAGATGTTCGGCTTGGCCGTGGACGGCATCGTCGGGCCCGAGACGTGGTTCGCCATCGTGATCCCAAAGGCGGAGTAAGCAAAGGGGCGCCATCAGTCGGAGGTGCTCATAACGCCGTTTCCCGGGTGTCGGAGCCCGTCTGCGGCGTCAGCCGCTGATCAACGAGGCGAGGGCCCACACCGCAGCCACGAGACCGACAGCCATCATGGCCAGGCTCCGTCCCAACGGGGCAGTGGCCAGCTCGCCCTCCTTGGCCTTGGCCGGCGGTCGCACTAGCGCCAAGCCATTGCCCACCACCAGCGCGGCCCCTAGAGCCAGCACGAGCCAGGCGAGCAGGTCCTCGCCGAGGAACATGGTCGAACGCTATCCCAGGCCGGAACGAGCTTGGTGATCACTCGGCATCAAGATTTCGCTCAAGCCGGGCCCTATGGGGGCCGAAACAAGTACAGACGTGACGCCCCAAACCGGCGTCGCGAGCAGACAGAGGCGGGGCCGGAAACTCCCTCCTGCGACCCGGTTGGCTCCCCCCGCCGCGGCGTCCACTCCGGTCCTCGCCTCTGTCCCTCTTCGCTGCGCTGACTATGACGGGGCCGTGGAGGCCAGAGCAGTGGCCAGGCGACGAGCATCGGGCTTCGCGTTGCCGTGCCCACGGAATCAGCGGCCGTGCTACGGCGAACGTGAGAACTCACGCCGGGGAATAACGCCGGATCCTGCAAGGCTCGGTGCCGGGCCAGGTATGACAACTCATGGCCTGAGGTGACAACTTCTGTGACCGGTCACACCTACGACGCCTCACAGGCGAGCCATGTTGGCGAAGCGGGTGTACTGGCCGAGGAAGGCCAGCTCAGTCTTGCCGGTAGGGCCGTTGCGGTGCTTGGCGACCAGGATCTCAGCCGTACCCCGCTCGGCCGACTCCGGGTTGTAGATCTCATCCCTGTAGATGAACATCACCACGTCGGCATCCTGCTCGATGGATCCACTCTCACGAAGGTCGGCCAGCAACGGCCGCTTGTCGGCACGGGTCTCCAAGTTGCGCGAAAGCTGCGAGAGCGCGAGCACGGGCACCTCGAGCTCACGCGCCAACACCTTCAGGTTGCGGCTGATCTCGGAGACCTCGAGCTGGCGGTTCTCCACCCTGGCCCGGCTGGACATGAGCTGGAGGTAGTCGACGATGACCAGGCCTAGGCCTTCCCTGGCCTTCTGGCGGCGGGCCTTGGCCCTGATGTCCATGACCGTGATGTTGGGGTTGTCGTCGATGTAGATCGGCGCCTCGCCCAGCCGGCCCACGGCGTTGGCGACCTTTGACCAGTCCGACTCGTGCAGCTTCCCGGTGCGCATGCGCTGGGCGTCGACCCGAGCCTCCGAGCACAGCATGCGCTGGGTGAGCTCGAGGTGGCTCATCTCGAGGGAGAAGATCAGCACCGGCACCTGGGCGTCCATGGCCGCGTGGGCACCCATGCCCAAGGCCAGGGAGGTGTTGTGCGTCGGGATCATCGAGTCGCCGGCCAGGTAGAGGCTCCTCGGGGAATCCACGGTCAGGCAGCGCACGGGCACGGCGTCGACCGGCTCCACGGCCACGACCGACCGGCGCGTGTGCCTGCCGTTGGGGACGTGGCTACGTGACCCTCGAGGGGCAGCTCCTCGGTCACCCTTGGCCCCCAGCCGGAACACCGGATCCAGAGGAGTCCAAGTCAGGCACCAGGCCTGTGCTCGCCGACCATCGAGCGCCGTGAACCACTTGGCGACGATCTGGCCCGGCTTGTGGCCCATGGTGCAGACCAACTCTCGGGCTTGCTCAAGGAGATGGCGATTGGCCAGACGCAACTCCACCTGGCCGTGCTCTCCGGCCTCGGTGCCACTGACGTCCATCAGGCCCTGCAGGAGGCTCAGCCGTTGCTTGAAGGATGCCCTCAGGTATGGGCCAGGAATGTGCTTCCTCGTAGCGTCGCCCAGCCAGCAGCCGAGAACGTACGGGTCCACTTCGAGATCGACGTCAGGGCCATCTAGAGGAGTGACGAGGGGCAGGTACCAGTTGGAGCGACCCGCCGTAGTGAGGACGCCCTCGTCAAGCATCTGCTGCGTGGTCACGACCCGAGCCATCCGATCCGCCCTCTCCCGATGCGACTTCCATGCAGGGAAGTCGTAGGCGAACCATTGGTGCTCAGCATCAGCCACGAGAACAGAGCCATCATCGAAGCGAACCTGGTAGCACTGGTGGTCGGAGTACACCGGCGACACGTAAGTGACACGACACGGCCGGCCGTGCTCATCCAACACCTGCGACCCCTCGACCACGTCGCCCATCGTCGTCCAGCCATCAGGGGTTGGGATCCGCGTCTCCACAGCAAGGGCCTTGCCCATGCTCGGTCTGGCGCCGACGATGACCAGGTTCGAGGGCTGCAGGCCGGCCAGCATCTCGTCGAGGTCCGTGTAGCCAGTGGGGACGCCGGTAATGGACTCGCCCCGCTCGTAGAGGGCCTCGAGACGGTCGAGCTGGTCGGCGAGGAGCTCTCGCAGTGGGCGGGTGCTCGTGGTGACCCGCCGCTGGGCGACCTCGAAGACCATGGACTCGGCGCGGTCGACGGCAGCGCTGACGTCCTCGGGCAACTCGTAGCCGAGCTCGGCGATCTCGCTGGCCACGCCGATGAGCCGCCGCAGCAGGGCATGCTCCTCCACGATCTGGGCGTATCTACGAGCGTTGGAAGTCGCCGGTGTGTTGGCCTGGAGGGAGACCAGCGACGCGAGCCCGCCGATGGCCTCGAGCAGATCGGCTCGGCGCAACTCGTCGGCAACAGTGACCGGATCGGCCGGCTCCCCCTGCCCGTACAGCGAGCAGACTGCCTCGAAGACGTGGCCGTGGGCCGGTTTGTAGAAGTCCTCGCCGGTGCACAGCTGAACCGCCTCGACAATGGCGTCTCGGGACAGGAGCATGGCCCCGAGCAACGACTCCTCGGCCTGAAGGTCGTGGGGAGGGATGCGGGCCCGGGCTGCGCCTGGCTGGCGACGGGCGTCGTCGAGGGAGCGGACCATGGCTACCTCAGCCAAGCCGCCGGCGCCTGTGGGGTACTAGGGGGCTTTCCTGGGGAATACCCCGTGGATGGCCGGCTTCCTCCACATGGGAACGCACGTTCGCATTCTATAGATCCGGTGTGACAGTCCTGCCGTGGCTCGACCTCGCGCCGGGGACGGCACTGCTCAGCCCCCCACGACCTCCACGTTGAGTACGAACTCCACGCCTCCGGCCAACTTGACTACCACCTCGTGTTCCCCGAGCGACCTGATGGGCTCTTCGGTCTGCAGTGACCGCCGGTCCAACACGGCGCCGGTTTGATCGGCGACCGCCTCGGCGATGTCAGCGACCGAGACGGAGCCGAACAGCCGACCCTCGGGCCCAGCCTTGGCGGGTATGCGGATGACCAGCGGCACCAACTTCCGGGCCACGCCCTCGGCCTGCTCACGATCCCTGGCGTACCTGGCCGCGGCCGAACGGCGCATGGCCTCGGCCTGGGCCTGGACCCCGGGCGTGGCCTCGATGGCTCGGCCCTTCGGGATGAGGAAGTTGCGGGCGAAGCCGTCGGCGACCTGGAGCATGTCCCCCTTCTTGCCCACGCCCTCGACATCGGCCCTGAGCACCACGTTCATGGGCTCTGCGGCCCTACGGAGCGGCCCCCATCCCGTACGATCACGACTCGGCCAGCTCGGGCTCCACAGCCTCGGGCACCAGGGCCTCGGGCACCAGGGCCTCGGGCTCCAGTGCCTCGGGCACCAGGGCCTCGGGCTCCAGTGCCTCGGGCTCCAGTGCCTCGGGCTCGCCCACCTCAGGGGGCAGGTTGGCGGCTGTGGCCACGCCGTCGCCTTCGCCAGCAGCCCTGGGCGGCCCCGACCGCCCGCGCTCTCCGCCGCCGACGCGCAGGGACCTTCCCCCGGCTCGTTCGACCACAGTGCGCTGCAGGTACGGCAGCAGGGCCAGCTCCCGGGCAGTCTTGATGGCGACGGCCACCTCTCGATGGTGCTGGGTGCAGTTGCCCGTGACCCTCCGGGCGCGGATCTTGCCCCGGTCGGACTGGAACCTTCGCAGCAGGTTGACATCCTTGTAGTCCACCCACAGGCGCTCCTTGCAGAACACGCAGGGCTTCTTCCTCCCGCCCCGGCGTCCGACGTCCTTGGCCCGCGGCGCCCGCTTGTTGCGATCGTTCCCCCGGGGCACTAGAAGGGCTCCTCGTCGGAGGCGTAGCCAGCCGGCGCAGGCTCTCGGGTGGGGGCGTTTCGGGGCCCGTCCTCCCGCTGGGGCCGGCCGGCCCCCGTGTCACCGGGGGCCCGGCGCTCGTTCTTGGTCACGGTGGCGGTGGCCCAGCGCAGGCTGGGCCCGATGTCGTCGGCGACAACCTCGATCTTCGAGCGCTTCTCGCCCTCCTGGTTCTCCCAGGAACGCTGCTCCAGGCGGCCGGTCACCACCACCCGCGAGCCGCGGCCGAGCGACTCGCTCACGTTCTCGGCCATCTCCCGCCAGCACACCACGTCGAAGAAGGAGGTGGCCTCCTGCCACTCCCCGGACTGGCGGTCCTGCCAGCGCCGGTTCACCGCCAACCCGAAGCTGGCCGTGGCCTGGCCACTGGGGGTGAAGCGCAGCTCGGGGTCCCGAGTGATGTTGCCCACCAGGGAAACACTGTTGCCGTTGCTCATGTCAACTCTCTTTCACGCTTGTCCGCCACCGACCACCTTCGCAGCCTCCGCCTCGGGGATGCGGATGATCTTGTGGCGCATCACTTGGTCTGCGAGGGAGAGCATGCGATCCACCTCGGTGACGACCGCCGGCTCCGCCGTGGCGTCGATGAGGACGTAGTACCCCTCGGAGCGGTGCTCGATCTCGTAGGCGAGCCGGCGCCTCCCCCAGTGATCGACCCGTCGCACCGTCCCGCCGCCCGACGAGATGAGCTCGCTGGCCCGATCCACGATGGACCGAATGTCGCCCTCCTCGAGGCCGGCGTCGAGAATGACCATGACCTCGTAGGGCCTCATGAGCTTTGGAGTACCTCCCTCTGGACCCAGTCCCTCACGACCGGGGCCCCGACGGAACGGGGCAGGGCTTCGTAAAGACTCAGCCATGCTAGTCAACGCCACGACCCGACCCCTGACGACGGCAGCCGACGGCTGCCGCCGATGGCTGCCACGGCCTTCGGGCGCCGGCGAACGTCTCATGCTCGCTGAGTATGGCGACCGGGTGTGACATGGCGGTCAACGACGGCCAAGGGGTCAGCGAGGCTCGCAGGCGCCCCCGACCTCCATCACCGACCCGGGGCCCACGCCGAGGCGGCCGAGCCCCCCGCTCAGGACCTCGAGCGCCAACCGGTACGGCCGGGCCGGCGGGTAGAGCGGACAGTCGGCTCGGTCAAGGCACGGTTCCATGTCCGCTGAGGAGACGAAGCGCCCCTCGGCGTCGAACCACGCCACCGTGAGGGGGACGGGCACGTTCAGCATGTAGAAGCTGGTCCTGCTGTCCTCGGCGAAGCGGAACACCATGCCGTCGTAGCCGGCCAGGTCCCGGCGACCCATTAGCCCGCGTTGCACCTGGGCCTCGGTCTCGGCCAGCAGACCGCAGTATTGACCTGCGTTCATCCCCGAACCGGGCGAGGGGATGACACGGAACGCCACCTCCCCGAAGCCACGGACGCGGGACTGGCCCTCCAGGCGAGGGTCCGCTGGCCGGTTGGCCCCGGTGGCAACGCAGGCCGCCAGGCCACACACCATGAGCACGATGACCGCCCACCGCAGCAGGCGTAGGCCCCACCTGGTGGCGAGGAGGTGGGTCACGGCTTCGAGACGGGAAGACACGGGCGTCAGGGCCGTCAGCCTGTCCCGTGGTCGGCGGAGGCGTCGGCCTGCGACGCTGACAGGCGAGCGCCGTCGAAGCGGTGGCCGCCCTCGAGCAAGTGGTAGGTCTCGTCGTCGGAAGGAAAACGGCGGCTTCGCACGTCGGCGGCGTACTCGGCCACAGCGGCCACGGCGGCGGCCTCCAAGTCTGCGTAACGGCGCACGAACCGGGGAGCGGTCCCGCCGTCGAGACCGAGCAGATCGTGCACAACGAGGACCTGACCGTCGCACCCGGGACCGGCGCCGATGCCGATGGTGGGCACCGGCACAGCTTCGGTGACCATGCGGGCCACGGAGTCGGGGACGCTCTCCACCACCACGGCGAAGCAGCCGGCGCCAGCCAGGGCAACGGCATCGTCCACGAGCGTGCGAGCCTCCTCCTCGTTCCTGGCCTGTACGCCATAGCCGCCCGTGACGTGCACCGACTGGGGGGTGAGGCCGACATGGCCCATCACGGGGATCTCCGCATCCACGAGGGCGGACACCATGGGCACCCGCTTGCGTCCTCCCTCGAGCTTCACGGCCCCGGCCCCAGATCGCATCAGGCGGCCGGCGTTGCGCACCGTGTCGGGGACGCTCAGGTGATAGCTGAGCCACGGAAGGTCGGCCACCACCAGGGCCCGGGTTCGGCACCTCGCCACCGCCGATGTGTGATGCACCATGTCGTCGATCGTCACCTGAAGGGTGTCGTCATGGCCCAGCACCACCATGGCCACCGAGTCCCCCACCAGGATCATGTCCACACCGGCGTTGTCGGCGATTCGCGCCGTGGGAGCGTCATAGGCCGTGACCATCACCAGCGGCTCGCCGCCCCCCCCGTCGCTGTCGGCGCCCGCCGGCGCCTTCCTGGCCCGCACTGCGGGCACGGTCGTGGGCTCGATCATGGCCTGGCCTCCTCCGTCCGGCGCCCGATGGCTGCCGGCGGTGCCAACCAGTGTGAGGGAGCTTCGGGACCGGAGCAAGCCGTGGTCAGCCCGCCAGCGGTCGCGGAGTGGCGGCGGCGCTTCTGGCCGTGGTGGTGGTGGTGATCGGTGGTGGCGGCTGTGGAGCGGCCGGTGGGCGCTGAGGCGCGGGCCTCCCTGGCCTGGGCACGGTGGCTGCCGGAGATGACGGAACCCGTTGGACGGTGGAGGGGGTCGATGTCGCCGTCGCCGAGTCGGCCCGCCCCGCGCCCTTGACCACCTTGCCGGGGAAGGAGGTGACGGCCGGGAACGACCCGGTGTTCATCCTCTTGGTGGCAGCCTCCATGAAGCGCTTGAAGATGGTGGCGGGGAACGAGCCGCCGTTCACCTTCCGGCCCCGCACGTCGAGCATCTTGCGGGCGTTGCCCTCGGGATAGCCCATCCACACCGCGGCTGTCAGCTTTGGGGTGTAGCCCACGAACCAGGCGTCGCCGTAGTCCTGGGTGGTGCCTGTCTTGCCCGCCAGGGGCTTGCCGAACTGGGCGCCTGACCCGGAGCCTCGCTGCACGACCTGCTGGAGACAGTAGTTGACGACGTCGGCCTCCTGGCGCTCGAGCACCTTGGTCTGGGCGGGGGGGCGAGCCCGCTGGAGAACTCGACCGTCCGCAGTGGCGACCTCGATCACGGCGGAGGGCGGAACGTGCTGGCCTCGGTTGGCGAAGGTGGTGAAGGCGCTGGTCATGTTGAGCACGGACACCTCGGAGGTGCCGAGGGTGAGCGAGATGTTGGGGACGAGCGGCTCGGTGATACCGGCTTCGTGTGCCAGCTTGACCACCTTGGCGGGCCCGATGGCCTCGATGAGCTGGCCGTAGACGGTATTCACGGAGTTGCGGGTGCCGTCGATGAGGTTCACCGACGGGCCGAAGTCCTCGTCCTCGTAGTTCCTCACCGTGTAGTCCCTGCCCTCGTCGGCCTTCGGGAACACGATCTCTGCCGGGCCGGGGAAGGACGACTCGACGGTGTAGCCCTGCCGCACCGCTTCGGCCAGCACGAAGGGCTTGAACGTGGAGCCCGGCTGGCGACCCGTGCCGCCGCCCTCGCGTCCCAGCGCCAGGTTGACCTTGGCGAAAGGCTCTGGAGCGTTCCAATCCTTGCCGCCCACCATGGCCTTGACGTAGCCGTTCTCGTCGATGGCAACCAGGGCGCCGGCCGGGTCGTCGGGACGGTTCAACATCCCGTACACGGCGTTGTAAGCGTGGGTCTGAGTCTCCAGGTCGAGCGTGGTCCTTATGCGCAGACCACCCTCGTACAACGCAGCCGGGCCGTACGTGGACAGCAGCTGCTGACGCACGAACTCCACGAAGTACTGGGCGCCCTTGTCGCCCTGGGCAAAGGTGGTCTGGCCCTCGCGCTTGGCCACCACGTAGGTGCTCACCGGCTCCGCTTGGGCGGCAGCCCGCTCGCCGGCCCCTATGGACCCGGCCCGCTCCATGGCCGCCAGCGTCCTCGCTCGGCGGGCCTCGGCGGCCTGCGGGGAGCGGAGGGCGTCGGCTGCCTCCGGGGAGCGGATGAGCCCAGCCAGGTATGCCGCCTCCCGCAGCTGGAGCTGGCCCACGTCCTTGGCGAAGTAGGCCCGGGAGGCTGCCTGGACCCCGTAGGCGCCCCGACCGAAGTAGATGGCGTTGAGGTAGCGCTCGAGGATCTGGTCCTTGGAGAACCTCTGCTCCACCTTGACGGCCAGAGCGGCTTCCTTGAGCTTGCGCACGGCCGTGCGCTCTCTGGCCTTCAGATAGGCGTTCTTCACGTACTGCTGGGTAATGGTCGAGCCCCCCTGGAGGGGCTTGCCCCGAAGGTCGGCCCACGTGGCTCGGGCGATGCCCTCGGGGTCGAGCCCCCCGTGTTCGTAGAAGCTCTTGTCCTCGGTGGCGAGGACGGCGTCGGCCAGGACCTTGGGCACCTTGTCCAGCCCAACCGACACCCGGTTCTCCCCCGAGTCCAGGGAGGCGAGCTGGGCCCCCTTGATGTCGGTGACCAGGGTGGTCTGAGCCTGAGCGTGCTCCGGTGGCAGAGGCAACCTGGCGAACAGATAGGCCGCACCGGCCAGGGCCGTGCACACGGCCAGCACCACCATGAACAGCAATCGGCGGTAGCGCCACATCCAACTGCGGCGACGGCGCCGGGGGCTGCGGCCGGGGCTCGGGCCCAGCCGAGACGGCGATGGCCGAGATCGAGACCCAACCCGGTTGGCGGCCGCCTGAGGTCTGCGACGCAGAGGCTCCACGAACGAGGACTGGCGGACGGGCATCTCAGGCAGGGCTGCCCCATCGGTTCAAGGGCCGGCGAGCCAGCCTACCGCTCCGTCTGCTCGGTGCCTCGGAGGACGGTCATTCCCTTGAGCACCACGACCGCACACCCGGCG
>JALZKD010000005.1:0-8507 GCA_030859405.1 Actinomycetota bacterium | reverse complement strand
GGCCGCCGCTCCCCGGTCGTAGGCGCCCAGACCGGAGGCGCCCGTCCAGGCCCAGCTTCCGGGCGCCACCAGCAACCACGCCCCGAGGGCCGCAGCGGGGAGGGCTGCCCAGGACAGGTAGCCCAGCTCGAGGTCTTGACCTGACGACACGTGCCTCCCTGCCAGCGCTAGAAAGCCGGCCGTGACTGCGATGGCCGCGGCCAGAACGAAGGGGACGGCGCCCCCGTCGCTGCTCAAGGTGACCATGGCAAAGGCCGCAGCCCCAGGCAGTCCCAGCAGGCCTGCGACCGGGTGGTCGCCGACGTAGGCAAGGGCCAGGGCCGCGCCCGCCAGCAGCAGGGCGGCGGCGGGGCGCCCAGCCGGGAAGGCTGCCGCTGCCAAGCCGGCAAAGCCCAGCGCCACGCCGGGTCGGCGGCCGAGGAGAGCGGCGCTCAGGATGGCGAGGGCGCCGCCGGTGACGGCCAGCGCCAGCGAGGAGAGCCCCGGCGCCACGACCCAGCCCACAAGGAGGCCGGGAACGGCATAGGCCCTGCCCCCCGTCGGGCCCAGGGCGGCAACGGCCACCAGGACCGCGGCCGCGGCCATGCCCAAGAAGGCCGCGGCGCCACCGTCGGGCACAAGCGCCCACCGTTGGTCGTCCTGGTGCCCGGCGGCCAGGGCGCCAACGAGCAGACCGGCCGACAGCAGCACGAGCCCGGTCTGCACCCAGACCTCTTGCCCCTCTTGTGCGGGAGTCTCCTCGCTGGAGCTCTCGTGGGCGCGGTGGCCCTCGACAGTGGAGCTCGTCAATGAGGCGATGACCTCCGCGCCGGCCAGGACCAGGAGGGTGATGGGCAGCACCGGCGCCGACCCGCCCGTGGTGGCGGCAGCGGCGACGGGCAGGAGAAGGAGGTTCAGGCCCGCCAGCCAGGATGGCCGAGTCGACCTGAAACCCCATGCTGCACCCACGACAGCGGCGGTGCCGGCCGCGGCTGCGGCCCCAGCCGCGGTGGTATCCACCGGAGCCGGGGCTCCCTCCAGGAGGGCGGCGACGACCCAAAGGACGGTGACCACGGCTACCGCCGCGACCCAGACGCCCTCCTCGGACGTCACGTCACCGCCAGAGACGTCACGTCAGCACCGCCAGGACGCCCGCCGAGACGGCCAGCACCAGGGCCGCGGGCCGGGCCAGGGCCGATGGCAGCCACCGGCCTGCAGCTATCGCCAACCCCGCACCGGCGGCGGCCGCTACCAGCCGCAGCAGAAGAGCGCCGGTGTCGGCCGCGGTGGGGCCGGCCACGCACAAGGCCGCGGCCAGCCCGAAGGCCGCCGCCCGCCATCCCCGGGGGCTGGCCAGCACCACAGCTGCGGCCGCGCACCAAGTCGACGCCGTCGCCAACGCCGGGCCCACCAAGCCTCCCGGTCCGAGCACCGCCTGGGCCCCGGCAATGGCGTCCAGAGAGGTGGAGCCCCAGCGGACGGCGATCGACAGGCCGGCGACGGTGACCGCTGCCGCCGCCACCAGGTCGCCGGCGGCGAGCGCCAGGAGGACCGCCAGCAGCACGGCGTCGCCCGCCGACGCCAGCGCCACGGTGGTAGCAGCTGCGGCCGCGCCAAGGCGAAGGTCGGATCCTGCGGATCCTGCGAAGGTCAGCGCCGGCCCGTCGCTCGACGTCGTGGTCCGGCCGCGAACGTCCGGACGAGGTGGTGCCACGAGCAGGAGGGGCACACCTCCACGACGTAGCACGCCACTTCGCCGGCCCGGCGGGCCAGCTTGGCCAGCTCGGCGGCGCCGGCAAAGGGATGGCCACCCGGTGACAGGTGACGGCCGAAGGCATAGGACACGTGGACCACGGCAGCGGACTCGCAGATGGGACAGTCCTCGGCGGTTGGGCGCCCAAGGGAGCGGGCAGCTCGGAGGAGCTCGGGGTGGGCGTCGCAGACGTCGAGCTTCGAGAGCCGGCCGCGACGGAACTGGCTGAGGAGAGCGTTGCGGGTAAGCCGGTAGTCGACCTGGCCGCCAAGGCCGTCGGCAGACGTGGCGCCGGGCACGCACTCCGGCCGGGAACTCACGGCCGCCCAGGGTAGCGGCTCACGCCTTGACGGGACCGAGGGGAGGGAAGCATACTGGCCTCGATATATCGATCCGATACATCGGTTCGTGAGTCCCGGGGCTGAAGCCAACCGCCGGGGCGCCGACCGAGCAAGGGGCCTGGTGCTGGAACTGGCAATCCTCGGCGTGCTGAAGGAGCAACCGCTCCACGGCTACGAGCTCAAGAAGCGCCTGTCCGAGGCGTTGGGGCCGCTGTCGAGCGTGTCGTTCGGGTCTTTGTACCCGGCCTTGAAGCGCCTGCAGGCCGCGGGTGCCCTGGAGGCCGCCGAGGCCAGTGAGACCGGTCCCGGCCAGGCCGGTCCGGACGGGGACAGCTCCGCTGACGCCGGCGCCGGGCCCGAGCCGGCCACCATTCCCATGACCGGTTCGCTGGGAGGCGAGATTGCGGCCTTCAGGGCCCGGCGAGGGGCCACGGCCCGCCAGGTGCGGGGACCGGGCCCAAGCTCGCGGAGGGCCAAGAAGGTCTACCGCATCACCGAGCGGGGTGAGCGCCTCTTCGAGGAGCTCTTGGCCGGGAGCGGTCAGTCCGCCGACGACGACCGTGGCTTCGGCCTGAAGCTGGCGTTCGCCCGGTATCTGCCGGTGGATGCCCGCCTCGGCCTGCTCGAGCGCCGCCGGGCCCAGCTGGTGGAGCAGCTGGCGAGGGCCCGCTCGTCCATCCGAGCCAGCCGGGAGCGCCTGGACGACTACACCCGCTCGCTGGCTGAGCACCGCACCGAGATCACCGAGAGGGACATCTCGTGGCTGGACCAACTGATCGCTTCCGAGAGAGAGGGCACCAAGTGAGCACCGACAAGATCCGAGTCGCCGTCGCTGGCGTGGGCAACTGCGCCAGCTCGCTCGTCCAAGGGGTGGAGTACTACCGCAAAGCCGATCCCTCGGACGAGGTCCCCGGGCTGATGAACGTGTCCCTCGGGGGCTACCACGTGGGCGACCTCGAGTTCGTGGCCGCCTTCGACGTGGATGCGACCAAGGTAGGGCTCGATCTCGGCAAGGCCATTCACTCGGGTCCGAACAACACCGTTCGCTTCGCTCCCGTGGGCGAGCTGGGCGTCACCGTCCAGCGGGCGCCGACCCTCGATGGCCTCGGCCGGTACTACCGAGAGATGGTCGAGGAATCCCCGGCCGAGGAGGTCAGCGTCGTCGATTCCCTCCGCTCGGCCGGTGCCGACGTGCTGGTGTCCTACCTGCCGGTGGGGTCGGAGCTGGCCCAACGCCACTACGCCGAGGCCTGCATCGAAGCAGGGGTCGGGTTCGTCAACGCCATCCCCGTCTTCATCGCCAGCGATCCCGACTGGGCCCGGCGCTTCGAGGCCGCGGGGGTGCCCATCATCGGCGACGACATCAAGAGCCAGGTGGGGGCCACCATCGTGCACCGTGTGCTGGCCCGCCTCTTCGAGGACCGCGGCATGGTGCTGGACCGCACGTACCAGCTCAACGTGGGCGGGAACATGGATTTCAAGAACATGCTCGAGCGCTCCCGCCTGGAGTCCAAGAAGGTCTCCAAGACCCAGGCCGTCACCTCGCAGCTGGACAATGGGATCGCCGCCGACGCCGTGCACATCGGCCCGTCCGATCACGTGAGTTGGTTGGACGACCGCAAGTGGGCCTACATCCGCCTCGAGGGCCGGGGCTTCGGCGACGTCCCTCTCAACGTGGAGCTCAAGCTCGAGGTCTGGGACTCGCCCAACTCGGCCGGCGTGGTGATCGACGCTCTGCGCTGCATCAAGGTGGCCATGGACCGGGGCATGGGCGGGCCGCTGCTGGGGCCCTCGGCCTACTTCATGAAGTCACCGCCCACGCAGTACCGGGACGACGAGGCACGGGCCCTGGTGGAGGGCTTCGCCACCGGCCGCTGACGGACTGGGGGGTTCAGCCCACCTCAGCCCACCTCAGCCCTCAGGGGCCTGTGGTCGCTCACCGGCGCCGAGGGCAGCACGGCCACGTCCGTCAGCGCCAACCCGCCTACGGCGATGTGGTCGATCCGTAACCGGGGTTCGGATGCCGGGTGCGTCGGCTCAGCCGTGTCCGCCAGTGCCAGACCGGCGGCCTCGACTCGGGGCCTGACATCGGTGGGCACGAGGTTGAGGTCGCCGAGGAGGACGCGGGGCTCAGGGCGCTCGGCCAGAGCATCGAGCACGGCATCGAGCTGAGCCAGGGCCTCGATTCGCTGGATCGAGAGGTGGGTGGCGGCGACCGACAGCCGCCGCTGCCCTACCGAGGCAAGGGCAAGGACGACAGCTCGCGGTTCTCCCCGACCTCGACGAGGGAGGGCCAGGACCTCCACCTCGTCCAGACCGTGACGAGCCAACAGGGCATTGCCGTAGCGACCGCCGAGTCCCACCGGCCGGGCCTGACCGAAGACCGACTCCAGGCCGGTGGCCTGAGCCACGGCAAGAGGCTGATCGGCCCACAGCGAGCGCAGGGCCCGGACATCCACCTCTTGCATGGCCAGAACGTCGGCGTCCAAGCGGGCGCAGTGCCGGGCCAGGGCCTCGGTGTCCACTCGCAGCAGCCGCCGTCGTCCCTCGGCGTGTGCGGCTACCCGGGCGTGCTGGATGTTGAAGGTGACGACGCGAATCGGCCCAGTTGGGCCTGCCCCGGCGCGGGGCTGCTCATGGATGTACCAAGATTCGCAGGTGAGCTTCGGTCCTGGTGCCTCGACCGGCCACACCGACGTCGTGTCCTATGGCCCCGATGCCGGTACCGAGGACGACTTCCACCTTCTCGGTGACCTGCAGGGCAAGCGGGTGCTCGAGTTGGGCTGCGGCACCGCCCAGCGGGCCATCGCCTTCGCTCGTCGGGGTGCCACCGCCATCGGGGTGGACTTCTCGCCCGAGATGATCGACGCCGCCAAACGGCTGTGCGAGCGCGAGAGGGTGAGGGTCGAGATCCGCCAGAGCGATCTGGCCGACCTGGCCTTCCTCAGGGCCGACTCGGTGGACCTGGTGGTCAGCGTCTACGCCCTGTCGTACTGCCGGGACGTCGAACGCGTGTTCCGCCAGGCCCACAGGGTGCTCAAGGTCGGGGCGCCCCTGGTGTTCAGCCTGCGCCACCCGGTGTACGCCATGTTCGACGACACCGACTCGGAGCGGGCCCCCGTCGTGGCCAACTCTTACTTCGACCGCTCTGCGGTGACCGAGCACCGCAACGGCGAGATCGCCGAGGTCCATCACCACACTGTCGCCGACCTCCTTGTCGGTCTGGTGCGGTCGGGTTACCGCATCGACACCGTGCTCGAGCCCGAGCCGGGGAAGGGGTCTCCCCATCACCCCCGCCACCAGGCTTTTGCCTGCGTTCCCCAGACCCTCATCGTCAGGGCCCGCACAGAGGGCTTCTAGTAGCCGGCGCTATCCCTGGCGCCGGCGCCACCACTCGTCGAGTCGTCGACGAGCCTCCTCCTCGCCGAGCGGGCCTTCGTCCAGGCGGACCTCGAGCAGGTGGGACAGCGCCTCGCCCACCACCCTGCCGGGCGGCACCCCGAGATGCTCCATCACCTGGCGCCCGTCGAGGTCGGGCCTGATGGCGGCCAGCTCCTCCTGCTCCCGCAGTCGGGCGATGTCGCTCTCCAGCCGATCCATGCGCTGGGCAAGCTCGGCCGCCTTGCGAGGGTTGCGGGTGGTGCAGTCACCCCGGGTGAGCTGGTTGAGTCGCTCCAGGAGGGGGCCGGCGTCGCGCACGTAGCGGCGGATGGCCGAGTCGCTCCAGCCGAAGCGGTAGGTGTGGAAGCGCAGGTGCAGCTCCACCAGGCGAGAGACGGGGTCCACGTCGTCGTTGGGGTAGCGCAACGCCCGCATCCGGTCTCGGGTCATCCGGGCCCCCACCACCTCGTGATGGTGGAAGGACACGCCGCCCGGCCCGAACGAGCGGGTCTTGGGCTTGCCCACGTCGTGGAACAGGGCGGCCAGGCGCACGATCCGCTCGGGCGGCACCTTCTCGACCACGGCGATGGTGTGGGCCAGCACGTCCTTGTGGCGATGGACCGGGTCCTGCTCCAGCGCCAGCGCCGGCACTTCGGGGAGGAACTCGGCGGCGAGCCCGGTTCGGACGAGGAACCACAAGCCTTCACCCGGTCGCTCGACCAGGAGCAGCTTGTCGAGCTCGGCCCGGAGGCGCTCGGCGGAGACGATGGCGAGGCGGTCGGGCATGGACTCCACCGCTTCGGTCAGAGCCGGTTCCGGTCGCAGGCCCAGGCCGGCGATGAAGCGCGCCGCTCGCAGCATGCGAAGTGGATCGTCGCCGAAGGACTCCTCGGGGGCGATCGGTGTGCGTAGCCGAGAGGCGGCCAGATCGGGCACGCCGCCGAAGGGATCGACGAGCTCGAGGTCGGGCAGGCGCAGGGCCATGGCGTTCACCGTGAAGTCGCGCCGGGACAGGTCGGCCTCCACGCCGGCGGCGAAGGCAACGTCGGGCTTGCGGGAGTCGGGGTGGTAGGCCTCGGCCCTGTGAGTGGTGATCTCGAAGCACCGCTCGCCCCTCCGGGCACCGATGGTGCCAAAGCGTGCACCCTGATCCCAGACGGCGTCGGCGCCCGGCCTCACCAACCGCTTGATCTCTTCGGGACGAGCGTCGGTGGTGAGGTCCAGGTCGCCAGCCGGTTGGATGCGGTTGAGCACGGCATCGCGCACGACGCCCCCGACCAGGTACAGGCTGTGACCGCTGGCATGGAACCGCTCGACCAGCCACCCGGTCTCCTCGATCAGGGGGCGGAGGCGCTCCGGGATCACGTCCCGCTCAGGCCGCCCGAGCAGGCGTCTTGTTCCTGAGAGGTCATCCTCCGAAGACTAGGTTGCCGGCCTGGATGGGGTCTCGGGGTGCCGTGCCGGTAACCTCGGGCCGTCAAGATGATCTCTCGCGTCGACGACACTGGCGTCATCCGCTGGGGGCGGGAACAGGTCCGGGCCGGGCCGTGGCAAGGGGACAGCCGCGTCGCCTATCTGGTGCCTTTCTCCTCCGGTCCGACCCTTTCGGTGGGATTCGTGCGCTGGGCCATGGCCGAGCTGGGCGCCCGTGGCTTCTCACGGGTGGTCACCAACGCCTTGGCGCCGGTCGATCAGGTGGCCTTCCTCGGCGCTGGGTTCGAGGTCCAAGAGCGCCTGCACCTACTCAGCCACGACCTCCAGGCGCTGCCCGAGCACAGGGCGCTCGAGGTCAGGACGGCCGGCGGTGAGGCGGCCACCGGGCATCGCCGGGCCCGGCCCTCTGACCACCCGGCGGTGCTCGACCTCGACGCTCGGGCCTTCCCCGCCTTCTGGCGCCTGGACGCCCCCGGCCTCGACGATGCGCTCGCAGCCACGCCTCGTACCCGTCTCCGTGTCATCACGCTGGGAGGCGACGTGGTGGCCTACGCCCTCACGGGTCGGGCCGGGCGGCGCGGGTTCCTCCAGCGGTTGGCAGTGGACCCGGTGCACCGCCGCCAGGGGTTGGGCCGCGAGCTGGTCCTCGATGCCTTGGAATGGCTACGACGCCGGCGAGTGGGTCGGGTGGTGGTGAACACGCCCGCCGGCAACGAGGCCGGCCTGGCGCTCTACCAGAGCCTGGGATTTCGCCGTCAGCAACGAGGGCTCTCCGTCCTCGGTGCCCGTCTGGGCACGGTGGCGGAATCTCGTCCGTGGGCCGCACGCCGGGCGCAGGCGAAGCAGTGAGGCGCCTGCTGTTGATCGCCATGGCGGCGCTGATGCTCGCTGCGCCCGGCATGGCCGGCATCGAGGGCCGGCGGGCCTCGGCTGCCCCGGAGGGCCGGCAGGGGGCTCAGGCTGCGGCCGGCGACAGGATACGGCTGGAGTCGCAGACGCCCTGGGTGGGCCCTGGCCAGGAGCTGGTGATCCGGGTGAAGGTCAACACCCCGAGTCCGCCCACCGAAGTCGAGGTGGCCGTCGCCGTCCATCGCCGGGTCACCAGCCGCAGCGAGTTCAACCTGACCCGGGAGAGCCGCCCCCGAAGCGCCCCGTTGAGCGTGACCTCCACCCGCCTGTCCGACCTGTCGCCGGACCCAGGCGGAGCTCTGGTGATCCGCCTTCCCATCCAGGACCCGGCCAAGGCGCCGGAATGGCCCACGCTCCGTCTCCCCGAACAGGGCGTCTATCCGGTGCGCGTGGAGCTGCGAGAGCTCGGTGGAGGGGCCTCCCTAACCGACATGATCACCCATGTCGTGTACGCCACCCCGCCCGCACAGGAGGGCCGGCCCCTGGGAGTGGCTCTGGTGCTCCCCGCCCATGCCCCCCCAGCCGTGCAACCGGACGGACGACAGCAGCTGGCGCCCCAGGCCGCAGAGTCGGTGGGCGCCCTCGCTCGGTCCCTGACCGCAAACCCGGGGATCCCCCTGACTCTGGCGCCGACACCCGAGACCCTCCAGGCGCTGGCTTCGAGCCCTCGCCCCTCCGACAGCCAGACCGTGAAGGACCTGGCTCGGGGT
>JALZKD010000121.1 GCA_030859405.1 Actinomycetota bacterium | reverse complement strand
TCCGTCGGTGACGACCACGGTGTCCTCGATGCGAACACCGCCGTGACCGGGGAGGTAGACCCCCGGCTCGACCGTCACCACGTGGCCGGCGGCCAAGGTATCACCGGACGTGGCCGCCACCGCCGGAGCCTCGTGGATGTCGAGGCCGACGCCGTGACCCGTGCCGTGCACGAAGGCCGCGGCCCAGCCGGCGCCGGCGATGACTTGGCGACAGGCGCGGTCGACCTCAGCCGCGGGCCGGCCCGCGCCCACCGCGGCGACCCCCGCCCCTTGGGCCTCGGTGACCACCTCGAACATCCGGGCCTGCGTGGATGTGGCCGGTTCCCCGACGCAGAGGGTTCGGGTCATGTCCGAGCGGTAGCCGTCGATCACGGCGCCGAAATCGATGACGACCAGCTCCCCCGGAGCGATGCGTCGGGGCGACGGGGAGGCGTGGGGCTTGGCCCCGTTGGGACCGGAGGCCACGATGGTGGGGAAGGCGCTCCCCGCGGCGCCCAGACGGCGCATCTCCACGTCGAGGGCCAGGGCCACGTCCTGCTCCGTGGCTCCCTCGACCAGCCGGGGCTTGACTCCGTCGAGGGCCCTGTCGGCGATGGACGCGGCGGCGGCGATGCGGGCCAGCTCCCCGGCGTCCTTCACCTGGCGCAGCCCCTCCACCACACCCTCGGTGGCCACGAGCTCCACGGCCGGGAACCACTCCTCGGCGAAGGTCCGTTGCCGGGCCCACGTGACGTCGGTGGCCTCCAAGCCGAGCCGGGCCACGGGGGCCGCGGCCGTGGCCAGGGCCTGGCGCTGGCGGGTCAGGTTCCCGATCTCGACACGAGCTTCCACCTGGGCCGCGGCCAACTGCTCCCCGGCCTGGTCGCGGTAGCGCCCGTCGGTCACGAGCACCAGCTCGTCAGGCAGCACCAGGAGCAACCCGGCCGACCCGGTGAAGCCGCTGAGGTAGGCAATGTTGGTGAGGTTGGTCACGAGCAGGGCGTCGCAGCCGGCCCCTTGCAGCCGCTCCCGGAGCCGCTCCACCCGGGCCCCCACGTCCATGGCCGGCAACCTCACCCTTTTTCCCGATCGCTGAGCAGCCTGGCCACCGCCTCCACGGCCAGCTCGTAGCCCAGGCCGCCCAGGCCGGTGATGGTCCCGTCCGCCACCGGCGCCACCACCGACGTGTGCCGCCAGGGCTCCCGGGCGTTGGGGTTGGACAGGTGCACCTCCAGGACCACCCCGTCGAAAGCGGCCAGGGCGTCGTGGATCGACCATGCGTAGTGGGTGAGGGCGGCGGCGTTCACCACCATGGCCGAGCACCGGCCCCGGGCCCCGTGTATGGCCTCCACCAGCTCGCCCTCGTGGTTGGACTGGAAGTGCTCGAGGTCGAGGCCGTGGGCGGCGGCCGCGACCCGGGCTCCGGCCAGGTGCTCGTCAAGGGTACGGGCGCCGTACACCTCCGGCTCCCGCTCGCCGAGCAGGTCCAGGTTGGGACCGGACAGCACGAGCACGACCGGGCGGCTGGCCGCCGTCACGCCCCCATCTCCGCCAGCGTGGCCTCCACCTCGGATAGCGGGACGTCCGGGACCACCTCGACGCCCCGAGGACCGTCGAGCACGAAGGTCATGCCGCCGTGCTCGGCCTTCTTGTCCCGCGCCATGAGGGAGACCAACCGGGCGTGGTCGGCGCCGGCGGGAATGGCCTCGGGCAGCGCGTAGCCACGGACCACGTCCTGGTGATCCCGGACGCGTGCCTCGTCTATCCGTCCCAGGCGGTGAGCCAGCCGAGCGGCGAACCCCAGCCCCACGGCCACGGCCTCCCCGTGACGTAAGCCGTAGCCACCCGCCGTCTCCAGGGCGTGGGCCAGGGTGTGGCCGTAGTTGAGCAGGGCGCGGCGGCCGGCCTCGCGCTCGTCGGACGTCACCACCTCTGCCTTGATGGCCACACAGCGGGCGACCCGCTCCTCGAGCGGGAGGCGCTCCAGGCCCACACCGCCGAGGAAGTGGTACTTGGCCATCTCCCCGCAACCGCTGCGGTACTCGGCGGGCGGAAGGGTGCCCAGCGTCTCGGTGTCGCAGAGCACCGCCGTGGGCTGCCAGAAGGCCCCTACCAGGTTCTTGCCCTCGGGCAGATTGACCCCCGTCTTGCCCCCGATGGCGGCATCCACCTGGGCCAGCAGCGTGGTGGCCACGTTCACCACCGCAACCCCCCGGTGGTACACGGCGGCGGCGAAGCCGGCGGTGTCGGTGACCACGCCTCCCCCCACGGCCACCACCACGTCCTTTCGGGTCAGGCCGAAGCGAGCGAAGCCCCGGCACAGCTCCTCCACCGTGGCCAGTGCCTTGGCTTCCTCGCCGGCGCCGATGACGAAGCGCCAGCTCTCCACGCCTGGCTCCACGGGCACGGGAACCGCCTCCTGGGTGACGATGGCCGCCTTCCCCGCCCCTTCGACGAGGACCTCGGCCAGACGGTGACGGGCCCCGCGGCCCACGAGCACAGGATAGGACCGAGGACCGAGATCCACGGGGACGGTGATCACGATCTGACCCGCTGCACGATCTGCTCCGTCACCTCTTCGGGCGTGAGCTGCTCGACGTCGATGACGAGGTCGGCCAGCTCCTCGTAGAGCGGGCGCCGGCGCAGGTTCAGGCGGGTCAGCGAGTGGAGCGGGTCGTCACCGAGGAGGGGCCGGTGCTGAGCCCCCACCACCCGCTCGGCCAACGTGGCCACACCGGCCTTCAACCACACCACCAGGCCCGCCTCCTGCAGCCGGCGGCGGTTGTCGGCGTCGAGCACGGCGCCGCCGGCCACCGACACCACCACCGGCCCGTCGATGCTCAGGGCCTCGGCCAGGGCTCGCTTCTCCTCTTGGCGGAAGGCGGCCTCGCCCTGGACCTCGAAGATCTCCCTCACGGTGTGCCCCGTGCGTCGCTCGACCTGCTCGTCACTGTCGAGGTACGGGTAGCCAAGGCGGGTGGCCAGCGAACGGCCCACAGTGGTCTTCCCCGAACCCATCATGCCGACGAGAAGGATGCGCGTCGGCGTCTCATCGGTCATGCAGATGGGCGACGTAGGCGCCGTGGTTGCGCACCACCTCGTCGATGGAGTCCCCGCCGAACTTGCGGGAGGCCTCGTTGGCCAGCACCAGCGCCACCATGGTCTCGGCCACCACCCCCATGGCGGGAACCGCGGTCACGTCGGTGCGCTCCTTGAACGACACCGTCTCCTCCTTGGTGTTGACGTCCACGGTCTTGAGCACGGGCCGGTTCAGGGTGGACAAGGGCTTCATGGCCGCCCTGGCCACCAGGAGACTCCCCGACGAGATGCCACCCTCGATGCCGCCCGCCAGGTCCGACTCCCGGCGGTACTCCCCCGCCTCGGCGTCCCAGGCGATGGGGTCGTGCGCCTCCGAGCCCCGGCGGCTGGCGACCTCGAAACCTTCGCCGATCTCCACGGCCTTGACGGCGTGGATGCTCATGAGGGCCTGGCCCAGCAGGCCGTCGAGCTTGCGATCCCAGTGCACATGGCTGCCGAGGCCCACGGGCACGCCGTAGGCGAGGACCTCGGCCACGCCGCCCAGGGAGTCGCCGGCCTTGGCTGCGGCCTTGACCTCGGCGACCATGGCCTCCTCGGCGCCGGGGTCGAAGCAGCGAACCGGTGACTCGTCGACCTGGCCGAGGTCGGCCATGGTGGGGCGCGCCGCCGACTTCGACACCACCGGGCCCATCTGCACCACGTGGGACAGCACGTCGGCTCCGAGCTGGTGGAGGAAGACCTTGGCGCACGTCCCCGCCGCCACCCGGGCTGCGGTCTCCCGGGCCGAGGCACGCTCGAGCACGTCACGGGCATCGGAGAGGCCGTACTTCTGCATGCCCGCCAGGTCGGCGTGGCCCGGTCGGGGCTGGGTGAGAGGTCGCTCCGTCCTCCCGGGAGCGGTCGACATCTCCTGCTCCCACTTGGGCCACTCGGTGTTGGCGATGTCGATGGCCACCGGGGAACCCAGCGTGCGACCGTGACGCACCCCGCCCACCAGGGTCACCTCGTCCTGCTCGAAGCGCATGCGAGGCCCCCGGCCGTACCCCAGCCGCCGGCGGGAGAGCTCGGCCTGCACCTTCTCCACCGTGAGGGGAAGACCCGCCGGCAGGCCTTCGACGATCACGCGGAGGGCCCGTCCGTGAGACTCGCCGGCGGTCAGGTAACGGAGCACAAAGCCAAATCTACGGCTTGGCCGCCCCGCCCACCGCCATGGCTACGGCGTCGGCTTGGGGCCCTTGGGCCGGGCGTCGGCGCGGGCGCGGGCTTCGGCGCTGACGCTCTGCCCGAACGCACGGCCCTTGTCCTCGCTGCTCCGGGCCCGCTCCGACACCACGGCGCCGAAGTTGTCCCTGGCCGGCTTCTCGCCCTTCTCCGGCTTCTCGCCCTTCTCCGCCTTCGCCTTGGCGCCCTCGTCGGCCTCGCTGACGCCGCCCTCTCGGGCCTTGTCGGCCTTCTCCACCTTGTCGCTCTTGTGCGCCCTGTCCTTGCTGTCCGGGAGGTCGAGGGCGCTCACCTTCTCCACGGCGCCGGCCACCCTGTCCTGGGCCGCCTGGGGGAGCACGTCGGCCGCCCCCGCACCGCTGGTGGCAAGCGTCAGGCCGCCCAGAACGGCGGTGGCCTTGGCCAGGAAGGCCTTGGTGATCATGGCCTTGATCATGTTTCTCTCCTCATCTCGGTAGTCCGGTCGCCCTGTGTAGGCGGGGCTCAGCAGGTAGCGGCGTCGGGGGGACACTCCCGCCAGTTGCGCACGGCGTACTTCCTGTCGTGTACGGCGTCGACGGCGTCCATGTCCCAGTGGAAGTCGAAGTGGCTGCCCCGCCCATCGTGGAGCTTGGCCACCACGGCGCCGTAGATCTTCGGCTGGTGGCCGCCGGTGCAGTCCACGGTGAGGCCGGGGGTGAGCAGCAGCGCCCAGATCTCGGAGTCGCAGATGCTGCTGCTGGTGGACG
>JALZKD010000120.1 GCA_030859405.1 Actinomycetota bacterium | reverse complement strand
TCATGTCAGGGGCCTCCCTCGTCGCAGCCGTCGAACAGCCGCAACGATGGCGGGGCCCCTGACCCCGTTGGTGGATGCTCAGACCTTGAGAGCCGGAGTCACGCTCCCCAGTCCAACGCGAAGAGCCCCATATACGGCGGCGTCGAACCGGGGGCCAGCAGGGCGGCGACCTGGTCGCGCTGGAGGGCGATCAGGGGCGACACCACCACCGTCGGCCCGGGGATGACGAGGGCGGCCAGCTGGTAGATGGCCGACTTGCCGGCGCCGGTGAGCAGGACGGCCAGGGACGTCGCGGCCGGCGGCGGCCCGGATGGCCTCTCCTGGCCGGGGCGGAGCTGCTCGAAGCCGAAGGTCTGGCGGGCCAGCCGGCGCAGGCTGGGAGTGGCCAGCCCTACAGCTGCGGCACGGTGGGCTCTTCGCCCAGCAGGCGGTCCTCGAAGCCGTCGCCCTCCTCCAGGCCCTGCTCCGAGCCGCCGATGAAGGCCTGCTCGGGGTCGGCGCCGTGGCCGAGGATGACGTCGAGGAGGTCGTCGTTGGGCCGACCGATGATGTGGCTCATGGCCGGGGTCCTACCCGCCGGCGGCGGTTCCTAGACGCCCAGGGCGGCGAGGACGGCGTCAACCAGGGCGGCGGGGGCGACCTCGACGCGGGTGATCGGTCCCCCTGCGCAGATCACCGCCGGCGACACCGCTTCCGCGCTACCGCTGTTCGCTCCCCTGGCCGAGGCAACCCCCCATCGCAGTGGTGTCAGCCGTGGTTTTCCGGCCGCCACCGCTGGCGGCGTCGGGCGACGCCTACCGGTTCCGCCCCGAGCTGCACGCTGTCGCTCCCCTGGCCGAGTCCGCAGCCCGGGGCCCTCGAGGAGACGGCGCCGGGATCGTTCGCCACGGTGGCAACTAGTGCTATGCCTGGGTCATCGGCGAGCACAGCCCCGGCGCACAACCATGGCACATGGTCCCGCGGCCCTACCCCAAGCACCGCGACGCCTGACACGCAACCCCCTCCCGAGGGCCGAAGAGGGGATTGACACGGCTGGAGCGGGGTGATCTCGAGTGGGCCCTCGCGGGCCCACGGGGGAGTCGGCCGCCGGCCGGCCGTCCGCTCCCTGCTCCCGCTGCATCCGCTTCACAGCCCCCTGGACGGGACCCGAAGCGCTCTTGACGCCAGAGGTCAGTCCGCGCCTCGAATACGAACAATGGCGGCCGGGCCCCGCCCTGGGGCGGGGCTTGCCCAGCGCACTTGCCCAGCGCATCTGGTTACGAACCCCGGAGCGACTACTCCGCCTGTTCTGGCTGCCGCAGGTCGGCCGTTCAGCCGTTGGTCGCCGCAAGCGCCCCGGTCGACGGGCCAGAACGCAGCATTGTTAACGGTTCATCAGTACGAACCTCTTGGTCCGTCGAACCTTGGTACGATAATAGCTTCCCTTTGATCCTACGAGGTGAATGTTCAAGTGTTTGAACACCGTTACCATCAGAATGAAAATTATGGCTGAGGTATTCAACCAGGGATATGACGATGGAGTCCAAGCCTGGCGGGATGAAGAGCCTGATAACGAGCAAGGTTCTCAACAAGAGCCTGGGACTCAAGAGGTCGTGCCCGAAGCTCAAGAGATCATCAACGAAGACATTGAGTGAGTTACTGAATCAGGAGGGGTTGTTGTGCCTTTGACGGGCTCTGGGGGACCGACGGTATATCCCCTAAAAACGGCGATCCGGAGCGCCAGCACCGTCACGTAACGCCGGTTGAAGGGCCCGTCCGCGCGCTCCAGGCACTCGTGAGGTCGTGAGTGGCGCCGATGACGCGACCGCTAGAAGCGATATCGAGTCTGCGCGAACAGACCCTTGGAGAAGGCGAGCACCTTCACCGGAGCGATCCCAAAGACGACAGCGGAACCGCCATCCTCGTGGTGAAACAACCCGTCCTCAACTGTGAAGTCCCAGTCGTGGTACTTGCTACGCCATAGGTCCGCCAGGCCGCGCAGCCTGGACTCATCGGTAACGCGTACGGCGGTCTCGACCACGACGTCGAGCCCCTCTTTCCAGAGGTTGCAGCCGGTCGTGAGCGCGACACGGGGGTTCCGGGCGATGTTCACGGCCTTTTGCTCCTGTGGACCGGTGCAGAAGTGGAGCCGGTCATCGTACCAGACTGCCGGCAGTGGAGCGACGTGTGGCCGGCCATCGGCACGAACTGTGGAGATCCAGAACAGCTCGGCGGTTGCGAGCACGTGCCGAACGTCGGCCTACGGTGTCGGCGGCGCCTCTGGGTCTCCGAAGCGGATGTCCTGTTCGGGTACGGGCTCCATGCCGTCTAGACGTTCATGATCGTCCGGACTCATCGCTGATGCACGAGGCTGTGCACTCGCTGGCTGGCTTCGGCCGCGCGTGCCCCAGAACGCCGGCTCGATGGCGCCGTCGTTCGGGCGCGACGTTCTGCGCCAACTGACGATTGCCGGCCGAGCGCCGAGCGGCAGTTATTCCGGTGATCCGTCAAGTGGGTGCCGGGATATTCCGGTGATCGAGCTCCCGTTGAGGCTCATGCGATGTCCTCGTCGAGCCCGGTGATGAGCCGGTCGAACAGCTCCCGGCGCTCGGGCTGGTCGTGGGTGCCGGCGTGGTCTCGCTGGGCCCGCAGGGTGGGCAGGAACTCGACGGTGGTCTGGTAGTAGCCACAGCCTTCGCAGACGGCCTCGAAGGCGCAGTCGCTTCCCCGGGGCCGGTTGCACCATCCGTTGCCCAGCATGCGACGGTGCTCTGTTTCGAGGCTTCGCAAATGGGCGGCTTCGTCGCCTTCGTAGAGGGCGTCGACCTTGGCCGAGGCGGCGGCATACTCGTCGGCGACGGTGCGGTTAGCGATGCGGGCATAGACCATGGTCATGCGCAGGCTTCGGTGCCCGAGCATGGCGGCGATGGCCTCGAGGCGCATCCCCCGGTTGACGGCCTGGGTCGCGAAGGTGTGTCTCAGCTGGTGGGGATGGACGTTGCCGAGCCCGGCCGAGCGGGCCACACGGCGCACCATGCGGCCGATCTGGTGACGGTCGAGGGGTTGGCCTTCAACGGTGATCAACAGCCCGTGGCGCTCGGGACGATGGGCTGTGGTCCAGGCCATCAGCAACTCCAGGCAGCTGGGGTGAAGCGGCACGTAGCGGTCGTTTCCCAGCTTGCCCACCGGGACCCGCAGCCACCAGCCCGATCCCATCTGCACCATGGCGTCGCCCTCGAGAGCGCACACCTCGCTGACGCGCATCCCGGTGCGGGCCAGCACCTCGATCACGAGGTGGGTGAGCGGGTCGGCTCGGGCCGCCGCGGCCCGAAGCCGGGCGGCTTGGGCGTCGTCGAGGAAGCGGGGCAGGGGGTCATCGGCCACGGGCACGTCGATGGCGAAGATGGGCGTGCGGGCCGGGGCGTCGTCCCGGTGGCCGGCCGCAGCGACAGGGCCATCTGATCCAGGTAGCGCCAGGCCGTCACCGCCAACTTGGGGGCCTGGGCCACCACCGGGTCCCAGTCGCGGTGGCGGAGGGCCTCAGGGGCGGCGCAGGCAACGGCGCTCATCGGGCCACCGCCTGGTCGAAGCCGACGTCGATGAGCTCGACGGCGCGGTGGTACTCGCTGGCCAGCCAGTCATTGGCCAGGTGCAGGTAGATCCGGGTGGACTCGATGGAGCGGTGCCCAGCCTGGGCCTGGATGGCCTCCAGCGCCATCCCGGCCTCGCGCAAACGGGTCAGACACGTGTGGCGCAGCTCATGGCATGTGGCGTGGGAGAGCCGGGCCCGGGCCTTGGCGCCCCGCACGATCTCCTCCAGCCCGTCGATGCTCAAGGGCTCACCCCGTCGGCCCCCCTTGAGCACGACGAAGACCCGCTCGGTCGCGCACTCGGGGCGCTCGTCGTCGAAGTAGCGGGCCAAACTGGCGAAGAAGCGGGCCGAAACGGGCACCAGGCGTTGATGGCCGCCCTTGCCGTCGGCCACGAACACCCCGACGTCCCCGAGCCCGTCGGGTGGCCAGGCCCCTAGGAACCGGGTTGGCCGCCACGGCGTCGATGAGCACCAGATAGTTGAACAGCCCCGACACGCTGGCCAGGCGGCACTTGATGGTGCGCGCCGCCAAGCCTGCCTCCCCGTCGGACAACCGCACGATGCGCCCGTCGCCTCGAGGACGGCGTTGCTCGGTGATGAAGCCCAACACGTCGGCTGCCACCACCTCCACCGGCGCCTTGGCCACCACCGAGAAGAACACCCGCAAGTCCGACACCGTCGCCGTCACCGTGTTCGCCCGGCAGCGCGCCGCGACGAACTCGACGTAGCGGGCGAGCAACGGGTCGTCGAACGGTGGCCGTTCAGGGCGGGGGTGTGCAGTGGGAGGGCAGGTGGCGCGAGTCGTCATCAGGTGTTCCTTTCCGCAATGCAGCCCGTCCCGATGACGGACTGCGAGAAGCATCAAGGATCACCGGAGTATCTACAGTTATGCGTCGCGGGATGACCTCTGTCATGCCACCATGATTCGGCAATGCGCGACCTCGTAGAACGACATCTTGAGTCCGTGGTCGGCCGAGTTCCAGGCGTCACCGCGGTCGCTCTCATGGGCGACGACGCATGTGTCGTGAGCCTGGGGAGACTCCCTCACGGGGGATCACCAAACGATGATCGCTGGGAGATCGGCTCGATTACCAAGGTGTTCACCGCTGTACTGCTGGCCGAAATGACGGGCGCCGGCGATGTCGCATTGGAGCATCCGATCGGGCGGTACTTGCCTGATTCCGTGGCGAGCCGCCTTCCGTCCGAACCCCAGCAGCCGACCCTAGAAGACCTCGCCACTCACACCGCAGGCTTGCCCTCCTTGCCTCTCAGAATCCTGCCGAGGGGTTTGGAGCGAAGGGACCCGTACAGCGAACTGACCGAGGCAGACGTCTTCGGTTGCCTGGGACCCAGAACACGCCGTCCTCACCGAGCCCGGTTTCGCTACTCCAACTTCGGCGTGGGCCTCCTGGGGCACCTC
>JALZKD010000039.1 GCA_030859405.1 Actinomycetota bacterium | reverse complement strand
ACCGTTGAGCGTTACTGGCGTTGGGCGCTGGCCGCTTCGACCGCCGTCGGCGGCTACGACTACACGCCGGCGTTCGAGGAGTTGATCCGAATTGTCAAGAGGGCGGGCAACGGGGCAACGACGTCAAGGTCAACGGACCTCGCAGACATGGTCACGAGCCTTCAGTCGCTCTGACCGAGGGTCCGCCGGATGATTTGGTGCAGGTGTGGCGCCTCGTGGGTCGCTCGTCGAGCCGGCGTGCGGGTCCACCCGGGTCCTTTGACCACGCGCTAGGGGCTGGCCGGTCGGCCCCCTCGACCCTCGGCCTCGAGAAGGGATTCCTCGGCTGGCCACGTCCTTGCGTCAGCCAGGGCGACGAGGAGACGCTGAGGGCAGACTCCAGGCATGCCGGTGCAAGAAGACGAGGGGTTTGGCGACCGGGTCGAGGAGCACAGGCCTGGGCGGATTCGCCGCACGGTGGCGAGCATTCGGGCCGATGACCTGTTTCTCTACGGTGCAGCCCTGGCGTTCTACGGCCTCGTCTCGGTAGCTCCCCTGGTCGTGCTGGCGCTGTGGCTCACTGCCCTCGTCGTGGGGGACGACCAGGTCCACCGCGTGGCCGCCCAACTGGACAACCTGGCTCCTCGGGCGCTCGGCGCCGACCGGGCTTTGCAGCGCGTCGCCGACCTCGGGTCCCGAGCGGGGCTGGTGGCTGTCGTCGCCGCCCTGTGGCCGGCCACCGCCTACGGATCGGGGCTCGTACGAGTCTTCGACCGCATCACCTTCGGGCAGGGGGAAGACCGCAAAGGCATTCGGGGGCGGGGCCTGGCCCTGCTCCTGGTCGGCGTCGTCCCGGTGCTCGTGCTCGCCGGCCTGCTCGCGACCTTCGCCGGCGCCGCCGTTCTCGGGGACAGCCCGGTCGAGACGGTAATCGGGCTCGCCCTTGCCGTCGTCTTCGGCTTCTCCACCACCACCGCCGCCGTCATCATGATCTACAAGGTGTTGCCCAAGAATGCGCCCGACTGGCCGTCAACCCTCCGGGGAACGGGGGTAGCGGCCAGCGGCATCTCGCTGCTGTCGGTCGCCTATGTCGCCTACCTGCGGCTGGGCACCGACTTCGAGCAGCGATACGCCCCAGACACGCTGGCGGCCGTGGTGCTGCTCGGGCTGTGGTTCTTCTTTGCCAACGTGGCCTTGCTCGTGGGCTACAAGGTGGCCCGCCAGCGATGAGCGGGAGTAACTGGGCGACGGCCACGACCAGGGCTCAGCCTTGGGCGTCGTCAAGGTCTCGACCCTGACGGAGCTCACGCACGTCGCGAAGCTGATCATGCAGCCACGTGGCCACGTCGTTCTCTCGGATGAGTGCGGCGGACGCGGCCAGGCGGTCTCGGCGTTGGTTGCCGTCCATGGTGAGGGCGGCGAGGATGGCGTCGGCCTGCTGCTGGATGTCGAAGGGGTGCAACGTGACGGCGAACTCGCCAAGCTCCTCGTGGGCCCCCGCGTTCTCCGACAGGGCAAGCACGCCGTCACGCTGGTTGACCAGGGCCGCCTCCTTGGCTACAAGGTTCATCCCGTCGGAGATGGGGTTGACGACGAGCACGTCGAACAACTTGTAGGCGGCCACCACCTCGTCGAAGTCACCCTCGAGGCTGAGCTCGATCGGCTGCCAGTCGGTCGTGCCGTACTTGGCGTTGACGTCGTCCACGAGGTTTTGGATCCGCTCCAGGTAGTCCACGTACTGCTCGACGTCTTCCCGGCTGGGCTGGATGAGAGCCAGGAACGTCACCCGCTCCGCCAGCTCGGGGTGGTCGCCGAGCAGGGTGTCGAAGGCCCGGAACCCCCGCAGGATGTTCTTGCTGGGGTCGGCGCGGTCGACGCGCAGGATGAGGTGCTCACGCTGCTTCTCGGCCAGGCGCCGCTCGTGGCCGGCCACCGCCGGTGAGCCGGCCGTGGCCTCGAGCTCGTCGGGGTCCACCGAGATGGGGTAGTGCCGGGCCCGGACCGTGCGCCCCCCGACCTCGACGGTGAGCCGGTTCATGTCCACCTGCAGTCCGAGCAGCTCCTCGCAGCCGAGGAGGAAGTTGCGGGCGTAGCGCGCGGAGTGAAAGGCCACGACGTCGTTGCCGAGCACGCCGTTGAACACCGCCCGCCGCATCGCCGGCGGCAGCACCCGCCAGGCGTCGGGGTGGGGCCAGGGGATGTGCACGAAGTGGTGCAGGAACACCTCGGGGCAACGGTCCCGCACCCGTTCCGGGACCAGGTACAGGTGGTAGTCCTGCACCATCACCGTGGCCCGCCCACCACGGGCCTCCACCTCTTCGGCCACCGCGTCGGCGAAGCGGGCGTTCACCGGGACGTAGCCGTTGTCGAAGGCGTCCAGCTCGCGGCGGGTGATGTCGGGCGTGTTGCCCAGGTCCCAGAGGTAGTGCTGGACGAACCACAGGAGAGGGTTCGAGATGACGGCGTAGAACTTGTGCTGGGCCTCCGGATCCAGCTCCACCATGCGGAGGCGCACGCCGGGGCCGCCCCCCTCGGGCTCGAAGGCCGCCCCGTCGTGTTCCCGGGCCACGGCCACGTCCTCTTCGCTCAACGCCGCGCAGACCCAGACTGCATCCTCCAGGTGGCTGGCCAGTCCGGCCAGCGCCGTAACCAGCCCACCGTGGCCCGGCCTGGCCGTGCGCTGGCCGTCGTCCCTGGTGTATTTCACGGGGCCCCGGTTGGACACCAGGATGAGAGGGTCCTCGCCTACCCCCTCCGGCGCGTCCACCACTGCCCCCGCTTATCCGTCGCTCCCGGAGGAGGCGTCCCTCCGCCGTTCCCGGGCCTGGATGAGGTGATAGAGCAGGAGGAGCTGCGTCAGCGCCAGGGGCTCGTCGCGGGTGTCGGAGTCGGAGTCGAGCCTGCCGAGGGCCTCGGGCAACGGCGAGTCCACGCCGAGCTCGTCCCAGATGGCCTGCTCCACCTTCTTGGTGATCTCGCGTTCCGCGTAGGAGTGGATGTGGACGGCGTCGACCGGCTTGCCGTCGTCGTCCCGGATGAGCTTGAGATGCATGGCCTGGTTGGTGTCGTCGCCGAGGATGGTGTGCAGTTCCGGGTGGTCGATCGTCGGGCGGAGGAGGAGCGTGGCGCTGAGCGGGTCGTCAGCGGTCTCGTCGCGTTCTTCGATCGGAGCGAAGCGTACGACGATGTCGGCGTCGGCGCGCTGGGGGCGGATGAACCTCTCGGACTCGGGCTCGCGCTTATTCAGGTCCTCGCGGACCTCGTCTTCGGTGTAGCCCCGCTTCTTGGTGTCGCGCGCCAGCTTCCAGGCGATGCGGATCTCTTCGGGCGGATCGAGGAACACGCTGACGTCGAAGCAGGCCCGCGCCAGCTCGGTGTGGAGGGGGAGCAGCCCTTCGACGATCACGAACTGGCGGGGCTCGACGTACTCCGGGCGCCCGAGCTCGCCGGTGTCGTGGTCGTAGACGGGCTTCAGGATGGGCTTCCCGACAGCGAGATGCTGGAGATGCTGCTCCATGATGTCGATGAAGTTGCACTGGGGGTTGAGCGGGGTGAACGGCAGCGACTTGCGCTCTTGGCGGTCGTAGCAGTGATAGTCGTCGGCCCCGACAGAGGTGATGCGCTCAGGGCCCAGGGCCTCGACCAGTCCGGCGGTGATGGTCGTCTTTCCGGTGCCGCTGTCACCCGCAATGGCCAACATGACGGGCCGAAGGCCGCCCTCGCCGCCCCCATAGCCCTGGCTCGCCCGCTGGGCGTTCATCTGCTTGTCGGACATGCCTAACTCCCGTCGTTGGTGTCGGTCGGGATCTTCTCGTCTTTGCCGATGACGACTATGCCGTTCTCGGACACCGTGAAGCGCTCGCGGTCGGCGTCAGAGTCCACGCCGATCTTGGCCCCGGGCGGCACCTCCACGTTCTTGTCGACGATGGCGTTGCGCACCACCGCCCCGCGTCCGACCACCACGTCGTGGAAAAGCACCGACTGCTCCACCGTGGCGTCGGGATGGATCGCGACCCCAGGGGAGATGACCGACCCCTGAACCGTCGCCCCGGAGACGATCGCCCCTGCGCAGACCATCGAGTTCAGGACCCGCCCCGTGCCTTCTGCACCATCGAAGACGAACTTGGCTGGGGGCAGGGAGGGGCCCGAGGTGTAGATCGGCCAGCTGTCGTTGTAGAGGTCGAACTTCGGCTGCGCCGACACCAGGTCCATGTGCGACTCGTAGTAGGTGTCGAGCGTTCCGACGTCGCGCCAGTAGCCGCGGTCGCCTTCGTTCTCGCCGGGGACCTGGTTGTCGCTGAAGTCGTGGACGTGGGCCACGCCCTGGTCCACCAGCATGGGGATGATGTCGCCGCCGAGGTCGTGCTCGGAGTCCTCGTCGTCGGCGTCGATGGAGACGGCTTCGGCCAGCGTGCTCGCGGTGAACACGTAGTTGCCCATTGAGGCGAACGCCTGGTCCGGATCGTCGGGAAGGGGGGCGGGGTCCGACGGCTTCTCCTTGAAGCTGCGGATGGCCGTGCCCTCTCCCGCCTCGATTACTCCGCTCTGGCTGGCTTCGTCCATGGGGACCCGGACACCGGCCACGGTGACGCCCGCGCCCGTGTCGATGTGCTGCGCGACCATCTGGCGCGGGTCCATCCGGTAGATGTGATCGGCCCCGAAGACGCAGATGTACTCGGGTTTCTCGTCGGCGATGAGCTTGAGGTTCTGGTAGATCGCGTCGGCCGACCCGGCGAACCAGTGCGGGCCGCGGCGCATCTGAGCCGGGACTGGGCTCACAAAGCTCCCGAGCAGGGGCGACATTCGCCAGGTGCGGGAGATGTGCAGGTCCAGGCTGTGGCTCTTGTACTGGGTGAGGACGACGATCTTGAGGTAGCCGCCGTTGGCCAGGTTGGACAGCACGAAGTCGACGAGCCGGTAGTGCCCGGCAAACGGCACGGCGGGCTTGGCCCGGTCGGCGGTCAGCGGCGCGAGCCGCTTACCCTCACCCCCAGCCAGCACGAGGGAAAGCACCCGAGGATCGGCCATACGACGTACCGTAATCGCCGCTCCTCAGGCCGGCAGGGCCCGGTCTCGCTCCGGCAGCGGCGCGGAGCTACCGCCGGCGAAGGCGCCCGACGCCCTCGCAGATGAGAACGTGCACCCGCGTCAGAGCACCCGTGCGTGGTCCATCGGGTAGCGGGCAGTCACGGAGCGGACGGTACCCGACTTGGACCGCATGACCAACGAGGAGGTGGTGACTACTCGATCTCCGTAATGCACCCCTCGCACAAGCTCGCCGTCGGTGATGCCCGTGCAGGCGAAGAAGCAGTTCTCGCCCGAGATGAGGTCGTCCGTCCCGAGTACCCGGTCGGCGTCGATGCCGGCGTCCACGATCTTCTGGCGTTCCTCGTCGTTGCTCGGTGCCAGGCGCGCCTGGATCTCGCCGCCCATGCACTTCAAGGCAGCGGCCGTGATCACTCCCTCAGGCGTGCCACCGATGCCGAAGAGGATGTCGGCTCCTGCCTCGGGCCAGCCGGTGGAGATCCCCCCGGCCACGTCGCCGGCCTCGATCAGGCGGATGCGGGCGCCAGCACTGCGAATGGCGGCGATGAGCTCTTCGTGGCGGGGGCGGTCCAGGACCACAGCGGTGAGGTCGCGGACTGATTTGCCCAAGGCTTGAGCGGCCGACTCGAGGTTCTCGCCGGGGGAGCGGTCGATGTCGATGGAACCTGCGGCGCCCGGCCCGACCGCCACCTTCCTCATGTAGAAGCAGGGCCCAGGGTCGAACATGGCGCCCTGGTCGCTGGCGGCGATCACCGAAAGGGCGTTTGGCCGGCCATGCGCGGTGAGGGTGGTGCCCTCGACGGGATCGACGGCGATGTCGACCTCAGGAGCGACGCCCAGCCCGAGCTCTTCGCCGTTGAAGAGCATCGGCGCCTCGTCCTTCTCACCCTCACCGATGACCACCACGCCGCTCATGGCCACGCTGTTCAGTAGGAGTCGCATGGCCTCGACAGCGGCGCCGTCGGCCCTTTCCTTGTCACCCAGGCCCATCCACCGAGCGGCAGCCAGGGCCCCGGCCTCGGTGGCCCTGACCAGTTCCATGCCCAAGTTGCGGTCCGGTACCTCCATCCCTTGTTGTTCGCTCATGGGCGCACGGTAGCAGTCACTTCCGATTCGGCTACTGCCTCGGGCGGGTGACGGAGCAATCCGTCACTGCTCCCGGTTGGAGGCCTTCGTCAGGGCTGTCGCCAAGGCCTCGGGCAAGGGCCGGGTCGAGATGTTCGAGGCGGGAATGCACACCGCCGCGTTGGAGCGGCTCGACATGGAGGCGGACCTGAGGCGGACCCTCGAGCGGGGAGAGCTCAGGGTGCAGTACCAGCCCATCGTCTCTGTCGGGTCGGGGTGCGATCTCGTCGCTGGAAGCGCTCGTGCGCTGGCACCACCCCGAGCGGGGTGTGTTGCCTCCGGACAGCTTCATCCCTCTGGCCGAAGAGACCGGGCTCATCCACGAGCTCGGCCGCCAGGTCTTGATCGAGGCCTGCACCCAGACCCGCCGCTGGCAGGTGGAGCATCCGAGCGTCCCGGTCCTATCCGTCAGCGTCAACCTCTCTCCGGGACAGCTGGCCCACGACGACGTCAAGACCATGTCACCGACGCCCTTAGCGTCTCTGGGCTCCCTGCGGCCAGCCTTGTCCTCGAGATCAGCGAGGGAGCCATGATGCACGACACCACGGCAACCATTCACAAGCTCACCGCCATCAAGGCGCTCGGGGTGAGGCTGGCCATTGACGACTTTGGGACAGGCTATTCCTCGCTCAGCTACCTGCAGCAATTTCCGGTAGACATCGTGAAGATCGACCGCTCACTCGTGGCCGCCATGGGGACCGAGGAGGAGGAGGCGTCGCTGCCCAAGGCGCTGGTCTCTCTAGCCCAGACTCTGCATTTGGAGGCGGTGGCCGAGGGCGTTGAGACAGCCACTCAACTCTCGCTCCTCTCCCAGCTCGGCTGCGATTTCGTACAGGGCTACGACCTGTCCCGGCCCACAGATGTTGGCGCCGTCAGCGAGCTCATGAGCGACGGCATTCCGGACGGCGATCTCTCCTCGGCACCGGTCCAGAGCTCCGCTCGGGAATGCTTGTGGGCGCGACAGAACGGCGCGTGATCCGCGGTGTGAGGACGGCACAGTCGCGCCCGAATCGGCATCGATCGATCGGAGCGGCGTCGGGCACTCTCAGGGGCCGACGGCATGCACGTCGCCTATACCCGGCTTGCCTGCGTTGACCGGGCGGGGGGCGCTGAGCGGCGTTGCCAGACGCATCCGATAACCGGCGGGGCTGAGCGGTCAAGGCGCACGAGTTGTGCAGTGGGATCCTTGTCGGAGAGGGCGAGCGTTACCTCGCGCCGCAGGCGTGCCGCTATCGAGTGCCTCGGACCGGCACCGTGTGGACGTCCGCCTCAACTCGTGTCCGGCGCGAAGGTCACCCCTCAGAAGTAGGGGATCACCCAGGGCCGCTGGACTCCCTTCGAGGGGCCAAAGTGGGGTGACTCGTGGGCGGGACTTCTGTTCGCCAGGAACGTCGTGAGAATGGCATCGCAGACTCGAAGAACGTCGGAGTGCGTCTGATCGAGGTGTCGAAGCGAGGAGCTGTCGACAAACGGCTCTTCTGGTGTTTCCGCCCAAGCGTGGAGATTTGAGGTAGCGGCTCCCCCCGCCGGAGATCCTCTTTGCTTCTTCGGGCTGCTCTTTGCCTTCATCGCGGGGGTCCCGGGATCGAGTGAGTTCAAGAGCACTCGGGTCGACCGCACCGGTCTCACCGTTGGGCGCCGGTTCCTGCCGGCCCACGAGGTGGGCCGGTGCGCGATCCTCTCCGAGGCCGACGCCGGCTCTGTTGCCAACCGCCGCCGCTACGAAGGGGTGCGGCTTGGCCGGAAGAACGTCTCCTACGCCTTCTTCGCCAGCAGCGGGCCGGCGGTGTTCATCGTCCAGGACAGAGCCGGCCTGGCTCGTCCCGGCTGGCTCGTCGCCACCCGTGACCCCGAAGGCCTTGTGGCAGCCCTGACGGAGCTGCGGGAGAAGAACCGCGAGCAAGCGCGATGAGCCCCCCGCAGCAGCCCGTGGTGGCCTTCGAGGAGGTGATGCCCGAGCTTCCCCAGAACGGCGCCGTGGAACTTGCCCCTCTGGTCCGGGCGGTGCAACGCGGCCGACGGCCAGCCTCTACGCGCCGTTATCCGCGCTCGTCACATTGGAAGGGACCGGGCTTTCGTCGTCACCGACCGCTGCCATGCCATGGTCAGGACCTGCCACCACCTCCTGCGTCACACCCGACCCCGGCGCGCCGGCGCTCACATCCGCCGATCGGCACGTCTCCAGGTAGGCCTTGAAGTTCCAGCTGCTCAGGAACTTGGTGGCAGCGGCACGGCCGTTCTCGAACAGGAGATCCTGGGTCGTCTCGTCGAGGTCGAAATCAGTGGCCTTGGTGCTTCCAGAGTCGACGAACATCAGCCGCTTGAGCACGCACTCGTCGTCGATATGCATCTGGTCGTGGAATCCGGTCATGGTGCCGATCATGGCCCGCGCCAAGTCGAAGGTGCCGTCGATGCGAAACTTCTGCGCCCGCACGGACCGAGGGCGTGCCGAAAGCTTGATGCCGAAGCTCGGCCAACGGGGGGTGCGCCCGTCGGTGCGGTCGAACACCTCCATCGGGAAGTTGGAGAGCATCCCGCCGTCCACCAGGAAGGATTCCGTCTGGATGCCGTCGCTGCCCCGCCAGTGAAGCCGGACCGGCTCGTAGAAGAAGGGGATGGACATCGAGGCGCGAACCGCGTCAGCGACGAGCTGCTGGTCAGGGTCGAGCCCGTAACTCGGGTAGTCCCACGGGAACCGGGCCAGTTCGCCCCGACTGACGTCGGACGCCATGACGACGAGCTTGTAGGACTTCTCCGGAGGTAGCGAGCTACCGGGGTCCTCGACCTTGAGCGCCGCGAAAGTCCGTTTCCCGAGATCGGTGAGCAGCGCGTCGAGCCAGTCCCGAAGGTAGTCCCCTTCGTAGATGCCCTTCTCGAACAGGACGGAGAGGCCCTTGCCGACCACCCCGAGGTGATCAAGGAAGCCCTCGTCCTGGAACTTCCCATAATCCACCTCCCGCATCACCTCCCGCATCCGGTCCGGCGGCATACCGGCAGCGATCAGCGCTCCGACGATTGCCCCCGCGGACGTCCCGGCGACCCGGTTGAACTCGTACCCCGCGTCGTGCAGAACCGAGTACGCCCCCACCAGCCCGATGCCCTTCACCCCACCGCCCTCGAGCACGAGATCGGCGTCCACGGGCCCCACCTCCTGTCGCTGACCGATCCGACGCAGCGTGCGCCAGATGGTCGTCGAGATCATCGTCGATCCCGCGGCGGCGCGCCAGGGCCTCAGGAAGGGGGACGCCTGGGTGCGGCGCAGTGCGGCTTGAACGAAGGCAGCGCCCGACATCGGCATGGCGCCCTCGCGCGCCCGTTCGCCTATGCCGCGCCCGTGCCCTACACGTCGGCCTCGCCGTCGTCAGCTCCTTCTCCGGCGTCGGCGATGCGCCACTTGAGCTGGAACTCGACCTCCTGCTCCTCGTCACCTCGCTCGTGCTCGACGCTGATCTCGGCTCGTCGAGGAACGCTTATGCGCTGGCCGGCGACCTGGATGCGGAACGGCTGGCCGGACTCGATGGCGTCGGCGAGCCGGCGGAGCTTGGCGGCAAACTCCGGTACCGAGTAGTTGCGTTCGACGTCGCGGTTTCCCTCTGCCAAGTTGACCTCCCTGTCTGGCGTCGATCCTGCCACGACGCTTACGGCCGCGAGGGGTCACGTTCCTGGTGCGGAGATGCAGGCCCCATTTGGTGTTGGCCAGATACCATCGTTGGGCATGGACAGCGTTCTCCAGCAGTTCACCGAGACCAAGAGCACCGACGCCTTCACCCTTCAGAACAGCAAGATGCTGAAGGTCCGCCTCGACCGAGGCACCATCCAGGCCAAGCTGGGCTCGATGGTCGCCTACCAGGGAGACGTCCGCTTCGAGCATGCCGGCTCCGGGGGGGTGGGCCGCTACCTCAAGAAGGCTGTCACCGGGGAGGGGACACCGCTCATGAAGGTGAGCGGGTCTGGCGAGGTGTTTCTTGCCAACGAAGCTCAAGACGTGCACGTCCTCCGGCTGGAAGACGACCGCATCACTTGCAACGGGCAAAACGTGCTGGCCTTGGGCGACGGCATCGACTGGAACATCCAGCGGGTGCAAGGCGGCCCCGCCGGTGCCCTCGCCGGAGGGCTGTTCAACATGAGCCTGGCCGGATCGGGTTTCGTGGCCCTGGTCACCCACGGACCACCTGTGCTCCTCGACGTGGGGTCAGCGCCGACGTTTACCGACGTTCAGGCCGCGGTGGCGTGGTCCGCAGGTGTGACCACCTCATTGAAGACAGACGTGGGCGTGAAGACGCTGATCGGACGGGGGTCGGGCGAGACCTTCCAGGTGGGCTTCTCGGGACAAGGTTGGGTGCTCGCCCAACCGAGCGAGGGAGTGGCAACCAGCCCGCCCTCGGGCTGACCGGTACCCGCTCTCAGGCAGATGACCGGCCCAGGCCGGTGGTCACCGCTCCGGTGGTCACTGACAACAAGAGCACGAAGGCGATCGCCGCCGGGAAGACGGGCAGTCGGTCTCGGCCCTGCGGCATGGTCTCGATCGAGGCCCGAGATCCCTCGGGGCCGCGGGCAAAGGCGCTGGGCGGCAGTCCGGTGACGTCGACGGGCGTGGTGGCCACCCGGTGAAGGCCTGCGACGGCCACCAGGGACACGGCATGTGGGCCCGGGGGGGGCAAGGGAGGCAAGGCGAAGGCGGATTCGCCGGCCTCCACCAGTTGCGGTGGTGTGGGGGCGGCGACGGCTCCGGTGGGACCCTCCACGCTCACCTGGACCAGAGCCGGCGCCGAGAGCCGCAAACGCAGAAGGGGCGGGGCGTCGGGGACCGGTGGACTCGTCTCAGGGCCCAGGGCCTCGAGGACCGGGGGTGCGTCCTGTCCGGGTGGCGGCACGACTCGCAGCTTGCCGTTCGGCCCCGGCAGGACCCTCCAGTCGCCGGTGGCCACGACCGCCAAGGCACGACCAGCCTCGTCCAGCAGGCGGAACCGCCCGGGGCCGGTGACAGTGACGGAGGAGCGACCCGTGTCCAGGGCCACACGGATGCTGGCCGGCACCCCATCGGGCGCCAGTCGGCTGGGCCGGGCTCCGCTGTAGTAGCTGGCCAGGATGGAAGATGCACTGGCTCCACGCTGGGCCTTGGCCAGGGCGCCGTACTGGCTCATCCCGATCCCGTGACCCCTGAAGACGGGCTGCTGGGGGACCTTGGGCCCGCCCGCCGGGGGCCCGCTCGGAGGTGGCGGAGCCGGTGACGGACTGGGAGGAGGAGGGCTCGCTGCCGGTGGGGGGCTCGGTGGCGGAGCACCGAGAAGAGGAAGGCCCGCCGGCGGGGGGCTGGTGGGCGGGGGGCTGGGCGGGGGAGCTTCGGTTGGGGGACGGCCGGCGGGAGGTGGTGAGGGAGGGCGGGCAGGCGCCGGCGGTCGTGCGGTGGCCGCTGCGCTCGGGGCCACGGGCTCGCCGGAGGAATACATGGCCTTGATGGGCGCCCCCTTCCTGAGCAGCACCTGGCCCCGGGTGGACTCCACGGCCGAGACCCATCGTTCCCCGGCGTCGGCACGCTCCTTGGCCAGGCCGACGTAGACCTGGCACGACTGGGTGGGACAGATGTCGGCTCCGACCCCGGCCGCCGACGGCGGAGGATTGCGCTTCTCGTGGAGCGCATAGGTCCGGGCGGCGATGGCCTGGGCCCGCAGGGCCTCCATGGGCCAGCTCGAGGGGACCTCGGCGATGCCCCGCACGTAGTCCTCGACCCCCACATCGTTGATCACGCCCACACCCCCGCCCACCCGAACCAGCTCCAGAGCCCCCCGGTAGTCGCCGAGGTCGCCGGCGGTGAGGAATCCTTCCGGAGCCAGGCTGTCGAACCGGACCCGATCGACGAGCCATCCCGACTGAGGGGGAGCCCCACCGTTGCTCGGTGGCCTGGCATCCAATGGTGGGGTGGCCACCAATGCCAGCAGTCCCATCAGCGACGCGCCCACGCGCCCCGCCGACCGCCCCCGACACCCCCGCACCCTGCCGAGGATACCGGTCTGGCCGGCGCCGTAGGAAGGCCACTATTGCGGTCCTGCGCCGTGAGAGGCTGCCCCCATGGTCTTTGCCAGAAGAAGAGCCGAGGTGCCGGCCCCCGGAGACGCCCTACCTGGTCGTACGGCCGCCATGGAGGTACCTGCCGCTCACCATGTGAACGGCCATCCCCTCACCCCCCCCTTTCCGGAGGGTCTGGAACGGGCAGTCTTCGCCATGGGCTGCTTCTGGGGGGCCGAGCGAAGGTTCTGGGAGGCCGATGGCGTGTACACCACAGCGGTGGGTTACGCCGGGGGCCATACCCCCAATCCCACGTACAGCGAGGTCTGCAGCGGCCGCACTGGCCACACCGAAGCCGTGCTGGTGGTGTTCGACCCTCGGGTAACCAGCTACGGCGCCATGCTCAAGCTGTTCTGGGAGACCCACGATCCAACCCAGGGAATGCGTCAGGGCAACGACCTCGGAACCCAGTACCGCTCGGCCCTCTACTGGCACGACGAGGCCCAACAACAGGCCGCGGTGGCTTCGCTGGCCGCCTACCAGCAGGAGCTCTCGGCGTCAGGGCACGGCCAGATCACCACCGAGGTGCGGGAGGCGCCGCCCTTCTACTACGCCGAGGCCTACCACCAGCAGTACCTGGCAAAGAACCCGGGCGGGTACTGCGGGCTCGGCGGTACGGGGGTCAGCTGCCCCCTGGGCTTCGCCGGCGGCGAGTAGCTGCCCGCTTGCGGGCCGCCACCGTGGAGTGAGTGCGTACGAGCAATAGCCGCTGCCATTGAATTAATGGCAGCGCGGCCGGATATTGGCGCGAAAATGGACCCGATGGACCGAGCAGAGCTGGGCCGCCGCATCTATGACTGCTCCCACCTGGTGGGCGAGTTCCGGCTCCGCTCAGGCACGATCACGGGCGAATACTTCGACAAGTACTTGTTCGAGTCTGACCCCGAGCTGTTGCGGGACATCGCCGAGGCCATGACACCCCTCGTTCCCGCCGGCACCGACGGGCTGGCCGGCTTGGAGCTCGGTGGCGTGCCCCTGGCCGTCATGTTGTCGCAGCTCACCGGGCTACCGGCCTTCTTCGTTCGCAAGCAAGCCAAGGCCTACGGCACCAGGCGGCTGGCAGAGGGAGGAGATCTCGACGGCCGCCGCCTGGTGGTGGTGGAGGACGTGGTCACCACGGGGGGGGCGGTGCTCACCTCGTGTCACGCCCTCGGCGAACGAGGGGCCAAGGTGACCGACGTGCTGTGCGTCATCGACCGCGAGGCTGGCGGCCCGGAGCACCTGCAGGACTCTGGCTTCGTCCTCCATTCCCTCTTCCGCATGAGCGAGCTCTAGACAGTCGGTCCTCTGGTGCGATCCGTCGGACTTGACCTGGCCCCTGGGGCAAGGTTCTACTCTTGCCGGTGATCGACCATGTGTGCTCAGCGCCTCCTCGTAAAGCAACCCGTGGCCAGGCGATCACGGGATGAAAAGTCAGCGTTGACGCCCGCGTCCGAGGCCGGGTCGAGCCGCCAGCGTGTGCTCGATTTTCTCGCCAGCCGGGGCGGCAGCGTGGAGAGCGTCGAGGGACGAGGGATCACCAGGGAGCTGGCCGAAGCGGCGGGCTACCAGGACCTGAGCACCCTGAACGCCATGCTCACACGCCTGGAGCGAGAGGGCACCATAGTTCGGGACGTCCGAGGGCGGCGTACGTATCGCATCGCCCTGAGCCCCACAGGCGCCAGGCGGGCACCCAAGCGGGCGCGCACCACGGTCACCGGCTCCCGGTCCCAGGGCCCCGACGTCGAAGAGGAGCTGTGCCACCCACGAGGCCAGCTCAGGTTCTTCGTCCTCATGCTCGTCTACGAGCGACCGGGGCACGGCTACGACCTGGTCGACCGCCTCCGCCCCTTTGGCTACGCCCGTGACGACCCGGCCCAGACCTACCGAGCGCTGCACTGGCTCGAGGACGCCGGCTTGGTGGAGCCCGAGTGGGAGACGATGGGTCCGGGGCCAGCTCGGCGCGTGTTCAGCGTCACCAAGCTCGGACGGCGAATGGTCGAGCGGTGCGCCCAGAGCGTCGGGGAGCGGACGGCCACCATCCAGCGCTATCTCGACGCCGTGGACGGCCAGCGGTTGGAGGTCGTGCGGGAGCCACAGCGCAGCTTCGAGGTCCTGGTAGAGGCCAAGTTGTCGGTGGACGCCGACGACGTGGCCTCGGCCCGCCGCAAGGTCGAAGAGGCCCTGGCCGATACCCGCATGGTCGACTCGGACGTGTGGTCAACGGGCGAGGTGTGGCTCTACGAGGCCACTCAGGAGGGTGACGGCGCCCACTGACTGAAGGCCGCGCCGGCGGCC
>JALZKD010000119.1 GCA_030859405.1 Actinomycetota bacterium | reverse complement strand
AGGCAGGGTCCGAGATCGGGCTCGGTTGAGATGCTGTTGGCGGCCAAGGAGATCCTGGTCACCTGCGGGGCGGGAGGCGTGGGCAAGACCACGGTGGCCGCAGCCCTGGCGTGCATGGCCGCGGTGAAGCAGGGTGGCAAGGTCCTCGTCCTCACGATCGACCCTGCCCGGCGGCTGGCCGACGCCCTGGGCCTCGAAGGCTTCGGTGACAAGGAGAAGCAGGTCCCCACTGAGGCCTTCGGCGCCGCCGGCGTCACGCCCCGAGGGGAGCTGTGGGCGGCCATGGTCGACACCAAGCAGAGCTGGGACGACCTGGTGCGCCGCCACGCGCCCAACCGGCGCACGGCCGAGCGGATCTTCACCAACGAGCTGTACGAGAACGTGACCGGGCGCTTCGTGCAGAGTCACGAGTACATCGCCATGGAGCGCCTCTACCAGCTGCACACCGACGGCAACTACGACCTGATCATCGTGGACACGCCTCCAACCCGCAACGCCCTGGACTTCGTGGAAGCCCCGATCCGAATGGCGGAGTTCTTCTCCAGCCGATTCCTGCGCATCCTGTCCGCGCCCTACCGCTCGAACGTGGTCAGCTTTGCTTCCCGGCCGTTCCTCTCCGCCGCCGACCGCATCCTCGGATCTCAGTTCCTCGAGGACGTCGCCGAGTTCTTCTCGCTGTTCCAGACCATGGCGCCCGGCTTCGTGGACCGCGCCGAAGCCGTGAACCGGGTGCTGCACGACAAACGTACGAGCTTTGCCGTCGTGACCACGCTGGAGGCGGCGCCGGTGCGGGAGGCCGAGTACTTCGCCGACGTCCTCGCCACCAAGCGCTTCCACCTCGGTGCGGTGGTGCTCAACAAGGTCCTGCCCGCATACCTCCTCGACGAGAAGGCGGCCCGCACGGCCACTGGGCTGGAGCAGGGAGCCGATCGGGTGGCCGAGCTGGCAGGCGACGGGGCGGGGGACAAGGCCCAGGTGAGCCGGGTGCTCACCGAGGTGGCCGAGAGCTTCCTACGCTTCCAGGTGGTGGCCCAGCGCGAGGCCGAGCAGAGGGCCGAGCTGGCCGTGGGCCCCGGCACCCTGGCCACCGTGCCGTACTTCGACACCGATATCCATGACCTGGCCGGGCTCTTGCGCCTTGGTGAGGAGCTGTGGTCTCCGTGACGCGGATCGTCAGCGCCGAGGTCGAGTCCTACGCCGAGGACCACACCACGCCGCCCTCCCCGCTTCTCGACGAGCTTGCGGCCGAGACCGAGCGCAGCCTCGAGCTGCCTCGGATGATGGTGGGTGCTGTCGAGGGCCGGTTCCTCGAGACCCTGGCGTTCGCCATGGGCGCCCGGCGGGTGCTCGAGATCGGCACCTTCAGTGGCTATTCGGCGCTCTCCATGGCTTCGGGCCAGCCCCCCGACAGCCACATCGTCACCTGTGACCTCGACCCGAGGGCCCTGGAGGTGGCCCGCCGCTTCGTGGAGGCCAGCCCCCACGCTGGGCGCATCGACATCCGCCAGGGTCCGGCTCAGGAGACCCTGGTCCACCTCGAGGGCCCTTTCGACCTGTGTTCATCGACGCCGACAAGACCAACTACGCCAAGTACTACGAGGCGGTCCTGCCCAAGCTGGCCGAGCGGGGCCTCATCGTGGTGGACAACACCCTCTGGGCGGGTGCCGTGCTCGACGACAGCGACCACAGCGCCGACGCCGAGGCCATCCGCGCCTTCAACGAGCTGGTGCGCCATGACGAGCGGGTGGTCTGCGTACAGCTCACCATTCGAGACGGGGTCACTCTCATCCGACGGCGCGTCGACGGAGTCTGAGCCTCGGTGGCGACGGGCCTCGAACTCAGAGTTGATCTCGAGGAGCAGGCCCGCCGTCTGACCTTCAAAGGCCGTGGCTCCCATAGCGACGACTGTCGCACGTCGGTGCTATTATCGAACAAACGTTCGCATCGCTTCCCTCCCGATGTTCGCAGTGGTTAGAGGTCTTGCTCATGTGCCAGAGACTGGGGGAGCTACGAGAAGCGATGGGCGACTACGCCGCTCGCTTCGACGCCGGCCTGCTCTCTGCTGCTGACGCCGCCCACGCCGTGGAGGAGGCGTCGGCCATCGAGAAGATGGCCGCCACGGTGAAGGCTCTGGCTGCTTCTCGGGTGGCGCCAACCGACCTGTGGCGGCGCCGGGGGGATCGATCGGCAGCGCACGAGCTGGCCCGTCGCACGGGTACCAGCGTTGGCGAGGCGGCGCAGGCCCTGGAGACGGGGAGGCGCCTCGGCTCCCTCCCTGAGACGGCGGCGGCGGCCAGGCGGGGGGAGCTGTCGCCCCAGCAGACCTCGGCCATCGCCGATGCCGCTGGGGCCGACCCCGGAGCCGAGTCCGATTTGTTGCAGCAGGCCAAGCGCGCCTCGCTGCAGGAGCTGAAGGACCACTGCGCCCGCACCAAAGCGGCGGCGGTTCCCGATCCCGATGCTCGCCGGCGCCGCATCCACACCAGTCGCTACCTGCGCACCTACAACGACGCAGAGGGAGCCTGGAACCTGCACATGCGCGACAACCCCGAGGTGGGGGCCGAGATCATGGCCGCAGTGGCGCCCATCAGGGACCGCCTGGTCGCCCAGGCAAGGTCAGACGGGCGTCGAGAGCCCCTCGAGGCCTACGACGCCGACGCCTTGGTGGAGCTGGCCAGAGACAGCAGTGAGCACGACGGAGTACCTGAGCGCAGTGCCAGTGATGAGGCGAGCACCGAGCCTGCCAGGAGCCCGAAGAAGTCCGCCGCCAACACCAAGATCCTGGTGCGGGTGGACCTGGAGGCTCTGCTGCGGGGATATTCGGCGCACGGGGAGTGCTGCGAGTTGGTGGGCTACGGGCCGGTGGCCGTGTCGGCCATCGACGACATGGTCCGAACCGCCGACCCCTTCCTGGTGGCCGTGGCCACCAAGGGCAAGGATGTCGTAGGGGCGGCACATCTGGGACGGCGCCCCACCGTCCACCAACGAAGCGCCCTGGAGTGGCTGCACCCAACCTGCGCCGCGGAGGGCTGCTCGGCGCTCGGCCGCCTTCAGATCGACCACCGGCTGGACTGGGCCAAGAGCCACATCACCGTGTTCGACCTGCTGGATCGCCTCTGTGGGCACCACCACGGCCTCAAGACGCACGAGGGATGGGCCCTGGTGAAGGGTAACGGCAAGCGGGCCTTCGTCGCCCCAGACGATCCCCGCCACCCCTGCCGCGCCAACGCACCACCGGGCGCGGCCTGACCCTACCCCCTGCCCTACGGCGCTGGACCCGCCCACCAGGCTGTGGGCCAGGGTCGAGGACGGCTCCTACCATGGCCTTCCGTGCTCGACTACCACCTGCACCTGTGGCCTCACGGTCAGCCTCACGCAACCGTCACTGTCGAGCAGGTGGCCGCCTACTGCGAGCAGGCATCGGCGGCTGGGGTAAGCGAGATCGCCCTCACCGAGCACCTCTTCCGCTTCGCACAGGCCGACGGCCTCCTCGCCGGGTTCTGGGACGACGACCAGAACGCTGTCCTGCGCCGGACCATGGCCTCCTACTGGGCCGAGCACGCCCGGGCTGATCTCGACGCATACGTGGACACCGTGCTGGCCGCAAAGGCGGCGGGACTGCCGGTGGTGCTCGGGCTGGAGGTCGACCACTATGCCGGGCGCATGGACAAGGTGGCCGACCTTCTCGAGGGTTACCCATTCGACGTGCTACTCGGTTCGGTGCACTGGCTCGGGGCATGGGGTTTCGACAACATCGACGACCCTGTGGTGAGCGCGGAGTGGGCCGCCCGTGACGTGGACGACGTTTGGGCGTCCTACGCCGACGCTCTGGAGGAGCTGGCCGCCTCCGGCGCCTGCGACGTGGTGGCGCACCCGGATCTGGTCAAGGTGACCGGCCGCCGGCCGACCGTGGCCGACCAGCATCACGACCGCATCGCGGAGGCGATCGCCAAGAACGGACTGGCCGCCGAGGTGTCCTCGGCGGGCTGGCGCAAGCCAGTCGCCGAGGCCTACCCGGCCCCCGACCTGCTGGCTCGGCTCGCCACCTCCCAGGTGCCGGTCACCACCGCCTCCGACGCCCACTCCATCGCCGACGTCGGCGCCGGCGTGGCGGACCTGCGGTCTCTGCTGGCCGACGCCGGCTACCGCTCCCTGACCGCGTACCGGGACCGCCAGGCCCACTCGGTCCCACTGCCGGCGGGGCCGCCCCCGATGAGCGAGCGGGAGGCGAGCGAACCAATGGGTAGAGCAGCCGTGGCTCACGGCCGACCGCCGGAGGCGGTCTAGACGTGAGCGAGCGGGAGGCGAGCGAACCAATGGGTAGAGCAGCCGTGGCTCACGGCCGACCGCCGGAGGCGGTCTAGACGTGAGCCTGGCCCAGGAACCCGCCCTCAGCCCCGACGAGGGCCAGGGCCACCTCCAGCGGCTCACGGCGTCGTGGAACATCCTCGCCGACCTGTGCTTCGCCGATCTGTTGCTCCTGATCCCAGCGCCGGGCCCGCGGCCCCGTGATGGCGCTGACCGCTTCGTCGTCTGGGGCCAGATGCGACCAACCACGATCCAGACCCTCCACAACGAGGACCTGGTGGGGAGGGTCATCGCCGAGGACGAGATGCCGCTCGTGACCCGGGCCTGGCGGCTGGGCCAGATCGTGGAAGGAGAGATCAGCATCGGCCCGGGTGAGCAGCGCCGGGTGCAGTGCATACCCGTTCGTTGGAACGACGAGCTGGTGGCCGTGCTCACCCGAGAGGCCCCACTGGCGGTGGGTGGGCGGCGCCTCGGCCAGCTGGAGAAGGTCTACGTCGAGATCTTCGACCGTCTGGCCCGCATGATCTCCGCCGGCGAGTTCCCCTTCGCCGTCGAGGACGCTCCCACAGCCGAGTCACCCCGCGTGGGCGACGGTGTGGTGGTGCTCGACGCCACCGGCAGGGTGGAGTACGCCTCGCCCAACGCCGTGAACGCCCTGCACCGCATGGGCATCTACACCAGCATCTACGGCGCACGCCTCGACGAGATCGGGGTCGAGGAGACGGCCATCCAGAAGAGCTT
>JALZKD010000038.1 GCA_030859405.1 Actinomycetota bacterium | reverse complement strand
TGTTGCTGGTCCCTGGTCTGGTGGTGGTGGATGTGGTCGTCAACGAGGGGAGCAACGTACGCCTGATGACGGCGGGTTATGTGGTCCTCACCGTCCTGGTGCTTGCTCGCCTGGCCGGACTGGTGCGGGCCAAGGAGCACAAGGCGTCACGAGAGCAGATCATGCGCGAAGCCGGGGTTGCCCTGATGGTGGCCACCACCACAGAGGAGGTCCACCAAGGAGCGCTGACGGCATTGCTCGCACTCGTCGACGGGGATCCGTCCACCAGGGTGAGCATCGCCACCGGGAGCCAGGAGTCGCTCACCGTGGTGGCCTCGGGCGGGCAGGCCGCAGAGGAAGCCCTCGGTGCCGAGGTCCTACCCGCAGAGCTTCCCAGCACCGTCCTCGAGGACTTGAAAGGTGGGCGGAGCGCGATCTTGCACGACACCGTGCCGTTCGACGTGGCCTCGTCGGTCTCGACCGGCCACAGGTTGGCCGTAGCCATCGTGCCTCTGGTGAGCAAGAACGAGGTGCGGGGTGCGGTGTTCATCACCAGCGCCGGGGTTACCAAGGCGGCGGCGGTGCGCAGCGTCGAGGACTTCGCCAGCGAGGTCTCCTTGGCCCTCGAGAGCGCGGCCCTCGCAGAGGAGATGCACCAGCGTCGGCACGAGCGACGGTTCCGGGCCTTGGTCGAGAACTCCTCCGACCTTGTGAGCGTGGTCGGTCCCGACGGCAACACCAGCTTCGTGAGCCCTGCCTCCACTTCGCTGCTCGGCGTGCAAGAGTCGGAGCTGGTCGGAATCCACCCGTTCGCCCGCATGCACCCGGGCGACAGGGACCGGGCATCGGCCGTGCTGGACCGAGCCTGGGGCGGGGCCCGGGTGCGCGAGCCCATCGAGGCACGCCTCCTCCACGGGAACGGTGGGTGGCGCTGGTTCGAGATGGTGGTCGTCAACCTGGTGGAAGAGCCCGAGGTGGCGGGCATGGTGATCCATGCGCGGGACGTCACCGAGCGCAAGGAGGCCCAGCTGCGCACGGAGGAGAGGGAGGCCCGTTTTCGCTCCCTGCTGCAGCACGCCAGCGACGTGGTGATCGTGCTCGACGACGACCTGACGATGACCTACGTCAGCCCGTCGGTCGCCCGGGTCCTGGGGCACGTGCCCGAGTCCCTCATGGCCACGTCCTGGTCGGACCTGGTGCACCGAGACGACGCCGTCCGGGTGTTAGCCCTGCCCGGCGAGACCCTCGCCCAGCACGACATGGAGCTCCGGGTTCGGCACCGGGACGGCTCCTGGCGCACCCTCGACCTCACCATCAGTGACCTCCGCCAGGATGCGTCCGTGGGAGGCATCGTCCTGAACGGCCGGGACGTGACCGAGCGTCAAGTGCTCGAGAAGCAGCTGCGCCACCAGGCCCTCCACGACGGCCTCACCGGTCTGGCCAACCGGACGCTGTTCGCCGACCGGGTCGGGCATGCCCTGTCACGGCGCACGGGGCTGGGTGAGAGCGTGGCTGTGCTGTACATCGACCTGGACGACTTCAAGTCGATCAACGACGGTCTCGGTCATGCTGCCGGAGACACCCTGCTCAAAGTGGTGGGCTCCAGGCTGACCAGCGTTCTCCGGACCGGTGACACTGCGGCCAGCCTTGGTGGTGACGAGTTCGCAATGCTCCTCGAGGGGGTCTCTGACGTGGAGACGGTCCTGGACATCGTCGGGCGGGTGCAGGCCGCCGTGCAAACGCCCTTGACATTCGAGGACCGGGTGGTGGAGGTGAAGGCCAGCATCGGCGTCGCCCTGGACCACGGTGAGCCCACGACGGCCGAGATCCTGCTGCGCAACGCCGACTTCGCCATGTACCAGGCCAAGACCAGGGGCAAGAATCGCCACGAGCTGTTCGAAGCGGGTATGCACGCTCTGATGCGTGAGCGCTTCGAGCTCAAGGATGACCTCGGTAGGGGCCTGGACCGGCACCAGTTCCATCTCGTCTACCAGCCAATCGTCAACGTCTCGAGCGGCGAGATAACCGGGGCCGAGGCTCTCCTCCGCTGGCGTCATCCGACCCACGGACTCGTCTCACCGGACCTCTTCATCCCCCTTGCCGAGGAGACGGGTTTCATCGTCCCTCTCGGTCAATGGGTGCTCGAGGAGGCGTGTCGCCAGCATCGGCGCTGGAACGAGCGGCATCGTGATCGACCCCTCAGCGTCAGCGTCAACGTCTCGGTCCGCCAGCTCGAGAGCCCGGGCTTCGCGGCCCAGGTGGAGGCGGCGCTGAGTCACTCCGGCGTCCCCGCCCACGCACTCAACCTCGAGATCACCGAGAGCATCCTCATGGCTGACGTGGACGTGGCAAATCGTTGGCTCTCCGAGCTCAAGGACCTCGATGTGGTGCTCGCCGTCGACGACTTCGGCACCGGCTACTCCTCGCTCGGCTACCTCCAGGGCTTTCCCGTGGACGTGGTGAAGATCGACCGGAGCTTCATTCAGCCGCTCGGGCGGCGCCCCCAACAGACGGAGATGGTCCGCGCCATCATTGACATGGCCCACTCTCTGGACCTTCGAACCGTTGCCGAGGGCATCGAGGAACCCGAGCAGCTCACCATCCTCCGGACGCTCGGGTGCGACTCGGTCCAGGGTTTCCACCTTTCCGAGCCGGTCACGCCGGAGCTGATGGATGCCCTCCTGGAGAGACAGCCCGCCCGGGCTTCCTCCTCGTAGCTCCCCACGTCGGCCATGGTGTCGTCACACCATCGGCCACGGGTACGAGCGTCGCGATGGCGCCGGATCGGGAAAGGAGCCTCGCCTCAGGACGTCCCTCGCCCGCTTCGCCAGCGCTGTCACCTCGTCAGGGTCGAGCAGCTCGGTGAGGGCTCCGAGGTCAGAGCCGGCGTCGGCTACGCGCTCGATGTCGGCCAGCAGCGGGGCCGGGAGGCGCTCGCCCGAGAACTCCCAGATCACGGTTCGTAGGTTTGGCTGGACGTGGAAGCACAGCCCGTTGTCGATGGCCCAGATGCGCCCGTCGTCACCCAGCAGGCAATGACCACCCTTTCGATCGGCGTTGTTGGCCACCAGGTCGAAGGCGGCGATGGTGCGCAGGGCCAGCTGATGTTGGGGGTCGTCGAGCAGAGTGAAGTAGTGCTCCGAGAAGTCAGCAGGGACGAAGCGCTGGAGTGAGCCTGGTCCGAGGGGCCCGTCGGCACGGGCCACCGTCTCGGGGACGATGCCCCAACCCAGCTCTTCTGACAACCGGTAGGCGGCGACCTCGCGACGGAAGAGGCCCTGGGGGAAATCCCACAGCGGGCGCTCACCCCTGCGGGGCTTGTACACCGCCGCCACGTTGGTGTCGCCGTGGCAGACCCTGGCGAGGAACGTGGCGTTCGAGCTCCACGGCAAACGCCCCTGCAGCTCGATCTGACCTCCGGCGAGGATGGTCAGAGCGTCGGGGGCCGATGCCCGTTCGCCCGGGGGCAAGCGTGTCCTGCAGGGTCGAGGGGATAGCCGCAGAGTGGGCACGGCGGCCGGCCGGCCTGCACCAGCTCGGCGCCGCGCCTGGCCAGAGCCGTCAGCTGCTCGCGGGTGGCCGAGATGCGGGCTCGGGCGCCTTCCTCGTCCTCGGCCACCGCCTCCTCGGCCACGAGAACCAAGCGGTCGAGTGCCTCGTCGTAGGCGACGCCCAGGCTGCCGATCACCCACTCCGGCTCGGCAGGCTCCTCGAGGTCGAGGTCGTCGGGGAGTAGGAGGGTGGGGGTGGGAAGGTCCTCCAGCAGGCGGTCGAGGTAGGCGGCGAGGGCGGCCGTCTGGGACTTCTCCAGCTTGAGGGTCACCACCCGGGAAGCGTGGCGAGCCTGGAGGAGGAACACCCGCCTCCCTGGCTCCCCGACGGCGCCCACGGTGAGCTTGTCCACGTCGACGAGGTCGAACGACTCGCTCATGCCCTTACTCCAGCCTCACTCAGGACTTCACTCAGGAAGCCTTGAGCTCGGAGAGGGAGCTCAGAGAGTTGACGGTGAGGACGGCCGCGCCCGCATCGGCGTAGGAGATGGCGGTCACCGAGCAGGGGGAGATCACAAAGCGTTGGAACTGGTCCAGGTGAGCACCCGACGCATGGGCGACGGCTGCCTTGATGGGGTCGGCGTGGGAGACGAACACCACAGTCCCCCCGCGATGGCGGGAGCGCAGGCGCTCGACGGTACCGACCACACGGGCGTACATCTCGAGGAAGGACTCACCCCCAGGAAAGCGGAAGCCGCTCGGGTAGCTCTGTACGACACGCCACTCCGGCAGCTTGGCCAGTGTCTTCAGCTCGACGCCGGTCCACTCGCCGAAGTCACAGTCCGCCAAGCCCCTGTCCACCCGTACCTTGAGACCGTGGCGCTTGGCGATGGGCGCCGCTGTCTCCCTGGTTCGCTCCAACGGTGAGGCGTACACGGCGTCGACCGACTCGAGCACGGAAAGCCGGCCCGCCACCTCCTCGGCCTGGGCGCTGCCCTCGTCGGCCAGGTGGAGACCCTTGGCCTGTCCGGGAAGGACCCTGCCCGTCGTGGGGGTCCGCCCGTGGCGAATGAACAGGGCGAGCGTGGGCGGCGGTGGCTTGGGACGTCGGGGCATGATGGAACGGTCAACCTAGCCTGTGGTCATGTCTGGCCCGTCCGCACTCGAGCGCATAGCGGCCGATGTGGTGAGGTGCCGTGAGTGCCCCCGGCTCGTGGCCTGGCGTGAGGAGGTGGCGGCCGCGAAGCGGGCTGCCTACACCGGCGAGGAGTACTGGGGACGCCCCGTGCCGGGCTTCGGGGACCCGGAGGCGACGCTTCTGGTGGTGGGCCTGGCCCCGGCAGCCCACGGCGGCAACCGCACGGGCCGGGTGTTCACCGGTGACCGCTCCGGGGACTGGGTCTTCGGCGCGCTGTACCGGGCGGGATACGCCAACCAACCCACCAGCACCCACGCCGGTGACGGCTTGAGGCTCCAAGGCGCCTACGTGTCCGCCGTCGTTCGCTGCGCCCCCCCGGCCAACAAGCCCACGCCGACCGAGCGGGACTCCTGCCGTCCCTACCTGGCCCGCGAGATGGAGGAGCTGCGTTCGGTGGGGGTCGTGGTGGCCCTCGGCCAGTTCGCCTACCACACAGTCGCCCCATTGCTGGGGATACGGCCGCGGCCCCGCTTCGGGCACGGGGTGGAGGTGACACTGGCAGACGGGCGCGTGGTCATCTGCTCCTACCACCCCAGTCAACAGAACACGTTCACCGGCAAGCTCACCCAAGCCATGTTCGATGCCGTCTTCGCCCGCTCTCGCCACCTCACCTCGAGAGGAGGGCCATGACCTCGCCGGCGGCGTAGACCACGGCCACCAGGCCCAGAAAGACGGCCACGGCCAAGCGGAGGGGCCGGGCCCTGGCCCGGATGGCCAGCGCGGCCCCGAGGCGGGCCCCGGGAACGACGCCCAGGGACAAGATGCAGGCCGTGAACCAGTCGATGTCGCCGAGATACCAATGGGTGAGCGTGGCCGGCACGGCGAAGAGCCCGACGCAGGCCAGCGAGCAGGCGATGGCAGTCTTGAGCGGGATGCGCGCCAGCTCCGAGAAGCCGGGAACCATGACCGTCCCACCCCCCACGCCCAGCAGACCTGACAGCAGTCCCGCCGCCGCACCCACGGCAAGGAGCAGCGCGGGATGGGTCCGCGGCGGCCTCGGGGACACCGACCGGTCGTCTTCGGAGGCTTCCCCCGAGTGGCCCATCCGCCATGAGGAGTAGCCGAGAAGAGCAGCCGTGGCGATCATGAGCAGGTGCCCTTCCCCTGGCACCTCCCTCGAAAGGAAGGACCCGAGCACGGCCGCCGCCACCCCCGCCGGCGCCGTCCAGGCCACCACCCGCCACCACACCAGTGACTCCCGGGAGTAGCGCACCGTCCCGCTGACGGCGCTCGGGAGGATGGACGGGAGGGTGGTGCCCACGGCGAACTCCGCCGACACCCCGAGCACCCGGACGACGGGCGTGGAGAAGGCAGCCCCCCCGATCCCGAAGACGCCCGACAGGACGCCCGTGAGCACGCCGGCGGCCAGCGTGAGGAGGGCGTTGAGCGGTGTGGCGTCCATCATCGGCTCGTCATTTCCCCATCGTCACTTCTGGAGATATCGTTCCGGTGCCGGTAGGCGATCGGGTGAAGAAGTTGGGCCAAGGGGCCGCCGGCCCTGACGAGGCGAATGAACAGCCAAGGAGGATGACACCGTGGGCGGAAATGTAAACCCTCTTGTGCTCTTGTCCAATGACCACCGAGCTGTCGAGGAGCTGTTCAATCAACTCAGCAGCGCCAAGCACGTCAACAAGGACGACACCATCGATCGTCTCATCCTGGAGCTGTCGGTCCACGCCGAGGTCGAGGAGGAGATCGTCTATCCCGCCATCAAGCGACACGTGGAGGGCGGGCGCCGGCTGGCGAACCAAGCTGAGCGGGACCACAAGGAGGTGAAGGACAAGCTGGAGCGTCTGGCGGACATGGACCCGGACAGCCGCGAAGCCCAGGCCCTGATCGAGGAGCTCCACGAGGACTGGCGGGAGCACGTTGCCGAGGAGGAAGGGCCCGACGGGCTGTTCGCCCAGCTCCGCGCCTCGATGGACGAGGAGAGCCTTAAGGAGATGGCGCCGCAGATCACCGAGGCCAAGATCAGCCGGACCGTGAAGAACCCCACTCCCGAGGACGAGGATGCCAACCCCCCGCCGCCGAAGGACGTGGGCGGCAGGATGTTCATCCAGCAACCCTGACGTCGGGCGCCGGCGGGGGCCGGTTGCGGCGATCCTAGGCGGGGGCTGGCTCGGACTTCTCGGGCTTGGGCTTCTTGGGTGGCACGCCCAGCTTGGGCTCGGGGACCGCCGTCTCCGGCCAGCGCCGGCGGCTCACGGTGGACAGCTTGCGCAGAAGGGCGATGGCGCCGGGGTCGTCGTCGCCGGGCCGACCTTGGATGGTGCCGTCCTCGAGCATCTTCACGATGATCTCCCGCCCGAGGTCGGTGCGCACGATGGTGAGGGTCCAGTCGTTGAAGGCACCGATCCCTCCAGTTGAGATGTCGGCGTGCTCGGCGGAGAAGTCGGGGCACAGCTTGCAGCCGTCGCGGGTCCACGCGTGACACTCCTTCAGCGGTATCTCGTGGTAGTCGCCGTTCTTCATCCAGATCTGGAAGACACCCTTGATGTTGGTCTTGGCCATGTCCTGCTTCTTGATCCCGTACTTGGCCTCGAACAGTTCCTCGTAGATGGCGTCGTCAAAGGTCTTGGAGCACAGGAGGCCGATGTTGAGGGCGAAGCGACGGGCCACCTTGCCCGCTTTGCGCACCTCCATGACCGGGGGCACCGACGACTGGCAGCTCATCCCCACCAGGGCCAGCTTCTCCGCCCCCGCGGCCACTGCATCGCCGTAGGCCATGGTGTTGGCCGAGTAGGTGTAGCGGCTACCGGCCGATGCGAGGATCTCCTCCCTGGTGCGAGCCACGCCGGGAACGGCCTTCCACGACGTGCCGTCGCCTTCGAGGTAGGAGACCAGTGCCGCGTCGATGTAACCGTGATCGAGCGCCCACAGCAGCATCGCCGATACCAGCCCACCGTCCTGGCCACGCTCGTGGAGCTCGGCGTCGGTGGCCCGGGCCAGGATGATGTCCTTGGAGACACCCTCCATCTCATCGGGCCGGCGAGTGCGCCCGAACAGGTGGTTGTCGATCTCGGGCTCCCACGTCCGAAAGCGCGGGCATGCCCGGGTGCAGGACGTGCAGCCCCGCTCGCCGTGGCCGCAGCCACCCGGCCCTCCCTCCTCCTCCACATGGAAGGGGCGATACACCCCCTCGGTGTCCTTGTAGCCGAGAACGTCATAGGGGCAGGCCACCACGCAGCCCGCGCACCCGGTGCACAGGCCGGTGGTGACGACCTCGTCGAAGAGCTGGGACCAGTGGGCTCTCCACCGTCCTTCGTTCGCGGCCATCGGGGGAACACTAGGTCTGCCCGCACCGCTACCTTCACACTCCGATGCCCGAGCTGCCCGAGGTGGAGGCCTACCGCCGCCTCGCGGACGCCGCATTGCGCCGCCCCGTTGTCGAGGTCGACGCGCCCGACGCCTGGTTCCTGAAGGGAGGCCTGGACGCGGCAACGGTGGCTGACGCCCTGGTGGGGCGGTCGTTCGTGGCGTCCCGACGCATCGGGAAGGTGCTGCTCCTCGACAGCAGCAAGGAAGGCCCTGTGCTGGGCCTGCGTTTCGGCATGACCGGTCGCCTGCTGGTGGACGGCAGGGCCGGTGTGGACCATCTCGTCTATGCCAGTGCGCGGGAGGATACGAGGTGGGACCGCTTCGGCGTGCGCTTCGGGGACGGTGGCGACATGTGTCTCCGTGACCCCCGGCGCCTGGGAGGCGTGTTCCTCGACCTCGACGAAGCCAAACTCGGTACCGATGTGGCGGACCTCACGCCAGCAGGCCTGCGCCACGCCCTGGGGACCAGCGTCATCCCCCTGAAGGCCCGGCTCATGGATCAGGCCCGGCTGGCCGGCGTCGGCAACCTGACCGCCGACGAGGTGTTGTGGCGGGCCGGCCTCAACCCCCGGCGCGCCGCCCGGTCGCTCTCCCCCGCCGAGGTCCGGCGACTGCACCGCCACCTCCGCCGGACGGTGGCCGATCTGGTGGACCGCGGCGGCTCCCATACCGGCGACCTCATGGCCGCGCGGGTGCCGGGCGGGATCTGTCCCAGGGACGGCATGCCCCTGTCACGGGCCACGGTCGGAGGGCGCACGACCTGGTGGTGTCCCCGGCACCAACGCTGAGAGCCGAGATCTCCGGCCTTACTCCCTCACCCGGTCGAGCAGCGCCCGCAGAGCCCCGACCTCGGCGGCGAGCGCCACCCGCCCCTTCTTGGTCGCGGAGACCCAGGTGCGTGGACGCTTGCCCTCGAAGGCCTTGGTGACCTTCACGTAGCCGGCGTCCTCGAGGACCTGGAGGTGCCGTGAGAGGTTGCCGTCAGTGAGCTCCAGGCTGTCCCGCAGGTAGGCGAAGTCGGCACGTCGTGCCTCGGTCAGCACGGCCAGTATCCCGAGGCGGACCCGCTGGTGGACGATGTCGTCCAGCTCGTTGGTTGGGTGGGTCACCTCTACCCGGCTCGGAGGGCGGAGGCGAGGCCAATTCCGAGGGAGGCAGTGCCGGAAGCGAGGGCAAGGACGACGGTGCCCGCCTCCGCCTCCATCCCGGAGATGGTTACGCCCAGGGCCAGGAAACAGAGGACCGCGGCAAGGGCGACCAGGATCGTGCTGCGCTCCAACCAGGCGAAGACGAAGTAGCCGGCGGCCACGACCATGGTGGGACCCACCGCAGCGGTCATCCCCGAACCCCACTGTGACCCGAGAGCTCCGGCGAGCATGGCTCCGACCAGGATGGCGACGGCGGTGACGACGTAAGGCGCGGCGGGGCCCTCCAGACCCATTCGATGCCCGCGCCGGTAGTAGTACCAACCAGTCAGGCAGCCTCCGACCGGTCCGGCGACGGGCCAATACGCACCGAGCGCGTCGGGGCCGACCAGCACCACGACCGCAGCACTCACGAGCGTCAGGCCGCCGAACACCACGAGGGGAAACCAGAACGCCTGCAGGTCAGAGCGGGCCGCGTTGCGGACTCCCTGCAGTCGCTCCAGAGTCTCAGCGGCCAGATGGTCTTGCACGGCATCCTCCTTGTTGGTGCTCGTTGATGCAGAGCACTTTGCATTGCAAAGCTACGCATGTCAAGTGGCAGGTTGGAGTTGGGCGGAGGCACGCCGGCAGGCTCGGCGATCAGGCCGGCACGGCCGGCGGTAGCATCAAGGCATGATCAGACGACTCTTCAAGAAGATGACCCGTCTCTCGCTCTTGGGAGCGGCTGTCGGTGCGGTGGCCTACTTTCTCGACCCTCGCAGCGGCCGGGGCCGGCGGACTCGGGCCAAGGATCAGGTCCAGGCCAAGGTCCGTCGCACCGCCGAGAAGGCGAGCGCCACGGCCACCCACGTGGAGAACAAGATCGAGGGCTTCTCGTCCGTCGTGAGCCAGCCCGGCGGGGAGGCACCGGAAGACGACAAGACGCTGGTCGACAAGATCAAGAGCGAGGTCCTGGGCGGTGCCGATTACGCAGGTCTCGACGTGGTGGTCGACGCGGCCGGCGGTGTGGTCGCCCTCCGAGGCCAGGTAGAGCGTCCGGAGCAGATCGAAGACCTTGCCGCCGCTGTGAGCGTGGTGCCCGGCGTGCGCGATGTCGAGAACCACCTTCACGTGCCCGGTGCCCCGCCTCCCAACAAGCAGGACTCTCTCGACACCTGAGATCCAGCCCGGCCCGGGCTCTCGTCAGGTGCAGATACCTGTCGCGGGCGCCGACCTCGGCGCTGACGTGGTCGTCCCCGACGGCGCCGCCGGAGTGGTGGTCTTCGCCCACGGCAGCGGCAGCGGCCGCCACAGCCCCCGTAACCGCCAAGTGGCCGCCGCCCTCCAGGACGCTGGGTTCGCCACCGTGCTCGCCGACCTGCTGACGGTGGAGGAGGAGCAGCTCGACGTGCGCACCCGCCACCTGCGCTTCGACGTCGATCTTCTGGCCTCCAGACTCGTTGCCATCGCCGATTGGCTCCGGGCCGAGTCACCGGCCTCGGACCTTGCCACCGCCGCCGCCGTGGGGTTGTTCGGCGCCAGCACCGGTGCCGCGGCGGCGCTGAAGGCGGCCGCTCAGGAGCCCTCCGCCTACCGGGCCGTCGTCTCCCGAGGCGGACGCCCCGACCTGGCGGGTGCGGCCCTTCCCGCTGTGCGGGCCCCCACCCTGCTGATCGTCGGGGCCCTGGACACCACAGTCCTCGAGCTCAACGAGGAAGCCTTCGAGCAACTGGTGTGCACGAAGCAACTCGAGGTCGTGCCCGGCGCCTCTCACTTGTTCGAAGAGCCCGGCGCCCTCGAGGAGGTCGCCCGCCTGGCCCGGGAATGGTTCCGGCGCCATCTCGTGCCGGGCGCCGCGACCGTGTCGAAGGACTAGGTTCGCAGCCATGGAGGACTACGACGGCCGGACGGCCCTGGTCGTGGTCGATGTCCAAAACGACTTCGCCGACCCCGAGGGCGGCCTCTCCGTGCCCGGCGGCGACGAGGTGGTGACCGCCGTCAACGACGAGGTCGAGCAGGCCACACGGTCTGGAGCCGTGGTGGTCTACACCCAGGACTGGCATCCTCCGAGCACTCCCCACTTCCAGACCGAGGGCGGACCGTGGCCGGTGCACTGCGTTCAGGGCACGTGGGGCGCGCAGCTTCACCCCGTTCTCAGGGTGGTGGGGGACGTCATCCAGAAGGGAACGGGGGGCGAGGACGGTTACTCGGGTTTCAGCGTTCGGGATCCCACCAGCGGCGACGAGCACGACACCGCCCTGGAGAGCCTTCTGCGCCGGGCGTCGGTGGAGCGCGTGGTCGTGGTGGGCCTGGCCGCCGACGTGTGCGTTAAGGACACAGCCCTCGACGCCGCTCGGCGCGGTTTCCGCACCGTGGTGCTGAAGCGGGCCACCCGGGCCGTGGAGCTGCAGCCCGGCGACCGCCAACGGGCCGAGCAGGAGCTCCGGGACTCGGGCGTGGATGTGGTGTAGTGCCGCATGGGGTGACGGTCGGTAGCCCCGCTCTCTTCACTGATCTGTACGAGCTCACCATGGCTGCCAGCTATCACGCTCGTGGCCTCGACGAGCCGGCCACCTTCGACTTGTTCTTCCGCGACCTTCCCGAGCAGCGTCGCTTCTTGATCTCGTGCGGTCTGGAACAGGCCCTCGACTACCTCGAGAGCCTGTGCTTCGACGATTCCGCCCTTTCCTATCTGAGCACCCTCACTATCTTCGACGCCTCGTTCCTCGACCGCCTCCGGGAACTGCGATTCACCGGCGAGGTGTGGGCCGTGCCCGAGGGCGAGGCGGTGTTCGAGCGCGAGCCTGTGCTGCGAGTGACCGCACCGCTCATCGAGGCCCAGCTGGTCGAGACCTTCCTCCTCAACTGTCTGTCCCACGAGACGATGGTGGCCTCCAAGGCGGCCCGGGTGGCCCTGGCCTGTCGTGACCACGACTTCATGGACTTCTCGGCTCGCCGGGTTCAGGGCACGGCCGCCGCCCTTCGTGGGTCCCGTGCCAGCCACGTGGGCGGGGCATCAGCGACTTCGCTCGTTCTGGCCGGTCAGGTCTTCGGGATTCCGGTCAGCGGCACCATGGCTCACTCCTACGTCATGCGCTTCGCCCGCGAGGCCGACGCCTTCCGGGCCTTCGCCCGAGACCTCCCTGAGCGAGCCGTGCTCCTGATCGACACCTACGACACCGTGGAGGGCGCTCGGCGGGTGGTGGAGGTGGCGAGCGAGTTGGCCGCCGACGGTGTGCGGGTACAGGCGGTGCGCCTGGACTCCGGAGACCTGGGAGCGCTGGCCGTCCAGGTGCGGTCGGTGCTCGACGAGGGAGGGCTTGGCGACGTGGGGATCGTCGCTTCCGGTGACCTAGACGAGCACCGCATCGGGTCGCTCCTCGAGCACGGTGCCCCGATCGACAGCTTCGGGGTGGGGACCAAGATGGGAGCCAGCACCGACGCCCCCAGTCTCAACGCCGTCTACAAGCTGGTGGAGGACGCCGACGGGCCCAAGCTCAAGCTGTCCACGGACAAGGCCACCCTTGCCGGCCGTAAGCAGGTCCAGCGCATTCGAGGGGAGACGGCGCTCGAAGGCGATGTCATCGCCCTTCACGACGAGGACGTTCCCGGCGGCGAACCCATCCTGGAGCCCGTCCTGATCGACGGCGCCCGCACCTCGCCCTCTCCTCCGCTCGATGCCGTGCGCCGGCGCTGCCAGGAGACGCTGAGCGTGTTGCCCGAGCGGCTGCGAGGGCTGGCGCTGGAGGAGTTCGAGCCCTATCCCGTGCGGGTCTCGGACGGCTTGCGGGACCTGATGGAGAGGATCAGCCACCTCCACGACGACGGCGGCGGGTAGGGCGCGCCGGCGCTCTTGGAGACGAGGGATCAATCGATTCGCAGGACGGCCTTGCCCTCCACCTGGCGGTGCAGCAGAGCCTGGATGGCGGTGGTGGCGTCGTGCCAGCTGGTCTCCAGGCCGACTGATGCCTCGAGGCGGTCCTTGGCTGTCAGCTCTACCAGATGGGCCAGGTCGAGGGCGCCCGTCCCCAAGCGATCCAGTTCCGGGAAGAGCACGAAGGCGTGAAGGCGAGCACCGCTCTTGGAGAAGAACGAGCCGGCGTCGAAAGTGGTGGCCTCTCTGGAAGAGTTGCCGAAGCAGACCACCGTGCCCTGCGGAGCCACCAGGGCGAGGGCCGCGGCCAGTGAGGCACCGCCGGCCGACTCGAGGACGAGGTCGAACTCGCCCTCGCGGGGCATTCCCACGCGGACCCGGTTGGCTCCCAGGCGCTCGAGGTCGCTGCCCCGCCCGGTCCGCCCCACCACCGCGGTGACGTCGGCTCCGTCGTGGGCCGCCAGCTGTACGGCGAAGCGGCCCACGCCTCCGGCGGCCCCGGTGATCAACACTCGGTGATCGAGCATGGGCCCGCCCAAGTGGAGGGTGCGCAGGGCGGTGAGGCCGGCCACTGGAAGGGCGCTGGCCCGAACGAGGTCCAGGCCGTCGGGCAGGGGGGCCATCAGGCCCGTGGAGACGGCTACCCGCTGCGCCCATCCGCCGCCCCGGGTAAGGGCCACCACCCGCGTGCCCTCGGGTGGCCCGCGGCCATCGGCCGCCGGAGCGTGGATGACGCCGGCCACGTCGGAGCCGGGGCGCCCGCCCTCTTCGGCCGACAGGAGGGCATGGATCTCGCCGCGGTTGAGGGAAACCGCCTCCACGGCCACCACCGCTTCGTCGGCGTGTGGCGACGGTTCCTCCACCTCCCGCACCTCGGCGTCGCCCCGGCCGTTGGCAACGAGGGCTCGCATCAGCTCGTTGGCTGTTTCTTCCCGGCTCGGGCGGCGTCGGTGCTACTCGGAGGAGAGCCTGTTGGCGAGGAGCTTCTTGGCCCGATCTGCCCGTTCCTGCTCCTCCTTCTGCACGTCCTTGAAGAACGCGACCAGATCGTCGTCGCCCTCCGCCTCGGCGTCGGAGATGTAGCTCTCGTAGTTCTCGCCGCCCTGCAGGGCGTGGTACAGGACGCTCGTGAGGTTGTAGTTCTTGTCCTTGGTTCCGGTCTCGGCCATGGGCGCTCCTGAGTGAGGGTGGGGGCCGGTTGCTCAAACCCGGCAGGAGAGTAGCAAGCTGCCCGCCGGCCGGTGGTTACTTCGCCAGCGAGCACGTCTCGTACCATCGGGGCGGTGACCACCGGAGAATCAACTCTGCGGCCGGTCTTCTTGGACGTCGGAGGTGTGCGGTCCAGGCGGGTGCGTCTGGCGGGTCGAGCGGTCGCCTTGGTGTTGATCGCCTACTTACTGGCCTCGATGGCGGCGGTCCTCGGCGTGGCATGGGTGCCGCGCGTCTCACTGCCTGGTCTGGGACCTGTCGTTCCCGGCGTCGGCCCTGCGCTGCCGCCGGCCCTGGGCCCGGCCGCGGTCCCCACGCAGCCAGCCAGGGGCCCGGTCGTGGCCCAGCCCACGGCGCCGGCGGCCCCGCCAGCGCCCCCTCGTCCCGCGGTCGGCGGTGCAGCCTCCACCGCAGGTGCCACGCCCCTTGTTGACGCGCCAGCCCCC
>JALZKD010000118.1 GCA_030859405.1 Actinomycetota bacterium | reverse complement strand
GCCCTCGGGCGCGTCCCCGCTCACCTGACCCTGGTTCCGCCCGTCAACGTGGCCGAGGCTCGACTGGCCGACGCCCTTGCCGTCCTGCGCCATGCGGCTGCCGCCACCGCTCCCATCACCCTCGAGCTGGGCCCACCCGGGACGTTCCTGCCCGCCAACCCTGTGCTCTACCTGGGCGTGGACGGCGATGTCGCCGGCGTCCGGGCTCTGCGTGAGCGGGTCATGCGCGAGCCGCTAGCGCGCACCACGACATGGCCCTTCGTTCCCCACGTGACCCTGGCCGATTCTGCCGTCCCGGAGGTCATCGAGGCAGCCATCTCGGCCCTGGGGCGCTTCCGGGCCGAGGCCAGCTTCGACGCCGTCCACCTCCTCCGCGAAGGGCCGGGGCGGACATGGGCGGCCATCGCCGAGGCACCGCTGCGGGCCCCGGCCCTGATCGGGCGGGGCGGTCTACCGCTCGAGATGACCGTCACCGACCACCTCGATCTGGAGGCGGCATCCGCGGTCCGGCCCTTCGCCATCACCGCCCGCCGCTCGGGCGAGTCAGTCGCCACCGCTTCCGGGTCCATCCACGGCCAGCGCGCCGTGCTCGACCGTCTGGTCGTTGACTCCGCTCACCGGCGCCAGGGCATCGGCTCCCACCCCCTGGCGGCCGTAGCTTCGCTTGCTGGCGAAGCGGGCTGCTCGACCATGGTGACGGGAAGCCCACCCGGTCTCGACGGCCAGGCCTTCCTCCTGGCCCGAGGCTGGACCGCCGCCGCCTGTTTCCACCGCCACCTCACCGACCTTGGTGCGATCGGCCCTACCTGAGGGGGGTGGATCGCGCCAAAGTCAGTAGCTCGAGCACTAGTCGAAGTCGACGGCGCTGAACTCCCGCAGCTTCTGCAGGCGGTGGCGGGAATCTATACGTCGTACCGTGCCCGACTTGGAGCGCATGACCAGCGACTGGGTGGTGGCCCCCTTGCTGTCGTAGTGAACGCCCCTGAGCAGCTCCCCGTCGGTGATGCCGGTGGCGGCGAAGAAGCTGTTCTCGCCCTTCACCAGATCGTCGGTCATGAGGACGGCGTCGAGGTCGTAGCCGGCGTCGATGGTGGCCTGACGCTCCTCGTCGGTCTTGGGGCAGAGCTGGGCCTGGATCTCGCCCCCCATGCATTTGAGGGCGGCGGCGCTGATCACGCCCTCGGGTGTGCCACCGATGCCGAAGAGGATGTCGGCCCCTGCCTCGGGCCACGCCGTGGTCATGGCCCCGGCCACGTCGCCATCGGGGATCAAGCGGATCCGGGCCCCAGCCTCGCGTACCTCGGCCACGAGGTCGTCGTGGCGGGGACGGTTGAGGATCACCGCTGTGAGGTCGCGCACCGACACGTTCTTGGCCTCGGCTACCGACTCGAGGTTCTCGGTGGGGGAGCGGGTGATGTCTATGGCGCCCACGGCCTCTGAACCCACGGCGATCTTGTTCATGTAGTAGCAGGGCCCAGGGTCGAACATGCTGCCCCGCTCGCTGACGGCGATCACCGAGATGGCATTCTCCTGACCGAGCGCCGTGAGGGTGGTGCCCTCCACTGGGTCGACGGCGATGTCGGTCTCGGGTGGGGAGCCGTCACCGATGTGCTCGCCGTTGTAGAGCATGGGCGCCTCGTCCTTCTCGCCCTCGCCGATGACCACCAGGCCGTCCATGGGCACCGTGTCGAGCACGACCCGCATGGCGTCCACGGCGGCGCCGTCGGCACCTTCCTTGTCGCCCCGGCCCATCCAGCGGGCGGCCGCCAGTGCCGCGGCCTCGGTCACCCGGACCAGCTCCAGACCCATGTTGCGATCGGGGATCTGCCTCTCGCCCTTGGCCATCCTCGGACCCTAGCCTTCGTCCCGGAGAGACGTCTGGTGCCGAATCGTGCCCTCAACGCCGCTCGGCCTCTTCGCTACCTTCATGAGCGTTACCGTCGGAGCATGATCCTCGCCGAGCTCGAGGTTCGACACTCTCGAGCCGTTGCCCCCACCCGGCGGGTGGCGCTCGGCAGCCTCCACCTTCCCGCCGAGCCGAAGCCGGGTTACGGGCCGCTGCTGCTGGCCGCCATCCTCGGGGCCCACGCACGGGCGCTGGAGGACGAGCTCCGGGAAGACCTGGACCGGCTGCTCTGGGACCTCGAGCTCCGTCGTCGTATCTCCCAACCTCGGCTGCGGCACCGCTTCCAGACCGACGTGGTGGGTCTGGACCGCAGCCACCACCGCCTGGTCAGGGCCGGCCGAGCAGTCGTCCTGGAGCTGGACGACCACGGCGGTCATCTGCCCCAGGTGCTCGGGGCTCTGTACGCGGCCACCACGCTCGACGGCGAGGTCCGCCCCGCCGCCTTCAGGCTCCTACGTCGGGCCACGCGCTGGGAAGGCCAAGCCGACGAGCGGCTGATGTGCTATCTCTCAGGAGACGGGACGGCTCTGTCGCCCCTGTCCACGTCGGGCGACGAGCGCTGGGCGCTGCGGGTGCTCGGGTTCCCGATGGAGACCGAGCCGCTCCGGGGCGACATCCTGCGCCGGTTCCGCCGGCTCGTACGCGACGCCCACCCCGACCACGGTGGCCTCCCGGCGGAGGCGGGCGCCAAGATTCAAGAGCTGGCTGACGCCAAGCGCATCCTCCTCACCGGGGCCTGATCCACCTTGTGCCGGCGGGTCCCCGGGACGGCGCTATGGGAAATGCCGTCACGGCGCTATGGCCAAATGCCGTACACGGCGCTATGGGACAAGATGGCCTACACTGAGCCAACGAGGAAAACAGGTCCTCTGTGTTGACTACCACTTAGAGTGTTCGCTACCCTGCGGACACATCCAGTGACGAAGAGCGGAGGACACGATGAACCACACTAGGAAGCTCGCAATCGCGGGTGCAGCGCTCATCTCATGGGTGGCCTTGCCCGCTGCGGCGTGGGCGCAGGGTTACACGGGGAGCCCTCCGGAGGTCGGTGACCAGCAGTTGAACCGTTCCGTGTCGGCGAGGGATACCCGCGGTCCGGCCGATTCCAGCACCCTCCCCGTCACCGGTGGGGACCTGGTGGGGCTCACCGTCATTGGTCTTGGCGCCGTCGGGGCGGGAACGTTCTTCGTGCGGCGCAGCCGCACTCGCCTGACCGCCTGACCGCCTCCGCACACCCGACCCGTGCAGCAGTGAACATGGATACGGGTCAAGTGACGGATACGGGTCAAGTGACAGGGCCGGGCAGTCGAAGCTCCAGCATGGATCTGGACTCGTGGCAACCAGAGCCAGCCGCGCGCTCGGCGGCTGAGGCAAACGGGACGTCCCCCGCTGAGCTGACCGTCATAGGAAAGGCCGGCAAGGAGCCCGCTGGTTCTGCGGTCCAACCGATCCGCCCCATCCTCGATGCCGACGGTCGCGAGGCCGGCGACGGGATCCGCCGGCCCAGGCTGGTCCGGTTGACGAGATTCTTCGTGGCCGGCGCCGACGCCGTAACCATCGCCGGCGCCATGGTCCTCGCCCATGCCATGCTCCCGCCGCCGGACGTAGACGTGGCTCTGGTCGGGAGTGCTGCCTACCAGCGTCTGGGCCTGCTCTCACTGCCGTTGTGGATCGAGGTGTTCCGTCGTTACCGGCTCTACAACGCCCGCCATGTCACCGGCCGTCGGGACGAGGTCGGGCACCTAGTCCACGCCGTGGCCGCGAGCACGTTGATTACCACCGTGGTGGCGTACTTCTTGGACGTAGCCGTGGAGAAGAGCTGGTTCTTGATGCTCTTCGGAGTGGCTGTCGCCGCCATGCTGGTCGAGCGAGAGCTGATCCGCCATGGCTTCAACACGCTGCGGCGAAGGGGTCGGTGCCTGCGACCGGTGGCTGTGGCCGGGGCCGGCCCGGAGGCGCTGGCCATGACGCGGGCCTTCGAGGAGCGACCGGAGCTCGGGTACTCCGTGGTCGGCCTCGTCGGGGATCCCGAGCGGGTCGCCCCGGGCTTGGTCGGCCGCTATCCGGTCTTCGGGCCTGGGAGCAGAGTGGTCGAGGAGTTGCGCACGGTCGGAGCGTCCGGGGTGGTGGTTGCCACCACCGATGTTGACGCCGAGACCTCCAACCGCCTGATCCGCACCCTCACCGACGCCGGCATCCACGTGGAGCTGTCGTCGTCGCTTCGCGACATCGACGCCACTCGTCTGTCAGTGCGGCCGCTCGGCGGTTTTTCCATGCTCTACGTGGAGCCCGTCAAGCGCAACGGGTGGCGCCCGGTGGCCAAGCGGGCCTTCGACATCGCTCTGTCGACGGTCATGCTGATCGTGGTGCTACCCGTGCTTGCCGTGGCTGCCCTCGCCATCAAGCTCACGTCGCCCGGTCCCATCTTCTTCGCTCAGGAGCGAATCGGCCACCGCGGACGGGTCTTCAAGATCCTGAAGCTGCGCACCATGTGGGTAGACAACGACAAGCTTCTCCTTGACGCCGCCCTCGAGGCGTCGGAAGGGCTGGTCAAGCTCCGCCGTGACCCACGCGTGACACCGGTGGGCCGGCTGTTGCGCAGGCTCTCGGTAGATGAGCTTCCCCAGCTCGTCAACGTGCTCATCGGACAGATGAGCCTGGTCGGACCGCGCCCCCAGTTGCTCTCCGAAGTTGCTCTTTGGACACCCGATGTCTTCGAGCGGTTGCGGGTGTGTCCCGGCGTTACGGGCATGTGGCAGGTCAGTGGGCGGTCTCAGGACCGCGAGGCCAAGGATCGCTGGGACCTCTACTACGTCGACAACTGGTCGGTGTGGCGTGACCTGACCATCTTGTTGAAGACCGTGCCAGCGGTGATCTCTTCCAAGGGGGCGTACTGATCCGTCGCCGGATCAGGGAGCGCCGGCGTCCGGGGCGTCTTCGGGGTTGAGCTCCTCCAGCTCCCGGTGGGCCGTCTCCGGGTAGGCCACCACCACGGCAACGGCCAGCACGGCAGGGCCGAGGGCCAGCAGCGCCATGGCTGGGCCCAGGCTGTCCGACGATGCAGCCAGATGGCCCACGACCAGCAGCCCGGCCACGCTGCCGAGGCGTGCCGGGGCGGCGATGAGGCCGTTGGCCCGGCCCCGCAGGGACGTGGGAAACAGCTCCGGTCCGTAGACGCCGAGCGCCGGCACGGTGGCCGCGCCCAGGATGGATCCCGTCACCGACCAGGCCCACAGCGGCCAGCCGCTGGAGAGGTACATCAAGACGGTGGCGCCCACACCGC
>JALZKD010000117.1 GCA_030859405.1 Actinomycetota bacterium | reverse complement strand
TCACCGATGGTTCGGTGAAAGACGGTCTGGTCCGGAACGACGGTGGGAAGATCCTTGTTGGTGGCCGAGGCGCTGATCATCACCAGGCCCGCCTGCTGCAGGTCGGGGAGCACGGCCTTGGTCTCACCCGAGAAGGCGGGGCCCACCACGCCCACGATGCTGTTGTCGGCGATGAACTGGCCCTTCACGGTGCTGGCCTGAGCGGGATCGCCGGCCGTGTCGTACTCCCGGAGCCGGATCGTCACGTCACCACCCGCCTCGTTCTCCTCGTCGACGGCGAGCTTGGCGCCGTCCCTGATGTTGAGCCCGAGGTTGGCGTTGTCTCCGGTCTTGGCCCCGACGAAGGCGATGGCGACCTCCCGCTTGTCCCCGGGCGCGGCCTCATCGTCGTCCCCGCCGCAGGCTGCGGCCACGAGGGCGAGCACGAGAAGCACGGCTCCTGGCCGCAAGAGCTGGTTGAAACGTCGGGGCATCGTCCCTCCATGTCGGTTCATTCCCTGTTAACCATCAAGCATAGGTGAGAGCCACGGGCCAAGCGGCGGGGCCGACTGCGCCGTTTCGGATGCCGAAGGATGGGCCCAAGGATGGAAGGATGGCAGGATGACGCCGGCCGCCGGTCCCGAACCCCCCCAGCTCGACGACCTCCGGCGACGCCTGGGTGAGCTCGCACCCGTGGTGGTCGCCTTCAGCGGCGGTGCCGACTCCGCCTTCCTGGCCTGGGTGGCTAACGACACCCTGGGCCCGGCCGCCCATGCCGTCACCGCCATCTCCCCCTCGCTGGCGCCCGAGGAGGAGTCCGACTGCCGGGCGCTGGCACGCGAGTGGGGGCTGCGGTGGACGCCGGTGGTCACTCACGAGCTGGCCAACCCCGCCTACTCGGTCAACGACGGCCAGCGCTGCTATTGGTGCAAGGCCGAGCTCATGGGCGCCCTCGCTCCTGTCGCCGGGGAGGAGGGGGCCACCATCGTGCTCGGCGTGAACCTCGACGACCTGGACGACCACCGGCCCGGCCAGCGGGCCGCGGCCGAGCGCGGCGCTGCCTACCCTCTGGTGGAGGCAGGCTTCGCCAAGGCCGACGTGAGGGATTGGTCGCGGCGGCTCGGCCTTCGCACGTGGGAGAAACCCGCCGCGGCCTGCCTGGCGTCCCGGGTCCCCTACGGCACTCCGGTCACCCTGGGGGTGCTGGAATCGGTGGGGAGGGCCGAGTCGGCGCTGCGCGGCCTCGGCTTCGGCCAGCTTCGGGTGCGTCATTACGGCGCCCTGGCACGCCTCGAGGTGCACCCCGACGAGCTGGCCCGGGCCTTCGAGGAGCGCCAAGCCGTGGTGGACGCCGTTCGCCAGGCGGGCTACACCTACGTGACGCTCGACCTCGAAGGTTTCAGATCGGGCAATCTCAACCAGACCCTCTCTTCGCCAGCCCTGTCCCTCCGATGAACGGCGTGACCAACGTACGGGTGAAGCTCACCTTCCCCGAGCACCTGATCAAGCAGCCCGTGATCGCTCGCATGGTCCGAGAGTTCGACATCATGCCCAACATCCGGCGAGCCAATGTGGAGGAGACGGTGGGATGGATGATCTGCGAGCTCGGTGGTCACGAGTTGGCCGTGGAACGGGCCATCGAATGGTTGGGAGACCTCGGAGTCCAGGTCGACCGCCTGGGTGACGTGGTCGAGGGCTGACTGCACGGCGTGGCAGCCGTCCGCGTCCTGCTCGTCATGGCCGTGGTCGTCCTGATCCTGGCCGGTGCCGATGTGGCCGCCAAGCGCATCGCCGAGGGCCGGATCGAGACACGAGCCCGGGCCGAGGTCCCCGACACCGGGTCCGTCGATGCCCATATCGCGTCCTTCCCCTTCTTGGCCCGCCTCCTCGTGGCCGGCTCAGCCGGGAACGTCGACCTTCGCTTCGAGCAGGTACCCACCCGACCTGTCCGGTTGAGTGCCGTGGAGCTCCAGCTTCGGGGCGTGAAGGTGGACCGTGACGCTCTCTTCTCGGCGGAGGCGTCGGTCGACTCCATCGAGCGTGGGACCGTGAGCGCCGAGATCGACGCCGCCTCCCTCAGCCGGGCGCTGCCGGTGCCGGTGTCGATTGGTGGGGGCGAGGTTCGCTCCCGGGTTGGACCGTTGCCCGTGAGCGCTCGCCCTGCCGTGGGCAGGGGGGGCAACCTGGTGCTGCGGTTCGGGGGGTTGGCGCACACGGTCTCGTTGCCACGCAGCGAGGTGCTGGGGTGCGCCGCCACCCGTGTCGCCGTGGTGGGGGACCGGCTGCGCTTGTCCTGCGAGGTGGACGAGGTGCCGGCGCCTCTCCGTGGCCGGCTCCGCTGACGGCGTATGCAAACCCGTGCCAACTGGCGACGATTTCCGCCGTATCCGGCGGAAACCGTCGCCAGAAGCGCGGATGGGGAGCCGCTGTCGCAGGCTCCTGGTTTGCTGGAGGAATGCGCATCGGCGATCCGCTCCGTTCCCTGGCGGAACACCAGGATGGTTTGGTGACTCGGGCCCAGGCGTTGGGAGCGGGGCTGAGCGACGGTGTCGTGGACGGACGGGTGCGGGCCGAACGGTGGGAACGCATGGCTCGGGACGTGTACCGGGTGCCGGGTTCGACACCCTCGTGGCGGCAGTCGCTGTTGGCAGCGATCTTGACGGCCGGCGCCGGGGCGGTGGCATCCCACCAGTCCGCCGCCGCGCTGTGGGGGTTGCCCGGCTTCTGTGCGGGGCCGGTGGAGGTGACCCGGTTGAGAGGTCCCAGCCGAGTGGCACGGGTCGGCACCCTTCACGAGACCCGCTGCCTGCCCGCCAGCCAAGTCGCGGCCGTCGACGGCATCCCGGTCACCAGCTCGGGGCGCACCCTGCTCGACCTCTGTGGCGCCGTCCACCCCAAGCGGGCGGAACGAGCCCTCGCCAACGCCTTGGCCATGAAGCTCACCACTTCGGCCCGTCTCCACGTGGTGTTGGCCGAAGCGGGCAAGAAGGGCCGTCCAGGCTCGCAGCTACTGCGGCGCTTGCTCGAGGACGGAGACGATGGCCAGGCCCCGCCGGAGAGCGAGCTGGAGAACCTGCTCGCTGCCGTGCTCAAAGGGGCCAGGCTGCCGACACCTTCCCGGCAGGTGGAGCTGGGCAATGACACGGCGCCCATCGGCCGGGTGGACTTCGCATACCGGGAGGCCCGCCTGGTGTTGGAGGCAGACAGCCGCCGCCATCACTCGAGCTGGCTGGACGCCGAGGCGGACCGGCGTCGGAACGCAGCCTTGATGGCCGGCGGCTGGTACGTGCTGCGGGTGTCGTGGGACCAGTTGGTGAACCGACCCGCCGAGGTGGTCGCAGCCGTGGGAGGAGTCCTGGAGCGAGCCAAGTGATTGCAACTGGCGACGATTTCCGCCATATCCGGCGGGAATCGTCGCCGGAAAGGGAGGGTTCGGGAGGTGACAGCATGGTGAGCGATGGCGTGCTGCACGAGCAGGCCCGTGCCCTGGCCGAGGGCGTGGACGCCGGTCTCCCGCGGTGGGTGGAGCGGTCCGTGGAGCGCATGCTGGTTGCCCACCGCGGGCACGGCGACCCTGCCGTCATGGTCGCGGCACGCCGGGCGGGCGAGCTGGCGAGGGCCGATGTGGGAGCGCGGGTCCGCACCCTGCTCGAGGCCGACATCGACCAGCAGCACACCAACCCCTTGAGCATCCTTCGCCAGGCCGTGCCTTACCCCACCGAGGTCCTGCGCCAGGCCGGCGTGCCGCCGGTGCGGCGCGATCGCTTCGCCGAGGAGCGCTTCCCTGAGGACCACTATGACCTCACGCCGGCGTCGTTCGCCGACATCGATCCGTCGCTGCTCGACGTCGGTCTGGCGTGGGGAGCGGCCAAGGCCTGGGTGCACAAGCAGCGCCACGGAGCACCCCCGTGACCCGCGTCGCGGCCTACGTGCCGGACCTCATGGATCGCTCCAAGGTGGCCGCGGCCGGCGACGTGACCTTCGTGACCACGCCCGCCGACCTGGCGGCCACGCCCGCCGACCTGGTGGTGCTCGACCTCTCGCGTCCAGGCGTGTTGGAGGCCCTCACCGATCTGGGCGGTGCTCGCACCGTGGGCTTCGCCAGCCACGTGGACCACGAGCTGCTCGCGGCCGCGGCGGCCGCGGGCTGCGACGAGGTGCTGCCCCGTTCGAGGTTCTTCGCCCGCCTGGGCGAGCTCCTCGCGTAGATCCATCGGCGCCACGAGTTCACACAAGAGAAACAGACGGGTCACGGCCCTGAAACAACGTATCGGCAGGCTGTCGCAGATGGAGATCGACAGCGGCAACACAGCGTGGGTCCTGGTATCGGCCGGGCTGGTCCTGTTCATGACACCGGGACTGGCCTTCTTCTACGGCGGGATGGTCCGCTCCAAGAACGTGCTGGGCATGCTCATGCAGAACTTCTTCTCCATGGGCCTGGTGAGCGTGCTCTGGGTCCTGGTGGGCTTCAGCCTGGCGTTCGGGGACGGCGGCGACTGGATCGGGAACTTCGACTTCGCCGGTCTGAAGGGCCTGGCCGACGAAGCCACCCAGCTGCCCGGGTACGTGAAGGTCGACGAGAGCATCGATCTGAGCCTCACGATCCCGGCCCTCGCCTTCGTCACCTTCCAGATGATGTTCGCCGTCATCACGCCGGCCCTGTTCACCGGAGCCACGGCCGACCGCATGAGGTTCGCCGGGTACACGGTGTTCCTGGGGCTGTGGGTGGTGCTGGTCTACTCCCCGGTCGCCCACTGGGTCTTCAGCCCCACGGGCTGGTTGTTCAAGCGGGGTGCACTCGACTTCGCCGGAGGGACCGTGGTCCACATCAACGCCGGCATCGCCGCCCTCGCCCTGGTCCTCGTGGTGGGCAAACGAAAGGGCTGGCCCAGGGACGCCATGCCCCCGCACTCGCTGCCCCTCACCCTGCTCGGCACCGGGATCCTGTGGTTCGGGTGGTTCGGTTTCAACGCCGGCTCCGCCCTCGGCGCCAACAGCGTGGCTGCCCAGGCGTTGATCAACACCCACCTGGCTGCCGCCGCGGCCATGCTCGGCTGGCTCCTGGCGGAGAAGCTCAAGACCGGCCATCCCACCACGCTGGGAGCGGCCTCGGGGGCGGTGGCCGGGCTGGTGGCCATTACCCCTTGCGCCGGTTTCGTGACCGGGGTGTCCCCCCTCGCCATCGGGCTGGCTGCAGGTGTCGTCTGCTTCCTCGCCGTGCAGGTCAAGTT
>JALZKD010000116.1 GCA_030859405.1 Actinomycetota bacterium | reverse complement strand
GCTCGAGCGGGACGCGACGAAGAAGCCGGCTTCGCCGAGCTCCACCTAGCTTCCGGCTGCCTCCCGGCGCCGGCGGCGGGCGATGCGACGCCGTTCCCGTTCCGACGCCCCTCCCCACACGCCGTGGGCGATGTGGTTGCACAAGGCGTATTCCAGGCATGGGGACTTGACCGGGCACGTGGCGCAGATGCGCCGGGCCACCTCCACCCCCACTCCGTCGTTCGGGAAGAACGTGGAGGAAGGCTCGTGGCGGCAATTGCCCTCGGCCATCCAATCCGACTCCGTGGCCTCACTCACCTCTTCGACCTGCATGACCCCTCCTCACCCCGGTCTCCCATGACCGGGGTACCGTTGCCTACAGATGTCCGTAGGAGACCCGGTTCATGGATGTCACCAGACGGCGGACCGTAAGGAGCTCGACAAAGTGGACGACACCCGCTCGGGGGGAAAGTGGCTCTGGGGCGGAGAGAGCCCCTCTGGGCCCGAGGCAGGGGCGGGGGCCGGCGGCGGCCCGCCACTGGAGCCGCCCACGGCACAGGAGGCGCCACCCTATGTGACCGGTCCTCCTCCCATGCCACCGGCGCCCTCGGGCTGGCCCGGGTCCCGGCCCCCGGACCCGCCTGTGGCCCCTCCGAGCCCGGGTGGGGGACGGCGCTGGCTGGCCGTGGCCGCCGTGGCCGCCCTCATCGGCGCAGCCGCTGGCGGTGGCATCGGAGCCCTCGTGGCCGGGGACGACGGGTCATCGGCGTCGCAGCCGCCGGCCTTCGGTCCCAACAGCAGCGTCATCGCCAAGCCCCAGGACATCCAACAGATCCTGGCCAAGGTCCAGCCGGGCGTGGTCTCGATCCGCACCCAGGCCTTCCAGGGGGGCTCGGGTCTGTTCGACCTCGAACCCAGCCCGGTGCGTGGGGCTGGCACTGGGGTCCTCCTCACACCGGCCGGCGAGATCCTCACCAACGCCCACGTGGTGAGCGGCGCCACCGCCCTCAAGGTCACGCTCGACCGTGAGACCACAGCCCGCGACGCCGACCTGTTGGGCCTCGACGCTCCTTCGGACGTGGCCATCATCAAGCTGCGGGACACCAAGGGCCTCGAGGGGCGGCCGGTCACCCTCGGGAGCTCCGGCCAGCTGAAGGTCGGTGACTCCGTCGTGGCCATCGGCAACGCCCTCTCCCTGCCCGGCGGTCCCACGGTCACCCAGGGGATCGTGTCCGCCCTCGATCGTTCGCTCGGCGATCGTGACCAGCAGCTCTCCGGGCTCATCCAGACCGACGCCGCCATCAATCCCGGCAACTCCGGCGGGCCACTCGTGAACGCGGCGGGCGAGGTCATCGGGATCAACACCGCGGTGATCCAGAGCACCGGAAGGTCCGTGGCCCAGAACATCGGCTTCGCCATCGCCATCGACAACGTGAAGCCCATGCTCGACCGCCTGCGCAAAGGGGAAGGGGGCGCTCCTCAGGGCTTTCTCGGCGTCACGACGGTGACACTCACGCCCGATATCAGGGATCGCTTCGGCTTCGCCGCCGACAAGGGCGCTGTGGTCGGCGAGGTGGAGCCGGGATCACCGGCCGAGAGGGCCGGTCTGCAGACCAACGACGTGATCACCAAGTTCGGCGACAAGAGCATCGAGACCAACGCCGATCTTCAGGCCGCGGTGCGATCTCTGGCCCCGGGCGCGAGGGCGGAGGTCCAGTGGAAGCGTGGTAGCGAGGACCGCAAGGCCGGCGTCACCCTGGCAGCCCGGCCCCCGGCGGGACGTTAGGCTTCGAGCCCCCGCCGGCAGGGTCCCCGGGCGCCTCATAGGAGAACGCATGTCCATCCCTTCCGCAGAGCCCTCCCAGCAGCCGCCTCGGGGTCACGTCAGGATCGTCTACCTCGGCCCCGTCGCGCCCCACTGGGACGTGCAGTCCGAGTTCGGCGAGCGGTCCCTCATCGAGGAGTTCCGCCAGCGGGCCCTGGCCCGCCTCGTGCTCCTTCCCCCGCACGATCCGCAGTTCCGGCGCAACCGCGAACGGGTGGCCCGGGACGCCGAGCGCGAGAACCTGGTGCTCGAGTGGAACCTGGGAGTGCCGGACGACGAGGAGCTGGGCCAGATCTGACAGATGGCTCCTCTGGCGGGAGCAGCCTCGCTCGAGCGAGGTCCACCGGCAACGGCCATGTCGCTCTTACAGTGGAGCCGTGCCCGACCTTCCCGAAGTGGCGCTGGCGGCGGTCCTGGCGGCCGCGGGCCTTCTGGTCCTCGCAAACCTGGTGACGCTGTTGGTCTCGGTTCGCAGGCGCCGAGCCATGGACCGGCGCCTGAGCATGGTCCTGGCCCGCTTGGACGTGCCCGGCGCCTCCGACGGCAACGAGGGCGAGGATGGCATGACCCGGCTCGAGCGTCTGGCCGAGTCTGCCGTGTTACGTGTGAGCGAGGCCGAGGCCGCAGTCGACCGCATGACCGAGACCCTGGATGAGCTGCCCCTCGGCGTGGTGATCTGTGACGAGCGGTCCTCCATCGTGTACCGCAACCGCACGGCCAAGGACCTCGGCGAGCTGGGCCCGGAGGAAAGCGAGACGGAGGACACCGTCAAGGAGGTTCTGCGTGCGGGCTTGGCCGGCGATCGCCGCTCGTCCACGATCGAGATGCTGGAGCCGCCGCAACGCACGCTCACCGTGGCCGGACGACCACTCGACGACGGGCGCCGAGTCCTGGGCGCGGTGGCCGTGGTCGAGGACATCTCCGATCGCCGTCGATTCGACCTGGTCCGCCAGGACTTCGTGGACAACGTGACCGCCGAGCTGCGCGCCCCGCTCGGCGCCCTGGGGCTGCTGGCCAGCACCCTGGCGGCCGAGAGCGAGCCCAAGCTCGTCGGACGCCTGGCCGAGCGGCTCCGCGCCGACGCGGTCCGCATGGGCAGGATCGTCGACGACGTGGCCGAGCTCAGCCGCATCAGCGCTGAGGCCACGCCCGAGCGACAGCTCGTGCCTGTACACCTCGTGGTGGCCCAGGCGGTGGAGGAGGTCCGCTCGATGTCGGGCCACAGCGACATCACCATCGACGCCGGCGAGGCGCCCACCCAGTTGGTCGTGCTGGGCAACCGCCGCCAGCTGGTGTCTGCAGTACGGCGCCTGGTCGAGAACGCCGTGGAGTTCGCCGAGGGGGGTTCGGCGGTGCGGGTGGTGGTGCGGCGGCAGGACTCGTCGGTCGAGATCGACGTGATCGACCAGGGCCCGGGGGTTCCCCCCGACGAGCTGGACCGCATCTTCGAGTCCTTCTACCGCGTGGGACCGAGCCGCTCCCGGGACACGGCGGGCACGGGCCTCGGATTGGCCATCGTGTCCCAGGTCGCCAGTGGTCACGGTGGTGACGTGCAGGTGACCTCCACGGGCCAGGAAGGCTCCACCTTCACCCTGCGCCTACCCGTGCGCGCCTCAGCGGGGAGCCGCTGGACCCGTGTGCGGGTACGCAACCCGCGCCTCTCTGTCAGCGACGCAGCAGGCTGAGCAGCCCTCCTCGGCGGCCGCCGCCACGCCGGCGAGGAAGCACGTCGTCGTCGGTCTTGGTCCAGGGCCGGGGCTCGACGGGCTCGACGGGCTCGACGGGCACCGCCTCGAGGGCAACGAGGGGAACGACGGGGGCGGCGGGCTCGAGGTTGTGGAGGTTGTTGGCGACAAGCTCTGCCATCTTCCGCTCGGCGGCGGGGGCGCTGGCCGGCGGCCCCGGGGTCCATGAGGCGAAGGCCTGGTCGAGGATCGCCTCGTCGGCCCAGTCGGGCCCGGCTCCAAGTAGTTGATTGGCCGGCGGAGGAGTGCTGGGGGATGGGTCGTCCTCGTCGGCCTCGTAGAGGTCGCCGAGCATCTTGGAGAGATCCATGCCTACCCGATCGGTCGCCCAGGGCCCCACCTTGAGCGTCCCCAGCGGTGGTGGTCGTCCTAGCATTCCCGCCGGTGCGAACGGATCCCGAAGGTAAGGCCCTCGGGGGGCCGGTGCCGGAGGGTGGGCCCAAGCGGCCGGCGTCACCGTTCTCCCGCCTGGTGGTCGCCCATGCCCTCGCCGTGGCCGGGGACGCCCTCGTGACCATGGCGCTGGCCGGGTCGCTGTTCTTCGACATCTCTCCCACCGCGGCACGAGGACGGGTGGCGCTCTCCCTCGTGCTCACGATGGCCCCCTTCGCCCTCGTGGCGCCATTCCTCGGGCCGGCCATCGATCGCGTGCGGGGCGGCCGCCGCCTCATGGTCTTCATCGCTGCTGCCGGCCGGGTCGTGGCCGCGTGGCTCATGGCCGGCATCCTCGACAGCCTTCTGTTGTTCCCGGCGACCTTCGCCCTGCTCGTGCTCTCGAAGACCCACTCGGTGGCCAAGAGCTCGCTCGTACCCACGGTGGTGAGGTCCGACGAGGAGCTGGTGCAGGCCAACTCCAAGCTTGCCCTGGTGAGCGCAGTGACCGGTCTGGTGGCCGCGGCGCCAGGCGTCGCCGTCCTGAAGCTCGCCGGCGCCGAGTGGGTCGTGCGCCTGGCCGCTGTGGCCTTCGTGGCCGCGGCCGTCGCCTCGTTGCGGATCCGCCAGGTGCGCCTGGACGACCCCGCGGCGCGGCCTCTGGCCAAGGAGGAGCTGCACGACGCCGGCATTCGCCTGGCCGCCACGTGCATGGGCGTGCTGCGGGGCTCCGTTGGCTTCCTCACCTTCCTGATCGCCTTCAGCCTCCGGCGAGAGGGCGCCGCCGCCTGGAGGTTCGGGGCCGCGCTGGCCGCGAGCATGGGCGCCACCGTGGTGGGAGCGGCGGCGGCGCCCCCGCTACGGCGGAGTGTGCCCGAGGAACGCCTCATGGCCGGGTGCCTGGGTCTGGTGGTGATCAGCGGGGTGGCCGCCTGGCGAGTCGATGGCTTCGTCGGCGACCTACTCCTTGCTGCCGCCATCGGCGTGGCCGCCAGCGCAGGCAAGCTGGCCTTCGACTCGCTGGTCCAGCGCGACGCTCCGGATGCCACCCAGGGCCGCTCCTTCGCTCGCTACGAGGCCATCTTCCAGCTGGTGTGGGTGGTGGGTGCCCTCGTGCCGGTGGTGACGGCCGTGCCCCGCCGGCTCGGGTACGGCCTGCTCATAGTCGCGGCCGCGGTTTCCTTGGTGATCTACGTGGTGGGCCTGCGGCGCGCCCGGCGCACGTACGAGCAACCGGCTGGGGCCACGTGAGCCGGGTGGTGGTGCTCTCCGACACCCACATGGGCCCCTCCAGCCGCCGGCGGCTG
>JALZKD010000115.1 GCA_030859405.1 Actinomycetota bacterium | reverse complement strand
ACGTGGACAGCACCAGCAGGGAGGTGAAGTGGGCGTCGCTCATGAAGCTGAACTCGAGGACGTAGGCCAGAGGGGCGAACAAAACGAGGGCGGCGCCGAGTGCCGAGGCTCCCGGCTTCACGCCCAGTTCCCGGCACAGCCCATAGGCCCCTAGGCCTCCGAGGGCGGAGAGCACCAGCGTGGAGACACGCAGCACGCCCGGGGTGAGCCCGAACGGCGCCGCGAACAGGGCGCCCCAAACCACCTGGAACACGCCTGTGGCCACCGCCAGGTTCATGATTCGAAGCTCGTGGTCGCGCAGGAGGATCCCCACCGAGCGGGCGTACAGCCAGTCGTCGGCCACCCAGGCTGGCGCCAGGGTCGGCACTACGAGGGCAGTGCCGGCAAACAATACGAGCACGATGATGACGAGCCAATGCTTCCGGGCCCGGCACAGGAGCGATGGGATGACGGCCATCACGCTCGCCGGCCGGCCACGGGGCGAACCAGTCAGCGGAACCGGCGCGGGCAATCACCTCGGGGGCGCGGTGTCCCCACCTCGTACACCTCCCACCCTTCGGCGCGGGCCACGAGTCGGCGGGGCAGGTCGACGGACATCGGTGGTGGGTTACCGACAGGGGAGAACACGAGGGCGTCGCCGGTGACCTGGGTGCGGATGCTGGCTATCGGAAGTCCGAGGATCCAGGCCAGCTGCGTCAGGCCTGGGTGCCTGATCACGAGGGGACGGCACGCTACCCACTCGCCACCCCCGGCCCGTTGCACCGCCAGCTCGAGCCCGGCCGCCGAGCGCTGCCAGGCCCGGGCCGTTCGCGCCTGGCCGAGCAGTCCCTTGGCTGGCTCCACTCCCGATGCCAGCAGGGCCACGGCCAGCGCTGCCACCACCACGAACAAGGGAAGGCCCCGGCGGACCGTGGGAGCCGTGATCGCGGCTGCACCGACGGCGCCGAGGACGCAAGTGAGCGCCGCCGCCGGCACCATGAAACGGGGCAGGCCTGTGTAACCCCCGGCGACGGTCATCACGGCGACCAGGGCCACCCAGGCCAGCACGCCCGCGCCGAGCACGACCAGCGTCCACTGACGGCGCCGGGCCGCTAGGGCGACCGCAGCAACAGCCAGCAGGAGCAGCACCAGCGGCACCAGGCCGTAGGCCCGTTTCATCACCTCGAGCACCGGGTGGGCGATGAAGGCGGCTGTCCTCGCCTCGGTGCTGGCTCGGGCCACCTCCGCACCGCGAAAGGGGTCACCTGACGTTACCCAGTCAGGCACGAACCAAAGGACCGGTAGTGAAAGGGCCAGCCCGCCCACTGCACGCCTGTCGACGGCCCTGGTGTGCCACACCCATGCTCCATAGACGGCGAGGAAGGGCCAGGCCTCGGTACGGAGGAGGGCGGCGGCGAAGCCGAGGGCCAGAGCCTGACCGGGTCGTTGGGCCAGGTGTCGATCGATGGCCCCCAGGATCAGTGCGACGAGCGGCCCGAGCTCACCACCGAAGGCCAGCTCCTGAAACCACCCGGGCACCAGGACCACGGTCACCGCGGCCAGCACTCCCGCCAGCGGAGAGCCGAACCGCCTCCCCAGGCCATAGGCCAGAACGATGGCCATGAGGCCGCCGGTCCTGGCGATGACCAGCCACCCCGCCGGAGCGGCGTCGCCCAACAGCGACAGGGGAGTGGTGAAGAGCACCGGGAGGGGTTTCCACGAAGGTCCGTCGATGGTGCTGAGGCCGACCTCGGGATGGGTGATCTCTCGGCCCCAGATGGTCCAGGCCAACGGGTCGAAGTGGGGAATGGCAGACACGAGGAGCGAGAGCGCGGCCAGGACGACGCAGGCCACCAGGCAAGCGATTGGGGCCCCGAGCCGAGTCCGCTCGAGCTGAGCCGGCGACGGTGTCGAATCCGCGTCGGAATGACCGGATGCGGTGGCCGCCGACCAAAGCGCCCGTGCCGAGCGGGCAACCGACGCCCGGTCTTGGACCTCGGGAGGTGACTGTGGTTCGAGTCCCGTAATGCCCTGCTTCCTCACGTGCGATCCCGGGTCCTGACTGGGAGGCTGCGATCCTGCCGCCGGTCGCGTTGGTCGCCTTGCCCACGCTAGGCAGCCGTCACTCCCGGCTGCATTGAACCGGCCCGTGGGCAGTCAGGGTTTAGAGGAAGGACGACGAGTGGCTGGATCCTCGACGAGCCACCGAGTGCACGGCTGTCATCCGTCGCCCCCAATGAGTCGTAGGTGTTTTCAGAACGTGCACAACCCCCGGAAACACTGAATTAACACGGGCCGATTTGACAGCGCGGGTGATTTCGGCCGACACTCTTTGGGAACCAAGGTTCAACCCGTAGCCATCATGTGTGGAATCGTCGGAATTTACGGACATCAAGACGCGGAATCCGGACTGCGGATGCTCCGGCGTCTGACCCACCGGGGACCGGACGGCCAAGGGGCCGTCGCCCTCCATTCGGCCTGGCTGGGACATCGTCGCCTTTCCATCGTCGACACCGGTGGTGGGCGCCAGCCTCTCGCAACCGAGGACGGGCGGATGCACCTGGTGGGCAACGGCGAGATCTACAACCACGAGGAGGTGCGGCGCACGCTCGGCGGCGTGAGGTTCTCCACCGACTCCGACAACGAGGTGGCGCTCCACCTGGTGGAGCGGCACGGGGCCGGCGCCCTCCGCCACCTGGCGGGGATGTTCGCCTTCTTGATTGCCGGAAACAGGGACTGCTTCGTGGCGGCCCGAGATCCGGTCGGCATCAAGCCGCTGTACTGGGCGCAGCGCAATGGACAGGTGCGGTTTGCCTCGGAAATCAGGGCTTTCGACTCCGATTGGCTGAGTGATGTGGAGCTGTTCCCTCCTGGCCATTATTGGACGCCACGAGAAGGGCTCGTGCGCTTCGGCACGCCGGTTCCGGAAAGGCTCGAGAAGCGGTTCGCGCCACCGAGCTCTCCCGGTGCGGCGCCGCCGCCAGGTCTGGTGAAGGAGCTGCGCTCGACGGTGGAAGTTGCCATCGAGCGCCACCTGATGGCCGACGGGCCCGTGGGTGTCTTCCTGTCCGGAGGGCTCGACAGCAGCATCGTTGCCGCTGTGGCCGCCGACAAGCTGCGCCAAGAAGGCAAGACCCTCCAGACCTTCGCCGTCGGCTCCAAGGACAGCGCCGATCTCGAGTTGGCGAGGATCGTGGCCGAGCACCTTGGCACCGAGCACCACGAGCGGGTGTTCACCGCCGAGGAAGCGCGGGCCGTCCTTCCCGAGGTGGTGCGGACCATCGAGTCCTACGATCCCTCGCTGGTCCGAAGCGCGGTGCCGAACTACTTCCTCTCGGAGATGGCGGCCAGCAGGGTCAAAGTCGTCCTCACCGGGGAGGGGGCCGACGAGCTCTTCGCCGGTTACGAGTACCACCGGGCCATCGAGGGCCATGCCGACCTGCACGACGAGCTGGTGCGCACCGTCGAGAGCCTGCACGGCCTAAACCTCCAGCGCTGCGACCGGGTCACCATGATTCACGGTCTCGAGGCCCGGGTGCCCTTCCTCGACCTGGACGTGATTGCCTTCAGCCTTGCCATTCCCGCGGAGTGGAAGCTGCAGCCTGAGGGTAGGCCCGAGAAGTGGCTTCTCCGCCTCGCCTTCGAGGGCACCGTTCCAGATGAGGTCCTGTGGCGGGAGAAGGCGGAGTTCGGTGACGGCTCGGGTGCGGCACTGGCTCTCATAGACGAGGCCTACGGCAACGGTAACGGCGACGGCGGCGGCCACGCTCGCGTTAACGGCAGTGCCTCCGGCGGCGATGGCGGTAGCGGCAACGGCAGCTCCGACGGCGAACCAGAGCTGCGCTCCGACGAGGAGGCGGCCTACTACCGCATCTTCCGAGACCACTTCAGCGACGTCTCGCCCGAGCGGACCATCACACTCTTCGCTACGGCCTGACCGCTCTGTGGGGGGGACGGGCTCGTCCCATCGTCAGGCGGAGGCCGGTGATCATGAAGCCCCTGTGCACACCGGCGAGCCCGTCCAAGGCGTCGGCGGTGGGCGCTTCGATCTCGATGGTGGCCGCCCGCACCCGTCCCCGCACCCGCCCGAGGATGGCCACGGGGCCGTCACGGTCCTGCAGGCAGCACAGCGGAGCTGCCACCGGCATGGCCGGGCCGTGAGGGCGGCCCCGAACCTGAAGACCTCGATCTTCCCATCGGAGCGAGGACCCGCCCGGGTCCTCCGTCCAGCGCAGCGTGGCCAGCTCCTTCGGGAAGCCCCAGTTGAGTTGACCGCCTGATAGAGATTCGGGTGAGTCCACCACCATGGTGGTGACGCAGAAGCCGGGCCAGGGGCCGATGCGAGCCGGCGTGCCCACGGCCAGCTCCAGGTAGGCGCCCACTGGAGAGGTGTCGTACCGGGCGGCGACGACGAGGGACGGCCCGGGAAGTCGAGCTCCAACGGGGAGTGGCTCACGGTTGTGGATGGGGACGAAGGCCGCGACGCACTCACCGCATAGCGACCAGGGCGGGCCGGGTACCGTCATCGGCGAGCAACGTACCCGGCGCTGGCACATAGGATTGGCCGGCTGGTCCCTCGTCCAGCGAAGGCCCCCGAGGAGGAAGGGAGTCACAGGTGGGTGAGCGGACCATGCAGCCCGTTCCACCCGCTGCAGGTCGCGCCGTGCCACCGGAACCGCCGCCGCCGGAGCCTCGCGGCCCGCTCAGCGCCCACGTGCTGGAGCACATCTTGCAGGCTCCCCACGAGCTGCCGGGGGCACCAGCATTCGAGGACGACCCCCTGTGGGGTGACGACGCCCAGCTCGCCCTGTATTGCTGCTACGAGCTGCACTACCGCTCCATGGCGGGGGTCCATGAGGGCTGGGAGTGGGAGCCCTCGCTGCTGGCCCTGCGGCGGACCCTGGAGACCGCCTTCGAGCACCGCCTAGGCGAGGAGCTCGGACCCATTCCCACGCCCCCGGACGTGGAGATGGCGCTCCGCCAGGCCATCGAGGACAGCAGCGGGCGGTCTCTGTCCGCCTACCTGAGGGACGAGGGCACGCTCGACAACATGCGCGAGTTCGCCGTGCACCGGTCCGCGTACCAGCTCAAGGAAGCGGACCCCCATACCTGGGCCATCCCCCGCCTCGCGGGCGGGCCCAAAGCGGCGATGCTGGAGATCCAGTTCGACGAGTACGGGGGAGGCGTGGAGTCGGCCATGCATTCCACGCTGTTCGCCGGCGCCATGGCGGCACTGGGCCTGGACAACTCGTACGGCGCCTACCTGGACCTGTTGCC
>JALZKD010000114.1 GCA_030859405.1 Actinomycetota bacterium | reverse complement strand
AACTTCACGCGCTTCTGGCGCCTGGTCCTGGAGAACCCCGACCCCACGTCGGGCAACCTCTTGGAGCAGGTTCCGAAGGTGGCCGCACTCCTCGCCGTGGGCCACTCCTCCCGGCCCGTCCCGCTCGTCGTAGGGACCGCCCTCGGAGCCTGGGTGGTGGGCGAGATCGTGCACCGTCACATGGTGACCTGGGTGCCGGGGCGAGCCACCGGTCGCCGGCGCGAGGACCGCCGGCCCCGCTCCGCCGGTCCGGCCCGTTGTGGGCCACCCAGCCGCAAGGTCCTGCTCGTGGTCATCGACGGCTGCCGGGTGGACCGCCTGGCCGAGGCGGCCACGCCGTTCCTCGACAAACTGGCTGCCGAGGGCATCAGCCACACCGGCTGCCAGACGGCGTACCCGGCCCGCACCGTCACCTGCTTCTCGTCCATGCTCACCGGCGCGCCCCCGGCCGTGCACGGAATGCGCTCGAACTTCGTGCCGAGGAAGGGTGCTCGCTGTGAGTCCGTGTTCGACGTCGGGGCTTCGGCGCGGATGGTGGGGATCGCCCATCTGGTGGACGCCTTCGGCGATCGTGTCCGCACCGTGACCGCGGTCATGCCCAACGACGAGATCGACGCCGCTCTCTGCACCAAGGCCCGCCAGGTCGTGGAAGAGGAGGATCCCGATCTGCTCGTGGTGCAGACGCTCTCGGTGGACCAGACCGGTCACTTCCGCGGCTCCTATTACGACGAGTACCTGGAGCGGATCGAGACCACCGACGTGGAGCTAGAAAAGCTGGTGGGGTGGCTGTCAGAGCGTTGGGGTGGGCTCGACGGCGTGACCATCGGCATTCTCTCCGACCACGGGCAGGGGCGGGGCATTGGTGGCCATGGCCACTGGACGCCCACCGAGCGCCTGGTGCCGTGCATCTGGTGGGGGAGCGGGGTGCCGCCGGCGCCCGCCCGTCACGACGTCTCCATCCTCGACGTGGCCCCCACCATCACTCACCGGCTGGGGGTGCGGGCTCCCGAGCGGTCCGTAGGCCAGTGCCTCCTGTGCCCTGCCCTCTCGACGACAGGGAAGGCATGCAGCCGCCTCGACCCCGTGGTGGTCGTCCTGCCGGTCCTCGACGAGGCCCCCACCGTGGAGGAGGTGGTGAGGCGGGTCCCCGTCTCGGTGGGCGGGCACCCGGTGGAGGTGGTGGTGGTCAACGACGGTTCCAGCGATTCCAGCCCCGAGCTGGCCCGGGCCGCAGGGGCCGATGTTGTGACCCACGAGGACCGGAGAGGGCTGGGCGCCGCCGTGCGCACCGGGCTGGCCGAAGCGCGCCGAAGGGGAGCGGTGGCGGCCGCCTTCCTCGACGCCGACGGCGAGTACGACCCCTCCCAGCTCGAGTCCCTCGTGGAGCCCATCCTCGCCGGGCGAGCCGACTACGTGGTGGGCTCGCGCTTCCGGGGGAGCATCGAGACGATGCTGGTGCGCCGCCGAGTAGGGAACCGGTTGCTCACGGCCCTCACCTCGGTGCTGGCCCGGCGGCGCCTGAGCGACGCCCAGTCGGGCTTTCGGGCCCTGGGTCGAGAGGCGCTGGCCTCGGCCACCATCAGCCACGACTACAACTACGCCCAGGTGCTCACCCTGGAGCTGCTGGGAAAGGGTTTCGGCTACGCCGAGGTACCCATCCGCTACCGCTGGCGGTCCCACGGGCGCTCGTATGTGAGGTTGGGGAGCTACCTGCTGCACGTGCTGCCGGCCATGGTCCGCGCCGCGAGAACGCGGTGAAGGAAGCGGGTCCTGCACTGCCGCGCTCTGCCAGGCGGCCCCAGTCGTAGGCTCACGGCATGGGCGATACCCTCATCTGGATATCCGGGGCGTCGAGCGGCATCGGCAAGGCCCTCGCTGACAACGTGCCGTGGGACGATGCTCGCATCATCGACATCAGCCGCCGGGGCGGGTCCGGCGTCGAGCATGTCGAGGCCGACCTCTCGGACCCGGCGTCTTGGCCCACGGTGGCCGAGTCCTTCGAGCGGGAACTGACGGACTTCTCCGGTGAGCGCGTGGTCTTCGTTCACGCGGCCGGCTCGGTCCAGCCCATCGGCTTCGCCGGCGAGGTGGACACCGAGGCCTACACCGGCAACGTGCTGCTCAACAGCGCCGCCGGGCAGGTGCTCGGCCACGCCTTCCTGAGGGCCGCCAGGGACATCGACGCCCAGCGCTACCTGGTCATGCTCTCGTCGGGCGCGGCCAGCCTGGTCGGTGCGGGGTGGTCCTCCTACGGCGCCGGCAAGGCCGCCCTCGACCAGTGGGTGCGAGACGTGGGAGCCGAGCAGGATCAGCGCGGAGGCGTGCGGGTCGTCGCCGTGGCGCCCGGCGTGGTGCAGACCGAGATGCAGGAGCAGATCCGAGAGACCGCAGAGAGCGACTTCCCCAAGCGCGACAAGTTCGTCGAGCTCCATGAGAGCGGCCAGCTGAGTGACCCCGACGAGGTCGCCGGCCAGATGTGGGCTCTCCTCGAGAGAGGGTTCGAGAACGGCGCCGTGCTGGACCTCCGCCAGGTATCCGCGGGCGCGAGGCCTTAGAGCTCCATCAGCCACTCGGGTCTTGGCCCGAGTCAGGCCAGGGCGACGTAGAGCTGCTGGGTCAGCGCCGGCCCGAGGGCGATGGAGTCGTCCCGCAGGTCGAGGGTGAGCGTGCCGTCAGGGGCCCTGGTACGCACCTGGGCGTCGGTGCCGGGGACGAATCCGTGAGTGGAGAGGTAGGTGAGGGAGTCCATGTCAATCTCCACCTGCTCGGTCACCAGCTCCAGGCGTACGTTGTCGCCGGGCTTGGACTCGGCCAGGGGGACGAGATGGCGTTCGGGTGGGTTGCTCCCCGGGATGGGATTCCCGTGCGGACAGGTGGTGGGGTTGTTGAGCAGGGTCACCAGGTGCTCCTCGACCTCGTCGGAGATCACGTGCTCCCATCGGCAGGCCTCCACGTGAGCCTTGTGCCACGGCAGACCGATGACGTCGGTGAGGAGCCTCTCGGCCAGGCGGTGCTTGCGCACGACGCTCTCGGCCCGGGCCCGCCCTTTGGCGGTGAGCAGGATGGAACGCTTCTTGATGGCGACGTAGCCGCCGGTCCTGAGCCGGTGGACCATCTCGGACACCGACGGCGCCGAGTGGCCGAGGCGTTCGGCCAGGCGCGCCTGGATGACGGTGGTGCCCTCCTCCTCGAGCTCGTGTATGGCTTCGAGGTATTCCTCCAGCGGAGGATGGAAGCCGTCGGCCATGGCCCGATGCTACCCCGGGTGCTCACCACAGCCCCGCCATCCCTGGAAGGGTGGTGAGGCGTGCGGCGGCTTTGGTTGCTCTCCTTCCTCGTCGTGCTGGCCGTCGGCCAGCTCGCCGTTGGCATGCGCGCATCACGAACGGCCACCATCACCGGTGACGAGCCCTTCTACCTCCTCACCACCCAGTCCCTGGCCAGTGACGGCGATCTGGACCTGACCGACGAGTACCGCCACGGGGAGGAACGGGCCTTCTGGGACGGCACCGTCCCCTTGTGGAAGCAGATGGAACCAACCCCTGACGGGCGCCTCTTGGCCCCTCACGACCCAGGCCTGTCCCTGCTCACCCTGCCCGCCTACGAGCTCGGCGGCCTGCGTGGCGTGCAGCGGTTCCTCGTGGTGCTCTGGGCCGCGGCCATGGCCTGCGGCGCCGTCCTGGCTCGCCGGGTGGGTGCGCCCGAATGGGCAGCCATGCTGGGGGCAGTAGTGGTGGGAGCGGGCGCGCCTGGGATGGTCTACGCCTCCCAGGTCTACCCCGAGGGACCGGCGGCGCTGTGCGTGGGAGTGGCCCTCCTTCTGGCCACGGGTGAGCGCTCGCGGCCCTTGCCTATGGCCGCAGCGCTGGCGGCGCTGGCCTGGCTGGGGGTCAAGTACGTCCCCATGGGGGCAATCGTCGGCGTGGCCTGGGCCTGGCGCTTCCGGACCGACCGGCGGGCCCTGACGCTGGCCGCCGTCCCTCTGATGGTGGCCGGGGGCCACTATCTCTGGTGGCACCTCGACACCTTCGGCGGCCTCACTCCCTACAGCACCAACGTGGTGTGGGCCGGGGAGGGGACCGCCACCATCCTCGATCGCCACCTGGCGCTGGGTGGGCGGTGGTATCGGCTCTACGGGCTCTTCGTCGACGCTCGATTCGGGCTCTTGCGCTGGCTACCGGCGGCCGTGCTCGGAGCCTGGGGTCTGCGCCGGCGAACGGCGCTGCACGGCGCCGTGCTGGCGACAGCCGTGCTCCTGGGCGCGTTCGTGTGGATCACCATCATGGGCTGGTGGTTCCCCGGCCGTCCGCTGGTGGCGGCCTTCCCGGCGTTGGTGACGCTGGTGGCGGTGGGCGCGGCCCGCCTCCCCCGCGTGGCCATGGCGCTGTGCCTCTGGTCCCTGGCCATAGCGGCCGCCGTCGTGTGGTCAGCCAGGACGGGGGGCATTCAGCTGGCCGTGGACCCCTTTACCCTCGGGTTCCCCCTACCACCCAAGGCTGCGTTCCCCGACTTCCGCCACTTCACAGCCCGCGAGGTGTTGCTGTCCTTGGCATGGGCCTTCGCCATCGCCGGCGGTGTAGCTATAGCCGCCCAGCGCCGGAGGCGCGAGGCCGCCCGGGTGGCCCGTGGGGAAGGGGCCCGGCCCGCCCGGAGCGAAGCGAGGACGGGGTGGGGGGGGAACCCGGAGGGACAGGACCAGCGCGGCCGGGCAGAGGCGCCAGCACGGGCGCCGTAGCATCACAACCACCGATGGCGAAGATCATGCTCCTCGACGCCAACAGCCTCGCCTACCGCGCCTTCTTCGCTCTACCGACCGACATGGCCACTGCGTCGGGCCAGGTGACCAATGCCGTCTTCGGCTTCACCTCCATGCTGGTCAACCTGCTGAAGGACCACCACCCCGACGGGCTGGCTGCCGCCTTCGACCGGCCAGAGCCCACCTTCCGCCACGAGATGGTGGCGGAGTACAAAGCGGGAAGGGCGGAGGCGCCCGACATCCTGCGCCAGCAGATGGGCCTGGTGCGCCAGGTGGTCGAGACCCTCCGGATTCCTCTCCTCGAGGTGCCCGGCTACGAGGCGGACGACATCGTCGCCACGCTGGCCACCCAGGCCCGTGACCGTGGTGACGACGTCATCATCGTCACCGGCGACCGGGACACCTACCAGCTCGTGGAGGACCCCCACGTCAGGGTGCTCTACAACCGCAGGGGCGTGAGCGACTACGTGCTGCTGGACGAGGCCGGCGTGGTGGGTCGCACCGGCGTGACGCCGGCCAAGTACCCCGAGTACGCCGCCCTGCGCGGTGATCC
>JALZKD010000037.1 GCA_030859405.1 Actinomycetota bacterium | reverse complement strand
CGGCACCATCGCCCTGGGCGGCCGGTCCCTCGTGGGCACGAAGCCCCACCGCATCACCAAGGCCGGGGTGGCCCGGACGTTCCAGAACATTCGCCTGTTCCCGGACGCCACCGCCCTCGACAACGTGCTGGTGGCCACCGACGCCCGCCACCGCACCAGCGTCCCGGGCGCCATCCTGGGCCTGCCTCGTCATCGCCGCGAGGAGCGGGCCGGCAGGGAGGAGGCTCGGCGGCTGCTCGACTATGTCGGGATCGGCCACCGGGCCCAGGACCGGGCCCGGAACCTCCCCTACGGTGACCAGCGCCGGCTGGAGATCGCCCGAGCAATGGCCACCGGCCCCAGGGTGCTGTTGCTCGACGAGCCGGCCGCAGGGATGAACCCGTCCGAGAAGAGGTCACTCGTCCGCCTCATCAGGAAGATCCGCGCCTCGGGTTTCACCGTGGTTCTCATCGATCACGACATGAGCGTGGTGATGACTCTGTGCGACCAGGTGGCGGTGCTGGACTTCGGAGAGAAAATCGCCGAAGGGCCACCCGAGCACGTCCAGCGGGACCCCCGGGTGTTGGAGGCCTACCTGGGAACGGCAGCCGATGCTCCTTGAGCTCGAGGACGTACACGTCCACTACGGCAAGGTGGAGGCCCTGAAGGGCGTGTCCCTGGCCGTGGGCGAAGGGGAGGTGGTCACCCTCATCGGTGGCAACGGGGCGGGCAAGACGACCACACTGCGGACGATCTCCGGCCTGCGACCGGTGACGTCGGGCCACATCCGCTTCGAGGGCGAGGACATCGTGGGCCTGCCAGCCCATCGAATCGTGGAGCTGGGTGTGTGCCAGGCGCCAGAGGGACGGGGGATCTTCCCGGGGATGACCGTGATGGAGAACCTCGAGATGGGCGCCTACGCCAGGCAGGACCGCAGCCGGCGGGCGCTGGCTCCAGACGTCGAACGGGTCTTCGACCTCTTTCCTCGCCTGGCCGAGCGCCGGAGGCAGGCCGGCGGCACCCTGTCGGGAGGCGAGCAGCAGATGCTCGCCATCGGTCGGGCCCTGATGGCCCGTCCGAGGATGGTGCTCCTCGACGAGCCGTCCATGGGCCTGGCGCCTCGGTTGGTGACGCAGATCTTCGAGATCGTGGCCGAGATCAACCGCCAGGGCACCACCATCCTGCTGGTGGAGCAGAACGCGGCTCAGGCCCTGCAGCGGGCCAGCCGGGCCTACGTCCTCGAGACCGGTCGGGTCGTCAAGCACGCCGACGCCGCATCGCTGCTCGACGACGAGTCGGTGAAGGCCGCCTACCTGGGGGGAGACGTGACCACCTCTCCCCGAGCCGGCGACTGAGAGCTAGCTCAGGCCGGCACCGCGAAGCACGTCATCGACCTCGGCCACCATGCCGGTGAAGAAGGGACCGAACTCGGCGTAGCGCGCCGAGGCCTCGTCGAAGCGCATGGTGTAGACGACCTCCTTGAGGTCATCCGGGGCCACGGCGAACAGGGTGACGCCCCACTCGAAGTCGTCGAGGCCGGTGGAGCCGGTGACGACCTGCAGCACCCGCCCCCGGAAGGCCCGGCCCGACTTGCCGTGCCCGTACATCAGCCGCTCCCGCTCCTCGTAGGCGAGCTCGTACCAATTCTGCCCCGGATCCCGGCGCTTCGACATGGGATAGAAGCAGATGGCGCGCATGCCCTCCGGAGGAAGCTGGGGATGGAGCCGCGGGTTCAACGTCTCCGCCGGCATTCCCTTGGCGTACTCCGACACCTCCGTGAGCGACACGTAGGAGCTCACCACCTCCAAGCCCGCGGCCTGGATGCCGGACTGAAGGGCGCGAAGGCGCCAGAGGTCGGGGCCCAGGGCCAGGAAGCCGAGGTCGGCCTTGTGACCCAGCACCGAGAAGGCGACGACCTGATGCTCCTCACCACGAGCGGCCTTGACCGCGGTGAGCACAGCCTCGGTGTCGGCGTCGGGTCGGGCCTTGCAGAAGAGATGGAGCACCCCCCATCCGGTCGCCGGCGCCAGAGGATCGGGCACGCTCTACTCCCGTCCCTCGATCTGGGGCGGCTTGGAGGGTGGGGACGACGGGCCCTGCGGGGCCATGGGCGCCTCCGGCGCGAAGTGCTCGATGGCGGGCTCTAGCTGGCGCTGGTGACCGTCCGATGTCCAAACCGGTAGGGGAAGCTCCACCTTCGAGTGTCCCTCGTGGGCAGTCACCGCCTGGCTGTGGTACTCCTCGGCCAGGGCCAGGAACTCGGGCTGGTGATAGGGACGGCCGTCGATCATCGGGCCCGGCTGGCCTTCGATGATGGCCACCACGTCGTCGCCGCTCACGGTCCGGTGCGTCTCGAGGGCGTGAGTGACGGCCAGCACCTCGAAGCGGTTGGCTTCGAGCAACCGCCACGTGCGGTCGTAGAGCTCGGCCAGCTTGGCCTCGACGCGGCGGCCGAAGTCGGTGTCCATGACGCTGCGGTCGGAGCCGTCCTCGATGGCCATCTGGGACCCTGTTATCCCTGCGAGGGTGATGGCTCGGGAAGCGAGGGTCGAGCCCATGCCGGCGAAGCCCTCCATGCGCATGGCGACGAAGGTCGCACCCCTGAGGTCTCCACCCACGCCCTCGGAGTTGTCGCCGCCGAAGAAGAGGCGCTCCCCGGCCAGTGAGGCCAGGAAGACCATGACGTCGGCCTCCCGCTCCGACTTCCAGCCGACGAATTGGTCCTCGGGCGGGATGGAGGCCACGAAGCCGCCCACGTCGCCCCGCCGCTCGATGGTGGCCATGTCGATGACCAGGTGCTTGCGGAGGCGGTGGGCCACCACCGCGTGGCAGGCCTCGTGGAGGGCGACGGCGTGACGCTCCCGCTCGATGTACTCGAACTCGTCGGGAAGGCCGTGCTCCTTGAGTTGCTTGGCCTTCAGGATGTCGGCCCAGGTGATGGCTTCCCGCCCGGCACGGATGGCCACGACCAGCGCCTCGTTGACGGTGTCCTTGATGGTGGCCCCCGTGGCGTAGGGCGTCATGACCGCCAGCTTGTCGATCTGCTCTTCGGTGAGGTCGTGGCTCACCTTGTCCAGGTATCCCACGTAGGTGCGCTTCCGGCCCTCCTTGGACGGGTAACCGACCTTGTAGATGCGGTCGATGCGCCCCGGTCGCAGCAGGGCCTCGTCGAGGGCCTGGGGCATGTTGGTGGCCATCATCACGAGGATGCGGTACTTGGGCGGCGGCTTGGGGCGCATGCCGAGGGCCCGGCGCAGCACCCGGTTGGTGAACCCCCGGGGCTTCTTGAGACCGGACAGCTCGGCCAGCAGGGCCTGAAGGGTGCCCATGCCCCCGCCGCCCATGCCGGCGCCCATCACGAACCGGGCGACAAGGGGAGGCCGCCCGCCTTCGCTGCTGCGGGGGAGCTCGGCCCGCGCCACGGAGGTCGCCGCCGCTGGCGAGGCGTAACCCATCCCGTTGCAGGCGGTGAGGGCCTCCCACGCGGGCGGAGCCCAGGCCAGAGGAGCATGGCCCCCGCCGTTCCAGCCGCCGCTGGCCATGGCCCCCCGGCTCCCGAGGGCGTCGGCCTCGTCGAAGAAGACGATGACCCCGCCGTAGCGCACTGCCAGCTTGCGCAGCTTCCGGAACAGGGATTTGACCTTGAGGATGCCGACGCCGATGAACATGTTGGTGAAGGCGCCCGGGTCGACGAAGACGTAGGGCTTACCCGTCTCACCGGCCACGGCCTCGGCCATGAGGGTCTTGCCCGTCCCGGGCGGGCCCCAGAGGAGGAGGCCGCCGGGCACGTACCCGCCCTTCTCCTCAATGGACTCGGGGTTCTCGAGGAAGACGATGTTCTCCTTCACCCGCTCTACGACGGCGTCCTGGCCCCACACGTCCTTGAAGCGGGTCTTGACGTCGTCGGGGAAGTAGACGTCGACGCCACCCTTGGACAGGAACCAGAAGATGGCCACGAACTGGAGTACGACGGCGGCCATGAGGAAGAGGATCTGCAGCACCAGGGGCAGGGCCTGCCAGATGGCGCTCGGCAGGCGGAACAGGCCCTGCACCGGGGAGACGCCGTAGACGCGACCCAGCAGGACCGCCACCACCGCCAGCAGAACGAGGGCCTTGAAGGCTCGGGCCAGGCGGTAGCGGTTCCAGTCGTCGAGACGGCCGGTGCGGCGCTCGATGCCGCCGAACACCACGTGGGACCAGAAGTGGTGGTACGCCGCAGAGCGCTCGCTGATCAGGAAATGCACCTGCCGCATCCCCTCCAGCACCAGGAGCACCAGCAGCCACAGGGACGAGCGGGTGTGAATGCGCACCGCTTCGATGAGGGAGAGGTTCGGGTCGTCGGCCATGGCGGCCCACATCAGGACGAGCCAGGCGCCGGACAGCAGGATCAGGAACTTGGTCCGGTCCCAGAAGGCGAGCGGCTTACGCCTCGGTCCGTCCTCCCGGTGTGAGGCCCCGTGCTCCTCGGGTGGGATGGGCCCGGAGTCGTGGTCGGGCCAGGCCAGCGTCTCTTCTCGGTTCGTTCCCACAGTCAGCGCTCCTTGACCTGCCACGAGGCCATGACCTCGCCGATCACCTTCTCGTTGGCGGCGTAACAGTCGTCGTCACAGCTGATGGACAACAAGTGGACCTTGCGCACGGCGCTGTCCACCAGGGCGATCTGGTGCCACTTCACTCTCTTGCCCTCGGGCGTCGTGAGGTTGACCAGGATCTCGTTCCCGTGCAGCCCTCCGGGGCGATCGACGTCCCGGCTGTCCACCACCTCCACTCCCTCCTCTTGGGCACCGAGCGGGTCGAAACCCAGCAGCACGGATCTGAGGGTCGACAGAGAGAACCGGTCGCGCTGCTCCGGCAGCAGGTTTCGCACGAGGACCAGGCCCTTCGGGTGGTCGGCGGAGATGGACGCGATGTGATCGAGCGAGGGCCTGGGGGCGGCGTCGAAGCCCACGGACCAGGTGAGCCGCTTGTAGAGGTCCTTGGCCTCCCGAGACTCGTCCAGGGTGGTTACCAGCTGGTCCTCGTCGAACAGGGCCCACTCGTTGGGGACCCTCACATAGGTGCGTTCCTCCGAGTTCTTCACGTAGTGGTACCTCGGGGACCCGCACGCGGACACGACCAACATGGCCAACGTCGCGGCCACGGCCAGCGTGGCAGCCGTGGCGGGGTAGCGGCGGCGCCACGATGGCCCCATGCCCATGGCGCCCAAGGCTACCTGCGGCCCGGGACGGACCGCTTCTCGCCGTAACCCTGCAACCGACTGCTCTTCTAGAAGGCGAGCACCCCGACGTCCCACAGGGAGGGGAAGACGAACAGGAGCAGGCCCAGTGGCTCCAACGCCACCATGGGCGCCAGACCGGCCCGACCACGCCTTCCGAACCGCCATCCCGAGCCGGCGGTGGCCAACCCGAAACAGATCACCGCGGCCAGGTAGAAGAAGAACTTCACCTTGATGTCCATCGGACCCCCTTTGAGAGCGCAACCAGAGTGACAGGTTCCCACGAACGGACGCGCCGAAGGGGCGCCCGTAGGCGCCCCTTCGGGTAAAGGCTGCTGGTTGGGTGGGGCTAGGGCTAGAAGTCGTCCATGCCACCGCCGGGCATGGCCGGAGCGGCTTCCTTCTCGGGCTTGTCGACGATGACGGCCTCGGTGGTGAGGAACAGGGCGGCGATGGACGCCGCGTTCTGAAGGGCCGAACGGGTGACCTTGGCGGCGTCGATGACGCCGGCTGCCACCAGGTCCTCGTACTCGCCGGTGGCGGCGTTGAGGCCGTTGGAGTCCTGGAGGTTGCGCACCTTGTCGACCACCACGCCGCCTTCGAGGCCGGCGTTGACGGCAATCTGCTTGACGGGCTCCTCCACGGCCCGGGCCACGATGCGGGCACCGGTGGCCTCGTCGCCCTCGAGCTTCTCGGCTCGGTCGAGGACGGCGGCCTGGGCTCGCAGCAGGGCGACGCCTCCGCCGGCCACCACGCCCTCCTCCACCGCGGCCTTGGTGGTGGACACGGCGTCCTCGATGCGGTGCTTCTTCTCCTTGAGCTCCACCTCGGTGGCGGCGCCCACCCGGATCACAGCCACGCCCCCGGAAAGCTTGGCCAGGCGCTCCTGGAGCTTCTCCCGGTCGTAGTCGGAGTCGGTGTTCTCGATCTCTCCCTTGATCTGGGCGATGCGGCCCTTGATGTCGGCATCGGTGCCGGCGCCCTCGACCACCGTGGTCTCGTCCTTGGTGACGGTGACCTTGCGAGCCCGGCCCAGCAGGTCGAGGCTCACGTTCTCCAGCTTGAGACCGACCTCCTCGGTGATGACCTGGCCACCGGTGAGGATGGCGATGTCCTGGAGCATGGCCTTGCGGCGCTCGCCGAAACCGGGCGCCTTGACGGCCACCGACTTGAAGGTGCCGCGGATCTTGTTGACCACCAGGGTGGCCAGGGCCTCGCCCTCCACGTCCTCGGCCAGGATCACCAGCGGCTTGCCCGACTGCATGACCTTCTCGAGCACGGGCAGCAGGTCCCGGACGGCGGAGATCTTCTGGCCGACCAGGAGGATGTAGGCATCCTCGAGCACGGCTTCCATGCGTTCGGTGTCGGTGACGAAGTAGGGCGAGATGTAGCCCTTGTCGAAGCGCATGCCCTCCACCAGGTCCATCTCCATGCCGAAGGTCTGGGACTCCTCCACGGTTATGACGCCGTCCTTGCCGACCTTGTCGATGGCTTCGGAGATCATTCCCCCGATCTCGGGGTCGGCGGCGGAGATGGCGGCCACCTGGGCGATCTGGTCCTTGGACTCGGTCTCCTTGGAGATGCTCTTCAAGGCATCGACGGCCGCCTCGACGGCTTCCTCGATGCCCTTCTTGAGCGACATGGGGTTGGCGCCGGCGGCCACGTTCCGCAGGCCCTCGTGGACCATGGCCCATGCCAGCACCGTGGCCGTGGTGGTGCCGTCACCGGCCACGTCGTCGGTCTTCTTGGCGACCTCCTTCACCAACTCCGCGCCCAGCTTCTCGTAGGGGTCCTCGAGCTCGATCTCCTTGGCGATGGACACCCCGTCGTTGGTGATGGTGGGTGCACCCCACTTCTTCTCCAGCACCACGTTGCGGCCCTTGGGGCCGAGGGTTACCCGTACGGCGTCGGCGAGCTGGTTCATGCCGTGCTCGAGGGCTCGACGAGCCTGCTCGTCGAAGGCGATCATCTTGGTCATCGGGTGGTTCCTCCCGGAGTAGCGACACAGTTAGCACTCTGCTTGTTCGAGTGCTAAGGGTAGCCACCGGCTGTCACTCGACGCAAGCGAGTGCCAGCCTCCCCTGAGGGCCTGGCGACAGTCCCTGAGCGGTCAACCGCCGGCGACGGCAGGCACGATGGAGACGGTCTGGCCTTCCTGCACGGGTGTGGCCAGGCCCTCACGGAAGCGGACGTCCTCGTCGGCCACGAAGACGTTCACGAACCGGCGCAACTGGCCCGCCTCGTCAAACACGCGCTCCCCGAGCCCGGGGTGGGCGGCGTCCACGGCCTTCAGGGCCTCGCCCACAGTGGTCGCCTCCACGACTACCTCGGCGTCGCCGCCGGTCAGGTTGCGCAGTTGGGTGGGGACGCGGACCGAAACACTCATGGCTCGACCTCGACAGCTTGGTGGAAGGCCTCGATGGTAGGGGCGATGGTGACCGTGGGCCCGACGTGGGGGCTGACGGCGTCGATGGTCTTCAGGCCCAGGCCGGTGATGTAGGCCACGGTCCGCTCGTCAGGGCGGACCGTGCCTTGGTGAGCGAGCTTGGCCAGGGTGGCGATGGTGACCCCACCAGCGGTCTCGGCGAAGATACCCTCGGTGCGAGCCAGGAGGCGGATGCCCTCCACGATCTCGTCATCGGTCACCGCCCCCACGGCCCCACCGGTGGAGCGCACGACGTCGAGGGCGTACCAGCCGTCGGCGGGGTTGCCGATGGCCAGCGACTTGGCGATCGTCCTCGGCTTCTGTGGCCGCACGTGGTCGCTGTCCTCGGCGAAGGCGGTCGCCACCGGGGAGCAGCCGGCGGCCTGAGCACCCGAGATCCGCACCTGAGGATCCTCGTCGAGCAGCCCCACCCGGTGAAGCTCGGTGAAGCCCTTGTGGACCTTGACCAGCTGGCTTCCCGAGGCAATGGGCACCACGACGTGGTCGGGAACCTCCCAGCCCAGCTGCTCGACCACCTCGAAGGCCAGGGTCTTTGAGCCTTCGGCGTAGTAGGGGCGCAGGTTGACGTTGACGAAGGCCCATGTGGGCTGGTCGCCGGTCAGCTCGGCGCAGAGGCGGTTGACGTCGTCGTATGTCCCTTCGACGGCCACGAGCTTGCCGCCGTACACCGCAGTGGTGACCACCTTGGCCGGCTCGAGGTCATGGGGGATGAACACCACCGAGTCCATCCCGGCCCGGGCCGCATGAGCAGCCACGGAGTTGGCCAGGTTGCCGGTGGAAGCGCAGGCGGCGATCTTGAACCCCAGCTCCCGGGCCTTGGTGAGGGCCACCGAGACCACCCTGTCCTTGAACGATCCGGTCGGGTTGAGGGTGTCGTTCTTGAGCCAGAGCTCGCCCAGCCCCAGCTCCGAGGCCAGGCGGTCGGCACGGACCAGCGGAGTGAAACCACAGCCGAGATCGACCGGACCGCCAAGAGGGGCCGACCCCACCGGACCGCCGGCGGGCAGGAGATCGGCGTAACGCCAGATGGTCGGCGGCCCGCCCCCGATCTTCTGACGGCTCATGGCGGCGGTGATGGCCTCGTAGTCGTAGTCGACCTCGAGCGGTCCGAAGCAGAACTCGCAGACGTGAAGAGCCTCGGGCGGGTAGTGGCGGGCGCACTCGCGGCAGCGGAGGCCGTTGATGTGTGGCCCCTGGGGGCCTGGGCTGGGCGGCACCGTTCCTCCTCATCGCTCCGGGCATTGGCACCTGGCACACCCCCGTCAGACCTGACCGAAGTGGACTGGTTGTCGCGGCGTCGTTGGGCCCGGCCCCTCGACCGCTCTGGATAAGTGAGCTCATCGTAGCCCTGAGCGTCGGTGGTGCGCGACCCGAGGATCAGGGGGCGGTTGCGGTCGCTGGTTCCTCTTCCTCTCGGCTCACCACGGGCTTGACCAGGCCCGGCCCCCGTTCCTCGTCCTGATCGGACGAAACCTGGGGCAGGGGCTCAGCGAGGACGTGCACCCGCCAAACGTGGCCGACGACGATCTTCAAGGCCGCGGCGACGGGCACGGCGAACAGCAGGCCCATGAAGCCTCCCAGGTGGCCGCCGGCCAGAAGAGCCAGCACCACCGCCGCCGGGTGCAGCTGCACGGCGCGGTGCATCACCTGCGGCGTGATGAAGTGATTGTCGACCTGCTGGACTCCCACCATGATCAGCACCACACCCAGAGCCTGGAGGGGACTGCCGGTTGTGAGCGCGATCACGACCCCCGGCAGGCCGCCGACCCAAGGTCCGATGAGGGGGATGATGTTGAAGAACCCGGCGATCATGCCTACCAGGAACCAGAAGCGCAGGCCGATGGCGAGCAGGCCGATGGAGCACAGGACGCCCACGATGGCGGCCACCATGAGCTGGCCCCGGAAGAAGCCGCCCACGGCACGGTTCAGCCGGTGGGACACGAGAAGGACCTCGTCCTTGGCCCCGACGGGGATGAGCGATACGGACACCTGGCGGATATGGGGGAGGTCCACCAACAGGTAGAAGGCGATGATGGGCGCCAGCACGACGATGAGGAGCACGTTGAACACGGCCGCGCCCAGTTTCAGAGCCCGGTCGAACTGCTGGCGGACGGTCAGCTCGTTGCTGCTGAGGGCCTCACCCAGCTCCTTGCGATCGAACTCCCAGAACCGGCCCTTCGACTCCTGGGCCCGGTCGTCGACCCAGCGCTCCGTCCTGGCCTTGATCCCCGGCCACTCCCGGGACAGCTCCCGGGCCTGGGCGCCGGCGAGGGGCACCAGGAGCACCCCGGCGGCGACGATGACACCGACGACCGCCAGGTAGGTGATGCCGGCCCCTGCGGCTCGAGGGACACGTCGACGCTGGAGACCGCTCACCGCCGGATTGAGCAGGAACACGATGGTGGAGGCAAGGATCAGCGGCGGCAGGACGACTCGCAGGGTCCACACGATCAGGGCCACGATGGCCAGCAGAGCGGCCACGCCCACCACCGCCCACGAGACCTGGCCCGCCCGGCGGAGGCGCTCGGTCATCGCCGAAGGCTACCGGTCGTCTGGTTGCTCATCATGGAAGCCACCGAGGTGCTCCCCCACCGCCTCCTCCACGCATGCGAGCGTCTCCCCGAAGGCTCGGTCCCGCCCGTAGCGTTCCACGAGGGAGACGGTCGGGACCCGCTCGTCGGCGAACACCTCTCCGACCACGGCCAGCACCGGCACCTCCGCCTCCCGGCACAGCTCCACAACCCCACCCACCGCCTTGCCCTCGAAGGAGTGCTCGTCGAGGAAGCCCTCGCCCGTCACTGTCAGGTCGGCGTTCTGGATGCGATGAGCCAGGTCGATGGAGTCGGCGACCAGCTCGAAGCCCGGCACCAGCGACGCCCCCAGGGCCGCCAACCCACCCGCCAGCCCACCGGCCGCCCCCGACCCGGGGAGCTCCCCCACGTCGACCCCGTGCTCCTCCTGGTAGAGCTGAGCCAGGCGCTCGAGTCGCCGCCTGAGCAGCGCCACCTGGGAAGGGGTGGCCCCCTTCTGGGGGGAGAACTCGGGGGCGGCGTCGACGAAGGTGGTGCTCACGTCGCAGGCCACCACCAACTCCACGCCGCGCAGACGGCGGGCGTCGAGAGCCTTCACGCACCCGAGGCCCCCGTCGGTGGTCGCCGACCCGCCGACGCCCACAACGATGCGATTGGCGCCGGCCGCCACAGCGGCGTTGATGAGGTCCGCCACTCCGGCGGTGGACGCCCGCATGGGGTCGTTCCGCTCGCATCCACCCACCAGGTCGAGGCCGGCGACCAGGGCCGCCTCGATGACGGCGGTCGAGCCCTCCATTCGCCAAAGGGCCGTGACCGCCTCCCCCAAGGGGCCATGGGCACGGGTACGGCGCACCGTCCCGCCCAGGGCGTCGAGGATGCCCTCGCCTCCATCGGCGACGGGTGCCTCGTCACAGGACCAGCCCGCCGCGGCGGCAGCCCGGGCGACGGCGGCAGCGACCTCGGCTGCGGTGGCTGTCCCTCGAAACTTGTCCGGAGCGGCCACGACATGGGACATGGGAGTATCGTGCCACCAGGATGGGGCACTCTGATCTGGTAATCGTCTCCAACCGAGGGCCTCTGTCGTTCAGCAGGGACGAGGACGGCAACCTGGTCACCTCCCGCGGCGCCGGTGGACTGGTCTCGTGCCTGGCCCCCGCGGTGGCCGGGGCCGGTGCCACATGGGTGGCCGGAGCCATATCCGAGGAGGACCGCGAGGCGGCCTCGCAGGGCGTCGTCGAGGCTGAGGGGTTCCGCCTCCGCTCGTTGGTGATCGAGTCCGAGGAGTACCGCCAGTTCTACGACGTGGTGGCCAACTCCACGCTGTGGTTCCTCCACCACAACCTGTTCGACCTCCCTCGCCGCCCCCACATCGACCGCCGGTGGCGAGAGGCTTGGTCCACCTTCGCCGACGTCAACAGGCAGTTCGCCGAGGCAGTGGCCGACGAGGCCCCCGACGGCGGCGTGGTCCTCGTGCACGACTACCACCTGTGCCTGGTGGGAAGCACCCTGGCCAAGGTCCGGCCCGACCTGCGAACGGCTCACTTCAACCACACGCCCTTCTGCGAGCCCACGGCGCTGCGGATGCTCCCGGACGAGGTGGCCTCGGCCGTCATGGAGGGCCTGGCCGCCAACGGCGCCTGCGGCTTCCACTCCGAGCGTTGGGCGGCGGCCTTCGGGCGCTGCGCCGAGGCCACCGTCGGCTCCGTCCCCCCCACCTTCGTGGCTCCCGCCGGCATCGACAGCGACGACCTCACCCAGGTGGCCAGCTCGGATGAGAGCAAGGAGGAGTTCGCCAAGCTGGACGAGCAGATCGGCGACCGTCACTTCATCGCCCGCATCGACCGCATCGAGCTCTCCAAGAACATCCTGCGGGGGTTCCTGGCCTTCGAGGAGCTGCTCCGCACCAGACCCGAGTGGCGGGAACGGGTGATGTTCGGCGCCTTCGTCTACCCCTCCAGGGACAGCATCCCCGACTACATGGCTTACCGCAGTGAGGTGGAAGCCATGGTGGAGCGCGTCAACAACACGTGGTCTACGCCTTCGTGGACGCCGGTGCTGGCCTACACGGAGGACTTCTTCCCCCGGTCGGTCGCCGCCCACCGGCGCTACGACGTGTTGCTGGTCAACCCCATACGAGACGGGCTCAACCTGGTGGCCAAGGAGGGCCCCACCCTCAACGAGCGCGACGGCGTGCTGGTGCTCAGCCGCGAGTCGGGGGCGTGGGACGAGATGGGCGAGGCCGCCCTCGGCATCAACCCTTTCGACATCACCGACACAGCCGACGCTCTTGCCCGCGCCCTCAGCATGGGTCGCCGGGAGCGGGCCGAGCGGGCGGCGCGTCTGCGGGCCGCCAGCGAGGGCCGCGAACCCCAGGACTGGCTCAACGACCAACTCGAGGCTGCCCGTTCGCCGTCCTAGGACGTCAGAGCCTTCAGAGCCTTCAGAGCCTTCAGAGCCTTCAGAGCCTTCAGAGCCTTCAGAGCCTTCAGAGAAGGCGCCTGAACAGCTCCACCACGCCTTCGGGGCCGTCAACCTCCACATCACCCTGCTCGAGCAGCTCCGATGGTGATTCGTCGCTCCGCACGGCCACCTTGAGGACGGTCATCCCCTCGTCCTCGGCCAGCCGATCGAGGGCCTCGAAGGCAGGGATGTCACCGCGGTCGTCCCCGGCGAAGCAGGCCGCGCCGAAGCCGGTCACCAGCTCGGTCAGGGCGCTGCCCTTGTCGGTCTCGATGGGCGGGCGCAGCTCGTGGGACATTCGGGCCGGGTGCGGCGCCAGACCGGTGCTCCGGGCGTGCTCCTCGGCCCATTGGCGCACCCAGTCCTCCTGGTCGGGAGCGGTGCGGTAGTGCAGCGTCAGCGACAGGCCCTTATGCTCCACGGTGACGCCGTCGGGCGCCTCGTCCTCCGCCTGAGCGGCAACCTCGTCCACGGCCCGGCGCCATTCCTCGGCACCAGGATGGGGGGTGGTCTCTTCCCCTTCGGCCTTCTCGAGCCCGTAGAGGCCGGAGACCAGCAGACCCCTGCACCCTCCCTCCTCCTCGCACTGGCCCAGGCCCAGGTGCTCGGCGATGAAGGCGGCGGGGCGACCCGACACCACGGCCACACGCCCGTAGCGGTGAGACAGGCGATGGAGGACCTCGACGGCCTCCGGAAGGGGCGCTGACTGGCTGGGGTCATCCACGATGGGGGCGAGCGTGCCGTCGAAATCGGTGACGATGGCGGCTCGCTCCGGGTCCTCGAGGAAGGGAGCCCACCGCGAGGAGTCAGGATCGTCGCCGGCCATGGCTCGAACGCTAGTGGTCAGCTCAGCCGGCAGGAAGTGAGTGAAACTAGCCTCGTCCTGATGCTCCTGCCGTCCCGTCGTCTCTTCCTGTTCGTCGCCGCCGGCGCCCTTACCCTCGGAACCGCCTGCCGGGACGACACCGTGCGCCTGTCCTACCAACCCCCTCCCGGGAACAGCTACTCCTACCGGGTGGAGGTCGAGGCCAATGCCGTGGCCAAGGTGGGCGACGAGGCGCCGCGACGGACGCAGATCACCAACGTGTTCGACGCCCAGCAGTCCGTGCTGGATGCCGGTCCCTCCGGCACCCGGGTCCAGGTACGCCTGAGCGAGGTGGGCGGTCTGCCCCGCAGCTTCGTCGTCCGCCTCGATCGCGCCGCCCAGCTGGTGGAGGTGCAGAGCATCGAGGGGCTTCCCTCCAGTGCCCTGGGCGGCCTAGGCCTCTCGGAGATCTTTCCAGCCGCCGCCGGCGCGCCCCCCGATCGTCCGCTGGCGCCCGGCTCCCGGTGGGTCATCGACGAGCCGGTCCAGCTGGCCTCGCCAGAGACGTCACGCCTGAATGGCCAAGGCCGTCTGGCCAAGCTGGGGGTCATGGACGGCCGGGAAGTGGCCACCGTGGTGAGCAACTATCGCCTTCCGGTGAAGCGCACGGCTCAGGAGAGACGCAGCACCCTCGAGCTCTCCGGCTCCCAGGACACCAATGCCTCCACCACCTACGACTTGTTGGACGGCTCCGTGGTGGCGGTGGAGGCTCGCACCCACGGGACCTACGCCCTCATGCTCCTGCCTCCGGAGGGCACACCTGGCACGCCCATCCCGGGGACGCTGACGGTGGAGGTGCGTTCGACCACCCGCCTCGTGGACTGAGCCTCTCGGGCCTCAGCCCCTGTCCCTGGTGGTGGTCGTCCTCCTGGTGGTCGTCGTGGTCGCCGGTCCGCCCTGTCGGGCCAGGTCGGGTCCCACGACGGCCACCACGTTGGCACCTCGGACGTCGGCCACGGGGGAGGCGGCGGCGGCGGGCAACGGCTGCACGGAGCCGGGGGGGAGCTTGAGGGCCTGGGCCACGGCTTGAGCCTCCCGCTCGAAGCCGGGGGCGAAGTACACCGCACTGGCCTCCACCTCCTTGGCCTCGGTGGGGGCCAGAACGTTGTAGCCCTGGGCCTTCAGGACGTCCCGCACCTTGCCGGCGGCGCCGCTCACCTTGGTCCCGTTGGCGGACAGGACCTTGACCTCACGGGGGGGGCGTGGGGCCACGGTGGTCGGTGGGGGCGGGGGGGCGGTGGTTGTGGTCTCCGCCGTGTCGTCGCCGCCGTCGTCGCCGGCCGAGATCTGGCGCCCTGGCGTGTCGTCGACCTTGTTGAGCAGCAGGATCCCGATCACGACCGCCACCACCAGCACCATCGCTCCCCGGCCCGCAGCCATCCCGGCTGAGCGTCCGAAGGAACCGTCCTCGGCGGCGTGGCTGCCGGGCCTCAGAGGCACGTCACCGTGTGGGCGGTCCGCCGGCCGAGCGTCCCTCGTAGCGGGCACGGCGCCGGCGCTGGCGCCGGCGCCGGAGACGATGCACCACCAAAGGGTCGTAGGCGATGGCCTCGGGAGATTCGATCAGGCCGTTCAACACCTGGTAGTAGCGGGTGGGAGACAGGTCGAGACGCCGGCGGATGGCGACCTCCTTGGGCCCGGCCTGGGTCCACCATGAGCGCTCGAAGTCGAGGACCGCTCGATCGCGCTCGGAGAGTGGCATCCC
>JALZKD010000113.1 GCA_030859405.1 Actinomycetota bacterium | reverse complement strand
TGTGGGCGGAGAGGTTGTCGAGCACGACGTGTATCTCGAGTTCGCGGTCAACGTGGAGGTCGATGAGCTTGAAGAAGGCCAGCACGTCTTTTCCGGTGTGGCGCTTGCGACAGTCATGTTGACCTCGATCGCTGTGTCGAGCGGTGGTCGGAGCCATAGGTCCAAGCGACTGTGACCAAGGGGTGCCTCGAACACGACGGATCCCGGCGACAGGGCATGGGCCGCCTGAAAACCGAGGGCCAGACAGAAGTGCACGGCGTGTTCCGAAGAAGGCGCTCCCGCGGCGGCGACCTGGGCAGCGAACTGAACGGCGAAGGCGTCGAGTCCGGGGAGAACATCCATAGCCAAAGGGAGGGCCTTGAGTCTGCCGTACGGCGCCATGGGAGAGGGCTCGGATGCCCACAAATCTCGTGGCCCCGGGGGAAGTTGGAATGTCAACTCCTACCGGAGTCGGTCTTCGGCCGGGTGGGGTTAGTCCTCGTGTGAGCCCTTGTGCTCTTAAGCACGCAATCCCCACCGGCGTGGCCTACCGCTCGCTCGACGAGCTGGTGGACCGGGGCATGCTCGACCGCACGGTGGCGCGGTTCCTCCGGGCGTGCGTGGCCTCCCGGCTGTCCGTCGTGTTCTCCGGGGCCCCGGGCTCGGGGAAGACCACGCTGCTGGCCTGCTGCGCCGCCGAGCTCGACCCGAGCCTGCGGGTGGTCATCGCCGAGGAGGTCTTCGAAGCCGACATCCCCCTCCCCAACGTGGCCCACATGCAGACCCGCCCCGCCCGCAGCGACCGCAAGGAGGTGGACCTGCGCCGGCTGGTGGCCGGCTTCCTGCGCATGGCGCCCGACATTGCCATCGTGGGCGAGGTCCGAGACCGCGAAGCACTGCCCCTCATGCTCACCTTGTCGTCGGGGGTGAAGGGCTTCACCACCATCCACGCCGGCTCCGCCCGCCAAGCCCTCACTCGCCTGCGCTTCATCTGCCAGCTGGCGGAGACGTCCAACGAGCTGCCCATGTCGGCCCTCAGCTCCCTGGTGAGCGAGTCCGTCGATCTCGTCGTTCACTGCGCCCGCATCGGTGAGCACGTGCAAGTTGCCGAGGTCATCGCCGTCGAGGACCTCCAGACCGGGCACGATTCCACCACCTTCACCGTCACCGAGCTGTTCCGCAGGGAGCGCCTCGACGCCCCCCTCATGTGGACCGACAACCTGCCCGTGCGCGCCGCCCGAGCCCTCGAGGTGGCGGGGTTCGACATCCGCCAGCTGCTGGCCGGCGAAGGCGGTCCCAATGCAGCGTCGAGCGCCGAGGCCGCGCCCGGCACCAGATGGGGCGGGACCTGAGCTGATGGGCCTGGTCCTCGCCCTGGTGGGCGCCTACGGCGTGTTCCTCGCCTACACGGGCCTGGTGTTCTCCTGGAGCGGCGTCGGTCTGGGGCCGGCCGCCAGCCGCAGAGCGCCGAGGCGCCGGGGGCAGGACTGGTTGGCCCAGGCCGGCCTGGAGGAGGTGAGCCCGAAGGAGTTCGTCGCCGTCACCGTCGCCCTCTTCCTGCTCGGCGCGGCGCTGGCCTTCATCCTCTTCGGCGGGGCCCTCCCCGCCCTGGTCACCGGCGCCTTCTCCTCCACCCTCCCCGCCAACTCCTACCGGGCCCGCCGCCAACGGCGCCGGGCCATGGCTCGCGAGGCCTGGCCCCGCATGATCGAGGAGATCCGGATCCAGACCGGCTCGCTCGGGCGCTCCATCCCCCAGGCGCTGCTCGAGGTCGGCCGGCGAGGCCCCGAGGAGCTGCGCCCTGCCTTCGCCGCTGCCGAGCGGGAGTGGCGCCTCTCCACCGACTTCGCCCGCACGGTGGCCGCCCTGAAGGACCGTCTGGCCGACGCCAGCGCCGATGCCACCCTCGAGACCCTCCTCGTGGCCCACGAGGTGGGCGGGTCCAACCTCGACGGCCGGCTCGGCGCCCTGATCGAGGACCGCCTGCAGGACCTCCACGGCCGCAAGGACGCCCGGGCCAAGCAGGCGGGGGTGCGCTTCGCCAGGTGGTTCGTGCTGGCCGTCCCACTCGGGATGACGCTGGCCGGCTTGTCCATCGGCACCGGCCGCCAGGCCTACCAGACGGCCGAGGGCCAGCTGGCCGTGGCCGCCGGGTTGGCGTGCGTGGCCGGCTGCTGGGTCTGGGCCGGGCGGCTCATGAAGCTCCCCGAGGAGGAGCGGGTCTTCCATGGCTGAGCGACCGGGCCACCGGAGCTCCCCCCTGATCTCACTCGGTGGTGGGAAATGAGGTTGTTCGCCTTCTCCGGCCTGCTGCTCTGGGCGGGCTCCACCCTGATGCTCTCCCATCTGCGGTGGTTCTCGCGGCCGCCCCTTGTGGCGCGCCTGCGCCCCTACGCCTCGGGCGCCCTCGCCACCTCGGACCGCACCGGGCCGTTCTCGGTGGAGTCCTTCCGGCAGGTGGTGGGCCCGCTGTCATTCGCCGTCGGCGAGCGGGTGGCCCGCCTCTTCGGCGTGAGCGAGGAGCTGGTCGTGCGGCTGGAGCGCATCCACTCCCCGCTCGACGTAACCGCCTTCCGCGTGCGTCAGGTGGGCTGGAGCCTGGCGGGTATCGGCATGGGCGCCCTGGCGTCGCTCACCCTGGGCTTGCCGGGGCCCATGGTCCTCGGAGTGCTGGTGGGCGCGCCGGTGCTCGCCTTCCTGGTCCTCGAGCAGAAGGTGGCCTCGGCATCGGCCCGCTGGCAGCGGAGGCTGTTCCTCGAGCTGCCGGTGGTCAGCGAGCAGCTGGCCATGCTCCTCTCGGCTGGCTTCTCCCTGGGCGCAGCCCTGAACCGCCTCGCCACCCGCGGCCGGGGCGTCTGTGCCCGGGACCTGGAACGGGTGACCGGGCGCATGCGCCAGGGGCTGTCCGAGATCGAGGCCCTCGGCGAATGGGCGTCCGTGGCCCGGGTCGACGCCCTGGACCGGTTGGTGCCGGTAATGGCTCTCAACCGGGGCGCCAGCGACCTCGGCCGTCTCATCTCGGACGAGGCCCGGGCCATCCGCAAGGACGTGCAGCGGGAGCTGGTCGAGATCATGGAGAGGCGAGAGCAGAAGGTCTGGATCCCGGTGACGGTGGCCACCTTGGTTCCGGGCGTGATCTTCTTGTGCATTCCGTTCATCGAGGCCCTGCGGATGTTCTCGGGGTCCTAGGCGAGGAGGAAAGATGAGCGACCACTTTTTGGCGATCTTCGTGTGGCAGCAGGTCGCCCGGGCGGCCCTGGTCCGGCGCCTAGCCAGGAACGAGGCCGGCGAGGGGGTGATCTCGGCCGCCATCGCCGTCCTGATCATGGCCTTCCTCGGTGTCCTCATGTGGCAGCTCTTCAAGGGCACGCTTTCGGACGCCAACGACAACGTGAATGACCAGATCAACCAGATCGGCCGGTGACCGCAAACGGACCATGGCGGACGAAGAGGGCGCCGGGGTCGTCAGCACCGTGGCCGGCGTCACCGTCTTCCTGCTCCTGCTCCTGCTGTCCGTGCAGGTGCTGGTGGGCCTGTACGCCACGTCGGTGGTGACGGCGGCCACCTACGACGCAGCCAAGGTTCTGGCCGGCGCCGATCAGGGAGACAGTGCCGCCGGACGAGCCGTTGCCGAGGCCGGCGCCAGGGACCAGCTCGGCCGCTACGGCGACAGGACCGCCTTCCGCTGGGACAACGACGCCGAGGTGGTGCGACTGCACGTGCTGGCGCCGAGGCCCACGCTCCTGCCTCGCTCGGTGGTGAGCGGCGTGGGCCTCTCCGACATCGAGCGCACAATAACCGTCCGGGTGGAGCGGGCCCGGTGAGAGCCTTCGGCGTCTCACGGGACGAGGACGGCCAGGTCGGCGGCGTGGAAGCCGCCGTGTTCGGAGTGCTCGTGTTCGTCTTCGGCACCTTGGTGGTGGCCAACGCCTGGGCTGTCATCGACGCCAAGCTGGCCGCCAGCTCCGCAGCCCGAGAAGCGACCCGAAGCTACGTGGAGGCCGGTTCGGCTTCGCAGGCCGCGGCTTCGGCGCAGCGGGCCGCCGAGGAGGCCATACGCGGCCACGGTCGCAGCGTCGATCGGATGGCTCTGGCCCCGGTTGAGGGAAGGTTCGCCCGCTGCTCCCGGGTCACGGTCGAGGCGCGCTACCGGGTCCCCCTGCTCGCCGTCCCGGTGCTGGGCCAACGGGGAACGGGCTTCACCGTGGCCGCCCGCCACTCCGAGGTGGTCGACCCTTACCGCAGCGGACTGGCCGGAGAGGCGGCGTGCGGTGCCTGAGCGCAGCCCCGAGCCTGGGCTCACACCCAGGCGAGCCGAGCGGGGTTCGGTGCTCATGCTGGTGCCCGCGGCCGTGCTGGTGCTGGTGATACTCGGTGCCATCGCCGTCGATTTCTCAGTCGCCTTCCTCGGCCAGCGGGAGCTCATCAGCGCCGCCGGGGCGGCGGCCAACGACGCAGCAACCGCCATCGCCGAGAGGCGCTTCTACCAAGGCGGCGGAGAGGACGAGGCGGGGACCGTCGTCCTGGACGAGGACCGAGCGGCGCTGGTGGTGAACCAGGCGCTGGCAGCACGGGCCCCCAGAGGCGTGGTGATCGACGACGTCAACGTCGACCCTTCGGGAGGCCAGGTTTGCGTGCTGCTCCGGGGACGGGTGGACTACGTGTTCGCCCCCGCGGTTCCCGGCATGGCCGACGGTGCCTCGGTGCAGGGCCGTGCCAGCGCCACCGCCGTGGCGGGACCGCCGGGCTCGCCCGTGGTCCCTCGCCCTCGGTGCTGACCGGGGCACTCCAACCCGTGCGGGCGTAGCCTGAGCCGATGAGCAGCGAGGGACCGCCCCCGTCGTCGGGGCCGGGATGGGGCCCTCCGCCGGGAGGGGGCCAGCCGCCTCCGGGCCAGCCGCCGCCCCCCGGTCCACAACCACAACCGCCGCCGAACTGGGGACCGCCTCCGCCACCGTACGGCTACCCCCCGCCCCCGTACGGTTACCCGCCACCTCCCCAGTACGGCTATGGCCCACCCCCGCCCAAGACCGAGGGAACAGCCATCACCGCCGTGGTGCTGGCTGGCGTCTCGTTCCCCCTGACCTTCTCGTGCGGCATCGGCGTCATCGCCGCCATCGTGTCCCTGGCCCTGTGCCCGTCGGCCCGGCGCAAGATCCGGGCGTCGGGAGGCACCCTCACGGGCGAGGGACTGCTCACGGCGGCCAAGATCATTTCCTGGATCAACATCGGGCTCACAGCCCTGGTGCTGACCGTCCTCGGGATCGGCGCCGCCGCCGGATGGTGGGACGACAACTCCTACGACTACAGCCTCCTCCTGGCGCCGGCCAACATCTGAGTCCATGAGCGCCGAGGGCCCCGAACCTGCGCC
>JALZKD010000036.1 GCA_030859405.1 Actinomycetota bacterium | reverse complement strand
CCCGACCCGATCTACCGGTCGGTCCAGGTCACCCAACTGGTGAACAAGGTGCTGAGCGAGGGCAAGCGCACGCTCGCCGAGCGCATCGTGTACGACTCGCTCGAGATCGTGAAGGACAAGACCGGCAGCGAGCCCGTAGGCACCCTCAAGCGGGCCATCGAGAACACCCGGCCCCAGCTCGAGGTGAAGAGCCGACGGGTAGGGGGCGCCACCTACCAGGTGCCCATGGAGGTCCGCCCACGGCGGTCGACCACCCTGTCCATACGCTGGTTGGTCGGCTACTCGCGCCAGCGCCGGGAGAAGACCATGGCCGAGCGCCTGGCCAACGAGCTGCTGGACGCCTCCAACAACACCGGTTCAGCGGTGAAACGCAAGGACGACCTCCACAAGATGGCCGAGTCCAACAAGGCCTTTGCCCACTACCGGTGGTGATTCGCCTCCCGAGCTGAGCTTGGCCGGCGAGCTGACGGAGCTCCGGGTCGGCCGGCGAAGCCGGACCAACCCTTCGCACTGAAGGAACTCAAATGACAACCTTGATCCGCGAATACCCACTCGCCCGGACCCGCAACATCGGGATCATGGCCCACATCGACGCGGGCAAGACCACCACCACCGAGCGGATCCTCTACTACACGGGCAAGAACTACAAGATCGGTGAGGTCCACGAGGGCTCGGCCACCATGGACTGGATGGTGCAGGAGCAAGAGCGCGGCATCACCATCACGTCGGCTGCCACCACGTGCAAGTGGAAGGACACGTGGATCAACATCATCGACACTCCTGGTCACGTCGACTTCACCGTGGAGGTGGAACGCTCACTTCGGGTCCTCGACGGCGCGGTGGCGGTGTTCGATGCCGTTGCCGGCGTGGAGCCACAGACGGAGACGGTGTGGCGCCAGGCCGACAAGTACGGCGTTCCCCGCATGTGCTTCGTCAACAAGATGGACCGCATCGGCGCCGACTTCGATCGGTCTGTGGGAATGATCAGGGATCGCCTCGACGCCGTGCCCGCAGTGCTGCACGTTCCCATCGGGGCGGAGAACACCTTCAAGGGAATGATCGATCTCATCGGCATGAAGGCGCTGATGTGGGAAGAAGGCTCGGTCCACGGTGAGGCATGGTTCGTCAACGACGTGCCCGAGGAGATGCTCGGCGAGGCCGAGAAGAGAAGGCAGGAGCTGGTCGACACCGTCTCGGAGTTCGATGACGCCATCACCGAGAAGTACATCGGCGAGGAGGACATCACCGGCGACGACCTCCGGCGAGCATTGCGGGCCGGGACCATCGCCAACCGCATCGTTCCCGTCCTGTGTGGGTCGGCGTTCAAGAACAAGGGTGTCCAGCCCATGCTCGACGCCGTGGTCGACTTCCTGCCCAGCCCCCTGGACGTGCCTCCCACCATGGGCGTACAGGTCAAGAACGGCGAGGAGATCGAGCGGCGAACCGACGACAGCGCACCCTTCTCGGCCCTCGCCTTCAAGATCATGAGCGATCCCCATGTGGGCAAGCTCACCTACTTTCGGGTCTACAGCGGCCACCTGGCCAAGGGTGGGGCCGTGCTCAACTCCACCAAGGACCGCAAGGAACGGGTGGGAAGGCTTCTCCAGATGCACGCCAACCACCGGGAGGACAAGGAGGCCGTTTTCGCCGGCGACATCGTGGCCGCCGTGGGCCTCAAGCACACCACCACCGGCGACACCCTGTGCGATCCCGCCCAACCCGTGGTGCTCGAGTCGCTCGAGTTCCCCGAGCCTGTGATCCACGTGGCCGTGGAGCCCAAGACCAAGGATGCTCAGGACAAGCTGTCCAAGGCCCTCACCGCCCTCTCCGAGGAGGATCCCACCTTCCAGGTCCACAGCGACGAAGAGACGGGCCAGACGGTCATCGGCGGGATGGGAGAGCTTCACCTGGAGGTGCTCGTCGACCGCATGCTGCGGGAGTTCCGGGTAGACGCCAACGTGGGCAAGCCCCAGGTCGCCTACAGGGAGACCATCACCCAGACGGCTCACAAGGTGGAGACGCGCTACGTCCGCCAGACCGGTGGACGGGGCCAGTACGCCCACGTGGTGATCGACCTCGAGCCCACCGGGCCGGGCGGGGGTTACGAGTTCGTGGACAAGATCAAAGGTGGCGACATTCCGAAGGAGTACATACCCTCGGTCGACGCCGGCATCCAGGAGGCGCTCACCTCCGGCGTGGTGGCCGGCTATCCCATGGTCGACCTGCGCGTCATCCTCACGGACGGCTCGTACCACGAGGTCGACTCTTCGGAGATGGCCTTCAAGATCGCGGGTTCCATGTCCGTCAAGGAGGCCGCTCGGCGCGCCCGCCCTGCACTGCTGGAGCCAATCATGGCGGTGGAAGTGGTGACACCGGACGAGTACATGGGTGACCTCATCGGTGACCTGTCGGCACGCCGAGGCCGGGTGGAGGGCATGGATCAGCGTGGAAGCAGCCAGGTGATCCGCGCTCAGGTGCCCCTGTCCGACATGTTCGGCTACGCTACCGACCTGCGTTCGCGCACCCAGGGGCGCGCCACGTACACAATGCAGTTCCACTCCTACCAGCAGGTGCCGGAGTCGGTCTCCAAGGAGATCGTCGCCCGGGTGAGGGGCGAATAGATCATCTCGCTGGATCCGGCTCTGCCGGTCGAGCGAGAACACAGCGCCCGGCGAAGCCGGGCACGAACAACTCGCCGAGGAAGCTTGCTTCCGAGCGCGAAAGGATCTTGATGGCCAAGAAGCAGTTCGTCCGGGACAAGCCCCATGTCAACGTGGGCACGATGGGCCACATCGACCACGGGAAGACCACGCTCACGGCCGCCATCACCAAGGTGCTGGCCGAGGCCAACCCCGACGTGTCCTTCACCCCGTTCGACCAGATCGACAAGGCGCCCGAGGAGAAGGCCCGCGGCATCACCATCTCCATCGCCCACGTGGAGTACCAGACGCCCAATCGTCATTACGCCCACGTCGACATGCCGGGCCACGCCGACTACATCAAGAACATGATCACCGGCGCGGCCCAGGTCGACGGCGCCATCCTTGTCGTCTCCGCCGCCGACGGGCCCATGCCCCAGACCCGGGAGCACGTGTTGCTCGCCCGCCAGGTCGGCGTGCCCTCCATTGTGGTGGCCCTCAACAAGGCCGACATGGTCGACGACGAGGAGCTGCTCGATCTGGTGGAGCTCGAGGTCCGCGAGCTGCTCAGCGACTACGAGTTCCCCGGCGACGAATCACCGGTGGTGCGAGTCTCGGCCCTGAAGGCCCTCGACGGAGACGCCGACTGGGTGGCGCGCATCCCCGAGCTCATGGAGGCGGTGGACACGTTCATCCCCGAGCCCGAGCGGGAGACGGACAAGCCGTTCCTCATGTCCATCGAGGACGTGTTCACCATCACCGGCCGAGGAACGGTGGTCACCGGGCGGATCGAGGCCGGCGTGGTCAAGATCGGCGACGAGATCGAGATCGTGGGCCTGCGGCCCACGCAGAAGACGGTGTGCACCGGCATCGAGATGTTCAACAAGTCTCTGGACCAGGGCCAGGCCGGCGACAACGCTGGGGTTCTCCTGCGAGGCATCAAGAAGGAAGACGTCGAGCGGGGCCAGGTCCTGGCCAAGCCGGGAACGATCACTCCCCACACCAACTTCGAGGCCCAGGTCTACGTCCTCACCAAGGAGGAGGGCGGTCGTCACAAGCCCTTCTTCAACAACTACCGGCCCCAGTTCTACTTCCGTACCACCGACGTCACCGGCAACATCGTCCTTCCCGAGGGCACGGAGATGGTGATGCCGGGCGACAACACCACGATGACCGTGGAGCTGGGCAAGCCCATCGCCATGGACGAGGGCCTGCGTTTCGCCATCCGAGAGGGCGGACGCACAGTGGGCGCCGGCCGCGTGACCAAGATCCTGAAGTGATGGCGCGTGGCTGAGAGGCAGAAGATACGGATCCGGCTGAAGGCCTACGACCACGAGGTCATCGACCAGTCCACCAAGAAGATCGTGGAGACGGTTCTGCGCACCCAGGCCAAGATCCGCGGTCCCGTGCCGCTGCCCACCGAGAAGCACCGCTACACCGTCATCCGCTCCCCTCACAAGTACAAGGACAGCCGGGAGCACTTCGAGATGCGCATCCACAAGCGCCTGATCGACATCGTGGAGCACAGCCCGAAGACGGTGGACTCCCTCCAACGCCTCGACCTTCCGGCCGGCGTGGACATCGAGATCAAGATCCAGTGAGGTTTCGCCTCGGAAGCGGAGCTTCCTCGGCGAGCTAGGCGGAATCGGTACCGGCCGGCAAAGCCGGACCGGACCGATGCTCTCAGGCCGGCAAAGCCGGACCGGTGCCGATGCTGTAAGGTTTTGAGTTCCCAATCGACGTCCGCGGGCGCCCGCACCGGGAACCCCGTGGCAGAACCGAATCGACGCTCCGCCGGGATCTCCCGAGCGGAGCGTTCGCGTGAGAACGAGCAAAGTGAAATGGCGAACAAGGCGATCGTCGGCGAGAAGGTCGGCATGACACAGATCTGGAGCGATGACGACCGCGCCATCCCCGTGACTGTTGTCAAGGTGCCGCCCGTTCGCGTCGTCCAGGTCAAGACGCCTGACCGGGACGGCTACGCCGCGCTCCAGGTCACCTTGGGCACCGTGAAGCCGGCCCGCCTCAACAAGCCGGCAGCCGGGCACTTCGCCAAGGTGGGCGTGGAGCCTGGGCGCAAGCTGGTCGAGCTGCGCCTCGACGATGCCAATGGCTACGAGGTCGGCCAGGAGCTGAGAGTGGACCAGCTCGTTGCCGGCGAGAGGATCGACGTCACCGCGGTGAGCAAGGGCAAGGGCTTCGCCGGCGCCATGAAGCGTCACAACTTCTCCGGCCAGGGTGCCTCCCACGGCAACCACAAGAAGCACCGGTCCCCCGGCGCCATTGGTGCCTGCGCCACGCCGGCCCGCGTGTTCAAGGGGACCCGGATGGCCGGCCAGCTCGGCGCCCAGCGGGTCACGACGATGAACCTCGAGGTCGTGCAGGCTGACGCCGAGCGGGACCTGCTCCTCGTGAAGGGCGCTGTTCCCGGTCCCCGCGGCGGGCTGGTCCTCATCCGCAATGCCGTCAAGGGTGGGAAGTGACGGTGGTCGCCGTCGACGTTCGCCGGGTCGACGGCTCCACGGCCCGTTCGCTGGAGCTCGACGACGCCGTGTTCGCCATCTCACCCAATGTGGCGGTGATGCACCAGGTGGTCACCGCTCAGTTGGCTGCGGCCCGAGCCGGCACGCAGTCCACCCTCACTCGGGCCGAGGTGAGGGGCGGTGGCGCCAAGCCGTGGCGCCAGAAGGGCACGGGGCGGGCCCGGCACGGCTCCTCGCGCTCGCCGCAGTGGGCGGGGGGCGGCGTGGCCCTCGGCCCGAAGCCCCGCAGCTACCGCCAGAAGACCCCCAAGAAGATGGTTCAGCTGGCCTTGCGCTCGGCGTTGTCGGACCGAGCCGCCAACGGCAGGGTGGCCGTGGTGGAGGGGTGGAGCTTCGAGGCTCCGAAGACCAAGGAGGCGATCGCCGCTCTGGCGGCGTTGGGCATGGAGGGACAGGTGCTCGTGGTGGTGCCCGATGACGACGAGGTGGCCTCCAAGTCGTTCCGGAACCTGCCCGAGGTCGTCGTCATACCGGCCCGAGAGCTCAACGCCTACGACGTGCTCGCCAGCGACTGGGTGGTCTTCACCACCTCCACTCTCCCGACCTCGACGCCGCCGGCTCCCAATGGGGAGGACGAAGGTTCGTGAAGGACCCCAGAGACGTCATCATCAAGCCGGTCGTGTCCGAGAAGTCCTACGGCCTGCTCGACGAGGGCGTCTACACCTTTGTCGTGCACCCGTCGGCCAACAAGACCGAGATCCGCCAAGCCGTGGAGTCCATCTTCGACGTGCGGGTCGTCAACGTGAACACGCTCAACCGCAAGGGCAAGCTCAAGCGCAACCGGCGCCAGGCCACGTTCGGCAAGCGTTCCGACACCAAGCGGGCCATCGTCACCCTCGCCGACGACGACCGCATCGAGTTGTTCGAGAGCTAGGACAAAGGAACGACGATGGCTCTTCGAAAGCGCAAGCCCACCAGCGCCGGCCGGCGGTTCCAGACCGTCTCCGACTTCTCCGAGGTCACCAAGGATCGGCCCGAGAAGTCGCTCGTTCGACCCAAGCCCAAGACGGGCGGGCGCAACACCTACGGCCGCAAGACGGCGCGCCACCGCGGAGGCGGCCACAAGCAGCAGTACCGGGTGGTCGACTTCAAGCGGACCAAGGACGGGATCCCGGCCAAGGTGGCCACCATCGAGTACGACCCCAACCGCAATGCCCGCATCGCTCTGCTGCACTATTTCGACGGCGAGAAGCGCTACATCCTGGCGCCGGCGCGTGTCGGTGTGGGCGCCGTGTTGCAGAGTGGCCACGGCTCCGAGATACGGCCCGGCAACGCCCTGCCGCTGCGGTACATCCCGGTCGGGACCACCGTGCACAATGTGGAGCTCAAGCCGGGGGCCGGCGGCAAGATCGCCCGCGGCGCGGGCATGAGCGTGCAGCTCGTGGCCAAGGAGGGGGACTTCGCCACCCTGCGACTTCCTTCCACAGAGATGCGCCGCGTCCCCATCGACTGTCGCGGCACCGTCGGAGAGGTGGGCAACGCCGAGGTGGACCAGGTGAAGTTGGGCAAGGCGGGCCGCAACCGTTGGAAGGGCGTCCGTCCCCAGACTCGCGGGGTCGCCATGAATCCCGTCGACCATCCGCTGGGTGGCGGGGAGGGCAAGTCCTCGGGCGGCCGCCATCCAGTGTCGCCCTGGGGAAAGCCCGAGGGGCGGACCCGGGACCGCAACAAGGAGTCCGAGAAGCTCATCGTCCGGCGACGCCGCACTCGCGGCTCACGCCGATGAGCCAGTGGGGGAGATGGGCCTGAGATGCCTCGCAGCTTGAAGAAGGGACCGTTCGTCGACGACCACCTGCTCAAGAAGGTCGATGAACTGAACGCCAACAACCAGAAGCGTGTGGTCAAGACCTGGTCCCGGCGCTCCACCATCATCCCGGACATGGTTGGCCACACCATCGCCGTCCACGACGGTCGAAAGCACGTGCCCGTCTACATCACCGAGTCCATGGTGGGCCACAAGCTCGGCGAGTTCGCCCCTACCCGTATCTTCCGCTACCACGCGGGCCAAGAACGAGCGGCTCGAAGGTGAGCGCCACATGACGGCGACCAAGACCAACGAGCGAGAAGGGACCCGGGCGGTTCTGCGTCACTCGCGGGTCTCGGCGTACAAGGTTCGTGCGGTCCTGGACCTCATCCGCGGCAAGGACGTGCAACAGGCCCGGGAGGCGCTCCAGTTCTCCGAGCGCGACGCAGCCCAGCTGGTGAGCAAGGTGCTGGCGTCTGCGGTTGCCAACGCCGAGAACAACGACGGTCTCGACCCGGACAGCCTGTACGTCTCCGCCTGCTACGCCGACGAGGGCACGACCATGAAGCGGTGGCGGCCACGGGCGCGGGGCCGAGCCACTCGGATCCGGAAGCGGACGTGTCACGTCACCGTGATCGTGAGCCGGCTTCCCGATGAGCAACTCGCTCGCGTCGAAGCTCGCCAGGCCGGCGACGCCGCTCGCCGGGCTCGCCGGGTGGCGGGTGGGCGCCAGGGCCGGCGGGCCCGCCGAGAAGAGCAGCAACGCCAAGAGCCCCGGCGGCAGAGCGCGGGCGGGGCCGATCTCGTGGGAGAAGAGAGCCAAACCACGTCGGAAGCGACAGACGGACGAGAGGGCGGGGGGCATTAGGTGGGTCAGAAGGTCAATCCGTACGGGTTCCGCCTCGGCGTGACCACCGACTGGAAGTCGCGCTGGTTCAACGACCGCGACTACCAGGACCAAGTGGTGGAGGACTGGAAGATCCGCGACTTCCTCATGACACAGCTCGAGCGGGCGGCCGTGAGCCGCATCGAGGTCGAGCGCACGCGTGACCGCCTCCGCATCGATCTGCACACGGCGCGGCCTGGGATCGTGATAGGCCGCCGAGGAGCAGAGGCGGACCGGTTGCGCACGGAGCTGGCCAGGATGACCGGCAACGCCAAGGTCCAGCTCAACATCCAGGAGATAAAGCAGCCCGAGCTCGACGCCGCCCTCATTGCCCAGGGGATCGCCGATCAGCTGGCGGGCCGGGTGAGCTTCCGCCGAGCCATGAAGCGGGCGGTGCAGACCGTCCAGAAGGCGGGGGCCCAGGGCATCCGGGTGCAGTGCGCGGGCCGGTTGGGCGGCTCGGAGATGTCCCGCAAGGAGTCCTACCGTGAGGGCCGGGTGCCGCTGCACACCCTTCGGGCCGACATCGACTACGGCTTGCGAGAGGCCAGGACCAGCGTTGGCCGCATCGGCGTCAAGGTGTGGATCTACAAGGGTGACATCCTGCCCTACAAGCTCTCCAGCGAGGACAAGATCAGCCGGGAGGCGGCCATGGCCGTAGGCGAGACGTCGGGGCAGAGCCGCCCCAGGCGCATCATCTCCGCCGGCGGGGGTCGGCGACGTCCGGAACAGGGTGAGCCCGGTGCTGTCCTGCCCGAGGCGCCGGCGGCCGCGGCCGAGGAGACAGCCGTCGTGGACGCCGCCGCTGAAGTGACGCCCGAGGCAGAGACGGTCGAGGCAGAGACGGCCGAGACGGGTGAGACGCCCGAGGCCCAGCCGATCATCCGGGAGGTCGACCCCGATATCGAGCGACTCCTCGCCGAGGAGGAGGAGATCGAGCGCCGCACCCGCGAGCATCACGAGGCTCCTCATTTTCGTGATTACTGATATGTCCGCCGGTAAGACGATGAGAGCGCCGCAGCCGAGCCGGCTTGGCCGGTCGGCGGAGGCACCGCTGAGCTCGCCGATCAGGCTTTGCATGGGAGGCGAAACATGTTGATGCCGAAGAAGGTGAAGCATCGCAAGCAGATGCGAGGTCGGGTCTCGGGCAGCGCCAAGGGTGGCACCAGCGTCAGCTTCGGCGATTTCGGCATCCAGTCCCTCGAAGGCGGCTGGATCACCGCCCGCCAGATCGAGGCCGCTCGAATCGCCATGACTCGCCACGTGCGCCGCGGTGGGAAGGTGTGGATCCGGGTCTTCCCCGACAAGCCCGTCACCGAGAAGCCGGCCGAGACTCGAATGGGCTCCGGGAAGGGCAACCCGGAGCACTGGGTCGCAGTGGTGAAGCCGGGTCGCGTCATGTTCGAGCTCGCCGGCGTGGACGAGGACCTGGCCCGAGCGGCTATGGACAGGGCCATTCAGAAGCTGCCCATCAAGGCCAGGTTCGTGGTTCGTCGTCAGCAGGAAGGGGTGGAGGTCTGATGCCGGGCCGAAGGGCTGAGGAGCTGCGTTCCCTGGACGTGGGTGAGCTGGAGGGCCGCCTGGCCGAGGCCAAGCAGGAACTGTTCAACCTGCGTTTTCAGATCGTGACCGGTCAACTGGAGAACAACGCTCGAGTCGGGAAGGTGAGGAAGGACGTGGCCCGCATCCACACCCTTCTCCGCGAGCGCGAGATCGAGGAGGCCGAGAGCCTGGAGGCTTCACGGATGGGAGACGGCGATGTCTGAGGTGGACACGACAGGCACGCCACGGGCGAATCCTCGAAAGGTTCGAGAGGGGAGCGTCGCCTCCACGGCCATGGACAAGACGGTCGTCGTGACCGTCATCGAACGGGTCCGCCATCCCCGTTACGCCAAGACCGTGCAGCGCACCAAGCGGCTCCTTGCCCACGACGAGCAGAACGACGTGCGGGTGGGCGACCGCGTGCGCGTCCAGGAGACTCGGCCCCTCTCCAAGCGCAAGCGCTGGCGGGTGGTCGAGGTGCTGGAGCGTGCCAGGTGATCCAGCAGGAGTCGCGGCTACGGGTGGCCGACAACTCGGGAGCCAAGGAAGTCCTGTGCATCAAGGTGCTGGGCGGCTCGAAGCGACGCTACGCGTCCATCGGCGACATCTTCGTGGCGACGGTGAAGGACGCCATCCCGGGCGCGGCGGTGAAGAGGGGTGAAGTGGTCAGGTGTGTGGTCGTGCGCACCAAGAAGGAGAAGAGACGGGCGGACGGGAGCTACATCCGCTTCGATGAGAACGCGGCTGTCCTCATCAACGAGCAGCAACAGCCCAGGGGCACGCGCATCTTCGGGCCCGTTGGACGTGAGCTCCGAGACAAGCGCTTCATGCGCATAATTTCACTCGCTCCTGAGGTCCTGTGATGTTCCAGACGTTTTCAGCGCCGGAGTCGATCCGGCTTTGCCGGTCGGCGGAGGCACCACTTTTCTCGCCGACCAAGCTCTGCTTGGGAGGCGAAACATGAAGCTCAAGAAGGGAGACAGGGTTCGAGTTCTGGCTGGCAAGGACCGGGGGAAGGAGGGCGAAGTCAGTCGGGCCCTGCCCGCCCAGAACAAGGTGATCGTGGACGGCGTCAACGTGGCCAAGCGCCACCAGCGCTCGACGAGGGAGACCATGCAGGGCGGCATCATCGACAAGGACATGCCCCTTCCTGCATCGGCTGTGGCCATCTTGTGCCCGACCGACGGGCCGACCCGGATCGGCTATCGCCTGGAGGACACCAGCACCGGGCGCCGCAAGATCCGGATCTGCAAGAAGTGTGGAGGTGACCTGTAGTGGCCGGTGTCACAGCAAGCACCACGAGCACGGCAGACAACGCTCGGGAGCGCTCCTCCCGGCCCCGGCTGAGGGAGCGTTACGACCGCGAGGTGCGCGCCCAGCTCAAGGAGGAGCTGGGCCTCTCCAACGTCATGGAGGTCCCACGCTTCGAGAAGATCGTGCTCAACATGGGCGTCGGCCTGGCCACGCAGCAGTCCTCGCTGCTCGAGGGAGCGGTGCGGGACCTGGCTGCCATCTCCGGCCAGAAGCCCCTCGTCACCAGGGCCAGGAAGTCGATCGCCGCCTTCAAGCTCCGGGAGGGCAATGCCATCGGGGCCAAGGTGACCCTCCGGGGTGACCGAATGTGGGAGTTCCTCGACCGTCTCATAGCCCTGGCCATCCCCCGTGTCCGCGACTTCCGGGGCCTGCCTCCCGACTCGTTCGACGGTCGCGGTAACTACACCTTCGGTGTGACCGAGCAGCTCATCTTTCCCGAGATCGACTACGACCGGGTGGACGCGGTGCGGGGCCTCGACGTCACCATCGTCACCACCGCCCGCACCGACGCCGAGGGCAGGGCTCTGATCCAGGCTTTTGGCTTCCCGTTCAAGCGTGAAGGTGGAGACTGACATGGCCAAGAAGGCGCTCGTCGAGAAGCAGCAGCGCAAGCCCAAGTACAAGGTGCGGGCCTACACCCGGTGCCGTCGGTGCGGGCGGCCGAAGGCCGTGTTCCGCAAGTTCGGTCTGTGCCGCATCTGCTTGCGAGAGTTGGTGCACGCCGGGGAGCTTCCCGGCGTCGTCAAGGCGAGCTGGTAGGAGGCCGCCCATGACCATGACCGATCCCATCGCGGACATGCTCAGCCGCATCCGAAATGCCAACACTGCCATGCACGACACGGTTCGGATGCCCTCGTCCAAGCTGAAGGAGTCCCTGGCCATAGTCCTGGAGAGGGAGGGCTACATCGAAGGCTTCAGCGTCAGGGAAGCCACGGGCCGGCCCGGACAGGCCCTCGAGATCCGGATGAAGTACTCCCAGGACCGAGAGCGCACGATCTCGGGGCTGCGTCGGATTTCCAAGCCCGGGCTGCGCGTCTACACCAAGGCAGACCGCCTGCCGCGGGTGCTCGGAGGCCTGGGTGTGGCCGTGCTGTCCACTAGCCAGGGTCTGATGAGCGACCGCGAGGCCCGCCAGCGACGAATGGGCGGTGAGGTGCTGTGCTACGTGTGGTAGTCCGACGCCCACGCTGGAAGGTGGAGCCATGTCGAGAATAGGCCGAGCCCCCATAGCCGTTCCCTCCGGAGTGGAGGTGTCCGTGGCCGCCCGGCGCGTCACCGTGAAGGGCCCCCAGGGCACCCTCGAGCGCTCCATCCCGGGCGAGATCACCCTTCGCCAGGTTGACTCCACCCTCCTCGTGGAGCGGGCAGGAGACGACCGCCACGAGCGGGCCCTTCACGGGCTCACCCGTGCCCTCGTGAACAACATGGTGGTGGGGGTAACCACCGGCTTCACCAAGGAGCTCGAGATCGTGGGAGTCGGCTATCGCGTGACCTCTCATACACCCGACCGGATCGAGTTGGCTCTCGGCTTCAGCCACAGTGTGGCCGTGGAGGCGCCTGCGGGGATCGACTTCGAGGTGCCGGTACCGACGCGCATCCTGGTCAAGGGCGTGGACAAGGAGCTGGTTGGTCAGGTCGCGGCCAACATCCGCCAGATCCGAAAGCCCGAGCCGTACAAGGGCAAGGGCGTCCGATACGCCGGCGAGCAGGTCCAACGCAAGGCCGGGAAGGCAGGCAAGTGATGAGCCGCCAGCGCCAGGCGCAACTCCGGATGAGGCGCCACCGGCGAGTGCGGAAGAAGGTCACGGGCACCGCCGAGCGCCCTCGCTTGGCTGTGTACCGGTCCAACCGCCATGTCGTGGCCCAGGTCATCGACGATGAGACGGGTCGGACGCTGGCAGCCGCTTCCTCGGTGGAGAAGGAGCTGCGTTCGGGCGACACCGGCAACAAGACAGGAGCCGCCACCGTGGGGCGGCTGGTGGCGGAGCGGGCCCGCGCCGCCGGAGTGTCACACGTTGTTTTCGATCGAGGCGGGTTTCGCTATCACGGTCGTGTGGCCGCCCTGGCCGACGCCGCCCGTGATGCCGGGCTCGAGTTCTAGGGCGCGGGGTGGAGACATGAAAGGACGACATGGCTGAGGGCCAGTTCGAGGAACGAGCCATCGGGAGACCGAACCGGGTGGCGAAGGTGGTGAAGGGTGGGCGCCGGTTCTCCTTCGCCGCCCTCATGGTGGTCGGAGACGGTCAAGGCAAGGTGGGGCTCGGCTACGGAAAGGCCAAGGAGGTGGCCCTCGCCATGCAGAAGGCGGGCGAGGATGCCCGCAAGAACGTCTTCCACGTGCCCCTCGCCGGCTCCACCATCGTCCATCCCGTCGTGGGCGAGGCCGGCGCCGGCCGAGTGCTGCTCAAGCCAGCCGCTCCCGGTACCGGCGTCATCGCCGGCGGCGCGGCCCGCATCATCCTCGAGGCCGCTGGCATCCACGACGTGCTGGCCAAGTCGTTGGGCTCGTCCAACGCCATCAACGTGGCTCACGCCACCATCGCCGGTCTGAAGGCCCAGAGGTCCCCGGACGAGGTGGCTCGCCTACGGGGCAAGTCTCCCGAAGAGGTCGCGCCCAAGGGCGTGCTGGAGGCCTACCGAGAGGCCAAGCGGGGCCCGCACGTGCCGGAGGTGGTGGCGTAGTGGCAACCGCCATGTTGCGCGTCGTCCAGGTGAGGTCGGGCATCGGCACCAAGCCAAAGCACCGAGGGACCCTTCGGGCCCTGGGCCTTGGGCGCATCGGCAAGGCCAACACGCTGCCCGACCGCCCGGAGGTGCGCGGCATGATCGCCCGCGTCCCCCACCTCGTGGCCGTGGAGCCGGGGGTGGAGGAATGAAGCTGCACGAGCTCCGCCCCGCCCCCGGCTCCACCAAGAAGCCCAAGCGGGTGGGTCGGGGCACCGCCGGCAGGGGAGGCAAGACGGCTGGCCGGGGATCCAAGGGACAGGGCGCCCGCGACACGGTGAAGCCCGGCTTCGAGGGCGGTCAGCTCCCCCTGAAGCAGCGGGTCCCCAAGCTCGGCGGCTTCAAGAACCCGTTCCGGGTGGAGTACACGGTGGTGAACCTCGACACCCTCCAGCGCTTCGACGGCGACGAGGTCAGTCCCGAGTCGCTGCGGTCCAGGGGCCTGGTGCACAAGCATGGGCTGGTGAAGGTCCTCGGGAGGGGTCAGCTCACCCGGGCCCTTCGGGTTCGGTCCCATGCCTTCTCGCGCTCCGCGGAGACGGCCATCACCTCGGCGGGGGGTAGCGTGGAGATCATCCCATCTCCGCCCGGACGCCCAGCGGCCAAGGGCAACGCCCTCACCAACCGCTAGTCCCGGAGCCACGATGCTCTCCAGCTTCAAGAACATGTTCAAGATTCCGGATCTCCGGAACAAGATCGTGTTCACCCTCGTGGTGATCTGCCTCTACCGGGTGGGCTCGCACATACCGGTGCCCGGCATCGACTTCGATGCGGTACGGCGGCTGGAGGAGACGGCCAAGGCCGGAGGCGTTCTGGGCTTCCTCAACCTGTTCTCCGGTGGAGCCCTGACCCGCTTCGCCGTCTTCGGGCTCGGGATCATGCCCTACATCACGAGCTCGATCATCGTGCAGCTGCTCGGTGTGGTGATTCCCAAGCTGGAGCAGTGGCGCAACGAGGGCGCGGTCGGTCAGAAGAAGATCACCCAGACCACCCGCTACCTCACGGTGGCCCTCGCCGTGATGCAGTCAACGGGGCTGGCCTTTGCCTTCCACAACGGAGCGGAGGGCCTCGGCATCGGCGGTGACGTCGACCTGATCCCCAACTTCACGGTGCCGAGGGTGCTGCTCGTCGTGTTGTCGATGACGGCCGGGACCGCCTTCGTCATGTGGCTGGGCGAGATCATCACCCAGCGCGGGATCGGCCAGGGGATGTCCATCCTGATCTTCGCCAACGTCGTCTCGGGCCTTCCGGCCGGCGGCGCGGCGGTGAAGGCCGAGGGGGGCGACGTGAAGTTCGCCATCATCATCCTGGTCACCCTGGCGCTCATCGCCGCCATCGTGTTCATCGAGCAGGGCCAGCGACGCATCCCGGTGCAGTTCGCCAAGCGGGTGGTGGGCCGGCGAATGTACGGCGGACAGAGCACCTACATACCGCTCAAGGTGAACCAGTCGGGGGTGATACCCATCATCTTCGCAAGCTCGGTCCTGTACTTCCCGGTTCTGCTGTCCAACGTGGTGCCGTGGGACGGGGTGCGCAGCTTCATCGACAAGAACCTGACCCAGCCCACGAGCATTGCCTACATCCTGCTCTATGGCGTGTTCATAGTCCTGTTCGCCTACTTCTACACGGCCATCGCCTTCGACCCCCGCCAGCAGGCCGACCTGATTCGCAAGCAGGGTGGCTACATCCCCGGCATCCGTCCCGGGGAGCGGACCGAGCGTTACCTGGCCGGCATCCTCAACCGCATCACCCTTCCCGGCTCCCTCTTCCTGGCCTTCATCGCCCTCTTGCCCTCCCTCTTCCTGGCGGCGTGGGACATCAACAACTACCCCTTCGCGGGAACCACGCTGCTCATCGCCGTGGGCGTGGCCCTCGAGACCATGAAGCAGATCGACAGCCAGTTGATGATGCGCAACTACGAGGGCTTCCTGAAGTA
>JALZKD010000112.1 GCA_030859405.1 Actinomycetota bacterium | reverse complement strand
GCCCTCGGCCCCCGGCGACCATCAGAGCGCCAACGCGGCGGCACTGGTGCGGCGGGGAGCGGCTGTGGTCGTGCCTGACGAGGAGCTGGGTCCGGGGCGCCTCCTGGCCGAGCTCGAGCCCCTGCTGAAGGAGCCCGGCCGCATCGAGGCCATGGCCAAGGCCGCACTGGGCCTGGCCCGCCCCGATGCCGCCGAGCGTGTGGCCGCCCTCGTGGAGCACCATGCCCGTCGCTGATCCCGAACCGTCCGGAGCACCGCCGCCCGAAGCGCCGTCCCTCGACCTTCACCCGCCCCTTCGCACGCCCCTTCGAATCCACGTGGTCGGCATCGGCGGAGCGGGGATGAGCGCCATAGCCACAGTGCTGGTGGCCATGGGTCATGCCGTCACCGGCAGCGACCTCAAGCACTCACCGGGACTGGAGCGTCTGGCATCGCTCGGGGTCGGCGTGACCGTGGGCCATCGAGCAGAGAACGTGGGTCAGGCCGGCGTGGTGGCCATCTCCACCGCCGTACCCGACACCAACCCCGAGGTCCTGGCTGCTCGCCAAAGAGGCCTTCCGGTTCTGACCCGCGCCGACGTCCTCGCCGCCATCGCGGCCACACGGCGCACAGTGGCCGTGGCCGGCACCCACGGCAAGACCACCACGTCGTCCATGCTGGCCCTGGTGCTCGTGGAGGCGGGTTTGCGCCCGTCGTTCATAGTCGGTGGTGAGGTCAACGAGATCGGCACCGGAGCGGTGTGGGATGACGGCGCCTGGTTGGTGGTGGAGGCCGACGAGAGCGACGGCACCTTCCTTCGGCTGGCCCACGACCTAGCCGTGGTCACCAGTGTCGAGCCCGACCATCTCGAGCACTACGGGGACTTCGAGGCACTGGTGGGCGCATTCGAGCGCTTCGTCCACCAGTGCCCCGGCCCGAGGGTCCTTTGCGCCGACGACCCGGCGGCCTTCGAGCTGGCCCAGCGTTGCGGCGCCGTGACCTACGGCACGTCCGAGGCCGCGGACTACCGGATGACCGGTGTGGTGAGTGGGCGATCCAGCGTGGGGTTCGCTCTACGACACGCTGGGGCGGACCTCGGTGACGTGGCCCTGCCCGTGCCGGGTCTGCACAACGCCCGCAATGCCTGTGCGGCACTGGTCGCCGGTCTGCTCGTCGGGGCGCCGTTCGACGCCGGGGCCAGGGCGTTGGCGCGCTACGGCGGCGTGGCCCGGCGCTTCCAGTTCCGAGGTGAGCGCGAGGGCGTGACCTTCGTGGACGACTATGCCCATCTGCCCACCGAGGTCCGGGCCGCGCTGGCCGCGGCCCATGGAGGCGGTTGGCGTCGGGTGGTCTGCGTGTTCCAACCCCACCGCTTCAGCCGCACCGCCGCCCTCGCCACCGACTTCGCCGACGCTTTCGAGGACGCCGACGTGGTGGTGATCACCGACGTGTACGACGCCGGCGAGGTCCCCAGACCGGGCGTCTCGGGGAAACTCGTCGTCCAGGCCGTGCTGGACGCCCATCCCACGAGCAACGTCGCCTACCTGCCGAGCCGCCAGGACTGGCTTCCCTACCTCCGGCGCCTGCTGCGCCCGGGTGATCTGTGCCTCACCCTTGGTGCCGGTGACCTCACGCTTCTCCCGGGCGAGCTGCTCCGGCCCCCCGTGCCCGTCCCGTGAACGCTGTCGAGCGGGCAGCCGCCGTGCTGGGCCCCAAGGGTCGCCGCCAGGTGCCGCTCGGGCCCCTCACCACCTACCGGGTGGGTGGGCCCGCCGCTCTGTTGCTGGTCGTGGCGTCCGAGGCCGACCTGGAGCTGGCGCGAGAGGCGGTGGTGGCCAGTGGCGTCCCGGTCCTGGTGGTGGGCAAGGGCTCGAACCTGCTGGTGGCCGACGCCGGCTTCCCCGGCCTCGCGGTCGTCCTGGCCGGGCTCGACAGCGTCACCGTCGAGGCGGAGTCCCGACGAGCCAGAGCCGAGGCCGGCGCCCTCCTGCCAGTGCTGGCCAGGCGCACAGCCGCCGCCGGCCTCACCGGCCTGGAGTGGGCGGTAGGCGTGCCCGGCTCCGTGGGCGGTGCGGTGCGCATGAACGCGGGTGGCCACGGGGCCGACGTGGCCCGGACCCTGGCGCGCTACCGCTACGTGGATCTCATGGGCGGGGACGACGGCGTGTTCGGTCCCGAGCGCCTCGCCTTCGGCTACCGGCACTCCGCCGTCGCCGCCCACCACGTGGTGGTCTGGGCCGAGTTCGCCCTGGAACCGGGCGATCGGTCGTCGTCAGAGGCCCGCATCGCCGACATCGTGCGATGGCGCCGGGAGCACCAGCCCGGGGGTCAGAACGCCGGTTCGGTGTTCACCAACCCCACCGGAGACTCGGCGGGGCGCATCATCGACGCCGCGGGCTTGAAGGGGCTCCGCCGGGGATCCGCCCACGTATCGCTCAAGCATGCCAACTTCATACAGGTGGACGACGGTGGCTCGGCCGACGACGTGGTGGCACTGATCCGAGAAGTTCGGGACCGGGTGCTGGGCCAGACCGGCGTGGGCCTGAAGCCCGAGGTGCGCCTGGTCGGCTTCGACGCCGGGGTCCTACCTCTCGGTCCAGCAGATCCCCCAGACCCCGACCCCGCCGACGCGTCCCGGTGACCCAACAACTCTACGACCGAGCCGCTCAGGGCCTCGCCATCGATCCGAGGATCCGCCAACGGCGGGTCGCGGTTCAGCGGGAGGAGGGCCGCCGGCGCCTGTGCTTCGTGGTGTTGGCCGCCGCCGTGGCCATTGCCGTGGCCGCCGTGGTGGGGGCCACGCAATCTCCCTTGCTCGACGTGGACCGGGTGGAGGTCCGGGGGGCGAGCAGGACGCCGCACCCCGATCTGGTGGCCGCCAGCGGCCTCGACGGCCACCCTCGGATGGTGGAGGTGGACACCGCCCAGGTGGCGAGAAGGATCGAGGCACTGCCGTGGGTGGACCACGCTCAGGCCCGCAGAGCGTGGCCGGGCGCGGTGGTCATCGAGGTCAGCGAGCGCCGACCGGTGGCGGTGGCGCGGGCGGGGGCGGGCTGGGCCGTGGTGGACGGCACCGGCCGGGTGCTCGAGGTGGTCACCAACCGACCGGCGAAGATCCCCGCCCTGGCCGGGGCCCACGCCCCTGCAGCCCCGGGCACCTCTCTGGCTGCCGCCGCCGAGACCGTGCGGGTGGCAGGGGCGTTGCCACCCGGCCTCCACGAGCGGGTGAGCGAGATCCAGACCACACCGGGCAACGAGCTGGTGCTGCAGCTGACGTCTCCGGGCGGGGAGGTCCGCCTCGGAGGGCCAGATGCTCTGGAGGCCAAGCTCATCTCGGCGCTGACCGTGCTCCAGAAGGCCGACGTGACGCGGCTGCGCACGCTCGACGTGCGCGCGCCAGCAGCGCCAGTCTTGACTCGACGTTGAGCTTCTGGTTAAGGTTCGACCGCTGACCGAGGTTGAGTCAAGACTATAACCGTAAGGTAGAGGTCGAGGCAAGGCCCGGCGTCAGCACTTCGAGGAAATTCCTTCGGGCGGTCGGATTCGGTGGGGACGTGCATGGCGCGTTCACGCATCGGGAGGCGTTTGAACCCATGAACGGAACTCAGCAGAACTACATCGCAGTCATCAAGGTGGTCGGCATGGGTGGCGGCGGCGTAAACGCCGTGAACCGGATGATCGACGCCGGGCTGAAGGGCGTGGAGTTCATCGCCATCAACACCGACGCCCAGGCCCTGCTCATGAGCGACGCCGACGTGAAGCTCGACATCGGGCGCCAGCTCACGAGGGGCCTCGGCGCCGGAAGCGACCCCGAGGTGGGCCGCCAGGCAACCGAGGAGCACCGGGACGAGATCGAGGAGGTCCTCAAGGGCTCCGACATGGTCTTCATCACCGCCGGCAAGGGTGGGGGCACGGGAACAGGCGGGGCGCCCGTTGTGGCGGAGATCGCCCGCTCGCTCGGGGCACTCACCATCGGTGTCGTCACCCGGCCGTTCGGCTTCGAGGGCCGCCGCCGGGCCGTCCAGGCCGACGCCGGCATCCAGCGCCTGAAGGAGGCCGTCGACACCCTCATCGTCATCCCCAACGACCGCCTTCTCACCGTCTCCAACGACAAGACGTCGATGGTCAACGCCTTCAAGATGGCCGACGAGGTGCTCCTCCAGGGCGTCCAGGGCATCACCGACCTCATCAACCACCCGGGTCTCATCAACACCGACTTCGCCGACGTCAAGATGATCATGAGCAACGCCGGCACGGCCATCATGGGCATCGGCAACTCCTCGGGTGACGGCCGGGCGGTCAACGCCTCCAGGGCCGCCATCACCAGCCCCCTGCTCGAGGCGTCGATCGAGGGGGCCCGGGGCATCCTCCTCAACATCGCGGGCGGTAGCGATCTGGGGCTGTTCGAGGTCAACGAGGCGGCCGAGATCATTCACAGCGTCTCCCATCCCGACGCCAACATCATCTTCGGCAGCGTGATCGACGACGCCATGGGCGACGAGGTCCGGGTCACGGTCATCGCCACCGGTTTCGAGCAGTGGGAGGATCGCAGCAGCGCGGCCACCGGCACCGAGGAGTGGGCACACCGCGAGCTAGGCCTCAGACCGGATCGAGACGCCCTGGCGGTGGACGAGGAGGATCTGGACTTCGCCGACGAGGACTTCGACGTTCCCTCCTTCCTCAAGTAGCGCCCGCCCGCCTCTGAGGACCGAGGTGAGCAGCCGAGCGCCTCTTGGCTCCTGGGCCGGAGTGCGCTGGACCGGCCGGGCCCAGGGCGACGCCCTCGAGCGGCGCGAGGGGCGGCCCAGGAGCTGGGAGGGCGTGGTGCAGCTACCTATCACCTGGCTCCATCAGGTGCACGGCGACCGAGTGGTGATGGTGGAGCATCCGCTCCGGGGGCCGACGCAAGAGGGGGACGCCTTGGTGACCGCCCGTTCGGACGTGGCCCTGGGCGTGCTGACGGCGGACTGTGCGCCGGTGGCCCTGGCCAGCCCAGAGGGCGTGGTCGGCGCCGCCCACGCCGGTTGGGCCGGCTTGGCCCGAGGCATCATCGAGCGCACCGTGGAGGCCATGCGGGCAATGGGGGCCAGCCGGGTCGAGGCTGCGCTCGGGCCGTGCATCCGGGCCGAGTGCTACCAGTTCGCGGCCGCGGACCTCGAGCGCCTGACCGCCCGGCTCGGGAACTCGATCCGGGGCGCCACGCGGGCGGGGGACCCTGCTCTCGACCTGGCGGCCGGAGTGGCGGCGGCGCTGCACCGGGCCGGAGCCGACATGGTCCACGACGAGGACCAGTGCACAGCCTGCTCATCCGACTCGTCACTGCGCCACCGATACTTCTCCCACCGGGCGCGGGAGGAGACCGAGCGGCAGGCCATGGTGGTGTGGAGGGCGTAGCCGCGCGCCTGGCCATAGCCGAGCGCCTGGAAATGGTCCGGGACCGCATCAACCGGGCCGGTGGCGACGGGCGGCAGGTCACCGT
>JALZKD010000035.1 GCA_030859405.1 Actinomycetota bacterium | reverse complement strand
ACCGCCACCCGTCATACGAGGAGGCATAGGTGGCGCTGGGTGACGGGGGCCTTGTCTTCGAGGCACGGACCCTTGCTCAGGGCCACCCCCTCACCCCCCTGGCCAAGCGATACGTGGACCGGGCCGTCGCCGAGCAGCGGCTCTCCCAGCCCATCACCGAGATCGGCATCTGGGCCGGCTACGCCCTGACCAACGGTTATTGCCTGCGCCGGGTGGAGGAGAACGCCGCCGGCCTGGTCCTGGCCGCGGCCGAAGGAGCCGACACTGACCTCGACCGCCTGGACGAGGAGGCCGGGCGCGTGGCCGCCGAGCTGCGGGGCGCCGACGCCGGCCGGCACATCCTCGGGGAAGAGGAGGAGACCATCGCAGCCCTCGACCAGATCATCGCCGGCGAGGTGGAGCGCCGCCTCGACCACTGGCGGGACAGCGTGGACGAGAAGGCTTGGGCCGAGCTCGAGGAGTACATCACGTGGTGGGCCGTCAAGGGGTATGCATTGCGGGTGGCCGAGATGTCCATGGGCGCTCTCACGTGATCGAGGCTGGCGTCGTCCCACCGACCTTGGCACGATCGACCCCCCGATGGTCTGGTCGATCGTGCCAAAGTCGGGTGCGGGGCGTCAGTCGAGGAGGTCGAAGCCCGTTCGGGGGGTGGCGAGGGTGAGGGTGTTGATCGCGGGGGTCGGGAATGTGCTGCGGGCCGATGACGGGTTCGGGGTGGAGGTGGCGCGCCGGCTGGAGGGTGTGGAGCTTCCCGATGGCGTCCGGGTGATCGAGACCGGCATCGGGGGTATCGCCCTCGTCCAGGAGCTCCAGGAGGGTTGGGACGCGCTGGTGGTGGTGGACACGGTGGACCTGGACCGCCCGCCCGGGAACGTCATGCTCATCGATCCCGACGTGGTCGACGTGCACACCCTCACATGGGCCGAGCGTCACGACCTGCTGGCCGACATGCACCTCACCACGCCTGATCGGGCCATGATGCTGGCCAAGGCTCTGGGGGTGCTCCCGCCCCGGGTGCTCGAGGTCGGCTGCCAGCCCGAGGACGCTCACGGCGTCGGCCAGAGCCTCTCGGCGCCGGTGCTGGCTGCCGTCGACGTGGCCGTGGCCGAGATCGTGCGTCACGTTGGCGCCCTGGTCGCGGGCGAAGCACCAGCCGCGTGAAGCGAGCCTGAGCCGTGGCCGAGGTGACCGACCGGCGTGAGGTGATCGAAGCCCTCGAGGCTCAACTGGCGAGGACAACTCGGGCCACACGGCCCTACGAGCATGCCGCCGTCGCCTACCGGCTCGGCCTGGCCCACGCCGAGTCCCCCGTGGGCAGCGCCCCCGAGAACCTGCGCAAGGCGCTGGCCTGCTATGACGTGGCCGCCGCCGTCTTCGATCCCAGCCTCGACCCAGTCGAGCACGGCCGCGTCCTCAACGCCGCCGGCGCCGCTCAGCGGGCTCTGGGCGACCGGCGCCGGGCGGCCGGTCTGTTCGAGAAGGCGGCAGAGCTGCTCGAGGGAAGGGAGCGTGACGGCGAGCGGGCAGCTGCGCTCAACAACCTGGGCCTGGTCCGTACCGAGCTCGGCGAGCTCGATGCCGCCGTCGAGGCCTTGGACGCAGCAGTGGAGCTCTTCGACACCGCCTCCGCCGAGGGTCGCCGGGGCCGGGTGGCCACCCTGCACAACCGGGGCCAGGCCCATGCGGCCATGGGCGGCGAGGAGGGAGCCGAGGCCGCCCTGGCCGACTTCGAAGAGGCAAGGGCGGATCTCGATCCGGACGAAGCGCCCTACCACCACGGTCTGGTCAGCCACAGCATGGGCGTGGCCTGCAGCGCACTGGCCGGTCTGCGTCCCTCGGAGCGCGAGGCGCTGGTGGAGGAGGCCATCAAGGCCTTCAGCGAGTCGCTCACCGTCTTCACTCGAAGCGCCTTCCCCTTCCAGCACGCCCTGGCCAAGCACAACCTGGGCCTGGCCTACGTCGCCCTCGGAGGCGCCACCAACCTGCGTCGGGCGCTGGCCTGCTTCGAGGACGCCGTGGCCCTGCTCGACACCAGGCTCCACGCCGACGCCTGGCGGCAGGCTTACGCCAGCCTGGAGCGGACCGAGAAGGAGCTCGAGAGCATCGCATCCGGGCTGGGCCGGGCCGATCACTTCGCGGCCCTCGTCGGCGGCTCTCGTCGAGACGACAGGGTGGAGCTCATGCGCGAGCGCCTGACCCGCCTGCTCGAGTTGCCCGAGCCCTCGCGCCGCTCGGCCATCGTAGAGCTGGCGCTGGCCTCGGCCCGTCTGGGGGGCACCCGGGCTCGGGCTGTGATCGAGGCCGAGCTCAGCGCCCTCATGGAGCTCCCCAACGAGTACCTGGAGGTGGCCTTACGGGCTCGCATCGACGCCCATGCCCGCCTGGAGGAGGCCGAACGGGAACAGGCCGACCGAGCCCTGGACGCAGCCGTCGGTGAGGCCCTCCAGGGCCCGCAACGCATCTTCGTGCGGGACTTCTTGTACTCGCTGGACTGGGAGCGCCCATGACCCCTCCGGAGGTGGCCCAGGAGCCTGTGGAGACGGCGAGGACCTTCGTGGAGGCCGTGACCTGGGGGGAGCACCAGACCGTGTGGGGGCTCCTCGGCGACGAGGGTCGCAAGACAGTGATTCGGGTAGCCGTCAACCAAGGGATGGACGAGGGGCTGGCCGCTCGCCTGCGAGACGGAACCGCCGCCGGCAGCGAGCTCAACGAGTTCCTGCTCGATCTTGTCCACGGCCTCAGGGCCGACCTGCAGGGCAACGACCTGGACACGCTGGAGTACGAGTTGGACCCAGAGGCGCCGGGATCCGGTCAGGCCCGGGTGGTGCTCACGGCCCCCATGCCCACGGAGCTGGGCGGGGGACTTCCGGTGGGCTCCGCCGAGCTGTCCCACGACGGCCAGAGGTGGAGAGTGGAGCGTCTGGTGCCCCGCCGCTCGGTGGCGGGATGAGTCCCTCGAGTGCTCACCCGGCCGGCCGGGGCTCGGCGCCGTGAGGAACCCATGACCGGCGGGGAGCCGGTGGTGGAGACCCAGGAGCGCTTTGGTCGTCCCGTCAGGCACTTCCAGGTGGCCATCTCGGCCGGCACCCAGGCACTGGCGTGGGCCCGCCAGGAGAACGCGCCCGCGGGCGCCACGGTCGTGGTCGACCTCGAGGTCAGCCCGCTCGGTTTCCGAGGCCGCATGTGGCACGCGGCCCCCGAGGCCACGCTGGCCTGCGCCGTGGTCCTGCGCCCGCCCGTCCCGGCCGAGGAGGGTGACGTGGCCTGGCTGGTGGGAGCCCTGGGCGCTCTGGAGGGGGCGGAGGCCGTCGCCGGCCGCTCCTTGGCCACATGGTGGCCCGACAAGGTGGTCGACGCCGCGTCCGAGGAGCCCGTGGCCGTCACCAAGGCCGAGATCCAGCTCGGTCCCGGTAGCGTTCGCAGCGCAGTGGTCAGTCTCCGCTTCGACCTCCAACGCCTCGGGCTGGGGGCCGAACACCGGGATGGGCTCCTCGAGGCGGTGGTCACCTCCATGGACCGCGCTTCGGCCGCCCTGGCAGAGGAAGACGGCGCCGCCGGCTTGGCGGTCGCCTACGAGCAGCGGTGCGCCCTCGTGGGTCGACGAGTGAAGATCCAGCTGCTTCCCCAGGGGGAAGCACGGGGGGTCGCCGGTGGCGTCGACACCAGCGCCCGCCTCGTCATGCGCTCGCCGACCGACATGGTCGAGCGCATCACAATTGACATGGTGCGCACCCTGCAAGTGGTGTAGGCCCGGCGCCGCCCCTCAGGCGGACATAATGGGGCGGGGGTCGCCATCATGCCAAAGCAGGAGAAATCGAACGAAGAGCGAGCGGGAAGCGCCGAGGACTTTCGCGCCCGCAGCCTGCTGCGCCCCGCCATTCTCCTGTTGTTGAAGGAGCGGGAGAGCCACGGCTACGAGCTGGTGAGCAGGCTGTCGGAGCTGGGCTTCGATGTTCCCGACTTCGGTGGCCTCTACCGAGCGCTGCGGGCCATGGAGGACGAGGGTCTCATCGCCTCCTCGTGGGGCACGCCCGAACGGGGACCGGCCCGGCGGGTCTACGCCCTGACGTCCGAAGGCGATGCCCAGCTGCGCCAGTCGGCACCCGGGCTCGTGCACCAACGACGCACCATCGGAGGTCTCCTCGAGCGTTACCGGGGCTTGGTGCACCAGGAGCGCCGTCCCAAGCGCAACCGTCGCCGGGTCCTGGTGGTCGAGGACGACGACGACATGCGCCACACGCTCTGGGTGCTGCTGGAGCAGCGCAAGTGGTTGGTGGACGAGGCGCCTGATGGCGAGACGGCTCTTGCCCTCTGGGCCAAGAACCCACCTGAGATCGTGGTGCTCGACCAGCGGATCCCCGACATGCCCGGCGTCGAGGTGGCTCGCCGGCTCCGAGAGGAGGGCTACGAGGGCCACATCCTGCTTTATTCCGCCTACCTGAGCCCCGAGCTCGAGGAGGAGGCCGCCCTCCTCGGTGTCCAGAGCCTGGGCAAGGCTGACTTCGACGAGCTGTTCGAGGTCCTGGCCGCCTTCGAAGAGGTGGAGGCGCCCAAGCGGAGGACCCTGCGCACCAAGGCCAAGGGCTGAGGCTGCTCAGTCGGCCCGCGGTTGGCGGGGCAGCACCACGGTGAATCGGCTCCCCCGGCCCAGCACACTGTCGACGTTGAGCTGGCCCCCCTGGGCCTCGATCACGGCTCGGCTCACGTACAGGCCGAGTCCGGTGCCGGGTGTGTCCTCGGCCCCCGCTCCCCGCTGGAACTTGAGGAAGGCATTCTCGACCTCAACCGGGCCCATGCCCCGGCCCTGGTCGGCCACCACGATCTCCACCGTGTCGTCGCCGGCCCGGGCCTCCACGGTGATCGGTGAGTCGACGGGGGAGAACTTCAAGGCGTTCGAGACCAGGTTGGCCAGCACCTGGTCGAGGCGGTCGGGGTCGACGAACGCCGGCGGCAGCTCGTCGGGCACCTTGAGCTCGAGCGGTCGCCGCCAGCCGATGTCGGTCTCCAGCTTGGCGATGGCGGTTGCCACGTCGGTGGGGCTGGGCCGGACCTCGATGGGCCGCCCCGCCTCGAGCCGGGAATAGTCGAGGAACTGCTCGACCAGACGCTGGAGCTGAGCACCGCGGCGGGCCATGCTCTCGTACAACCCAGCCCGGTGCTTGGGAGCCAGGTCGTCGACGGCCTGGAGCGCCTTGATGGAGCCCAGCAGCACTGCCAGGGGGGTCTGCATGTCATGGGACAGGGCCGCCAACAGCTCCTCCCGCAGGCGAGCGGCCTCCTGGGCGCTCTGCATGGCCGACACCACCCGGCGTAGGCGGGCGTTGGCCACCACCAAGGCCACCAGCGACGCCGCCTCCTCGACCTCGGCCACCAGTCCGGGACCAAGGCGGGCCGGTGCGAGGGAGTACACGACCAACGCTCCCTGTCCGTCCCCTCCGGCCACGAGCGGCACCACGGCGATGGAGCGGACCGCAGCGGGAAGATCAGAGGTGGCGAACAGCGAGAACCCCTGCGTCACGACCGGTTGGTGAACACTGCGCTTGTCCCGTACCACCGCGGACAGCACCGAGCCTTGCTGGGGCGGTCCCGGAGTGGCGGCGGCGACGTTACGAGCCACGGGTCCGTCCGAGGGGCTGGCGAACAGCTCCTCCACGTTCCCCTCCTGGCCGACGACGATCACGACGGGCAGCTGGAACGACCGTTCCAGCCATCGAGTCATCTCCGGAAGAGTCTGTTCCAAAGAGTGCGCATCCTCGAGACAGCGCCTGATCTCGCCCGCCACCCGCCACCCGTCGGCCCAGGGGATGGGACGGCCCGCTCGCAGCGGCCAGCCGTGAGGGTGGAACGGTGGAACCGGGCGGTTGGCCGTCAGCGCCGGTAGGCCCAGCAGCCTGCGCCACGCCGTCTCCAGCCAGGGCCAGACCCTCCTCCGGGGCTCGAGGGCTCGCTGGGTGGGCGGCGCCGCCACCCTCGGATGAGCCGGAGCTTCCCCCATGGTCACGCCGCAATGTCTAGCGGAGCGCCAGGCTACGGCCGTCCTGCCCAGCCGTGGCAGAATGAGTGGGGAAAGCACATAAGTAACCGCCGACGAACAAGGGAGCACCTCCATGAAGCTGGGCGTGGTTGGCAAGGGCGGAACGGGCAAGACCACCATCTCGGCGCTGCTGGCCCAGTCCTACGTGGAGCAGGGGCGTCGGGTGCTCGCCGTGGACACCGACTCCAACCCGAACCTGGCCCAGAACCTGGGTCTCGACCTCGGCGTCACCGACGAGGTGCCGGTTTTGCCCCGCTCGCTGGCCGTGGGCTTGGGCGACGGCACCGTCACCCCCGCCGACCTGTTGCGGGAATACGGGGTCCGCACCCCGTCGGAGGTCACCATCCTGCACGCCATGCGTGTCGGTCAGGCGGGCGCGGGCTGAACCTGCGGCAACCACGCTGCCGTGCGCAGCCTGCTGGGAGCGGCCATCGAGGAAGAGGCCGACGTGACGCTGGTGGACATGGAGGCCGGGCTCGAGCACCTGAGCCGTTCGGGCGGGACGCTGGCCTACGCCGACGTGCTTCTCGTCGTCATGGAGCCCAGCCGAAAGTCCGTCCTCACCGGTGCCCGCACCATGGCCCTGGCCGAGGAGCTGGGGATCCCCCGTACCTACGGCGTGGGCAACAAGGCCCGCATGCCCCAGGACTCCGAGTTCTTCGCCACCGTGGCCGCCGAGTACGGCGTTCCCCTGGCCGGCGTCGTGCCCCAGGACCCCGACGTGGTCGAGGCCGACCGGCTCGGGATCGCCCTGGGCGCCGGCAAGGCCCCGGCCGTACGGGCCGCTGTGGCCGAGATCGTGACCTTCGTGGACAAGGAGCTGGTGGGGATCACCTGAGATTGGTCGGCGATCGTCACCCAAGGCGGCGACCTGCACACTGTTGACCGCGTGCAGTGCGCCACGGTGGCGGGGAAAACCACTTTCCCTCACCGCTCTCCACGCCTATGATCACCCTCACCGGCGGTGCCGGCAGAACTATTGGGGGTGTGCAATGGTCCTATGGTGGATCGCCAATCTTGCCCTGCTACTGGTGGTGGCCCCGGTGGTGATCTGGCTGGCCAACAAGCTGCTCCGCCCGGCCCGCGAGATCCTCGCCTACTCGAACGACATCCTCGAGAACGGCCACGCCCTCACCGGCGCCCTCGACGCCCTTCCGGCCCTGGACCGGACGCGCCAGCTCGCCTCCGAGGCAAACCGGGGGGCTTCCCGCTACGGCGCCGCCCTCCAGCGGCTCCAGTGAGCAGTAAACCTGAATTGTCCCCGAGCCCCGAACGCCTGGCTCGTATCCCCGACCTAGAAGAGAGAAAGAGAGGCCATCGTGGGTCTTGAGGCAATCGTCACCATCGCCGCTGTGGCCGTGACCGTCGGTGCCCTTGCCATCTATCTGATCCTCATCGCCGGCATCTTGGTGAAGGTGAGCGCCAACCTGACCAAGATCCAGAACGAGGTCATCCTCTCCGTGGTCGACAAGACCGGCAACGTCGGCCCTGTCCTCTCGTCCGTCGCCAACGACGTCAGCGCCGCCGAGCAGGCCATGGCGTCGGTGGCTTCTTCTTCCTCGGGCGGACCCCCGCCGGAGTACGAAGAGGAAGAGGAAGAAGAGGAAGAAGAGGAAGAGGCCGCCGAAGAAGAGGCGGAGTACGAAGAGTACGAAGAGGTCGAGGTCGTGGAGGTTGAGCGGCCTCGACGGCGCCGGGCTCGAGTCCGGCGCTGACGACTCCGGGGGTAGGCCCCCCCGGACCACCGCCCCAGCCTCCTACCCGAAGGCACTGAGATTTTCTCCCTGGGGTGACATCTCTTTTCACCGACGGGCATCTACCATGCCGGCGACCCTGCCGGTACGAATGCCTGAAAGGTGAATGGGATGATCTTGTGGTGGATCGCCAATGCGGTGCTGCTCCTGGTGGTGGCGCCGGTGGTGGTGTGGCTGGCCAACAAGCTGCTGCGCCCCACGTTCGAGATCAGGGCCTACGCCGACGACATCCTCGAACACGGTGTGGCCGTCACGGGCACCCTTGACGACGTACCCAAGCTGCTGACCACCCGTGACCTCGTCTCCGAGGCCCGCCAGGGCGTGGCCAGGTACGGCGCCGCCCTCGAGCGTCTGCGCTGACCCCGGCCCGGCATCGTCCTAGCGGATAACCAGCGAGGGGAGTTCGAGTCTCATGGGTCCAGAAACAGTTGTAACGCTCATCGCGGTGGCAGTGATCGTGGGGGCGCTGGCCGCCTACCTGATCATCATCGCCTACAGCCTCTACAAGGTGAGCTTCACCCTCGGCACCGTGCTGATCGGCGTTCGAGCCATCGCTGCCCGGTGCGAGCCGCTCCGGGACGTGATCGGCGACATCGCCGACGACGTGGAGGCCGTGGAGCAGGACATGGCCCGCCTGGCCGCGGGCCACGACGTGGAAGACGCAGAAGACGGGTACCAAGACGCAGAAGACGAGTACCAAGAGGAAGAGGAACAGGAAGAGTACGAAGCAGAGCAAGGGTACGAAGAGATCGAAGAGGTCGAGGTCGTAGAGGTGGAGAGGCCCCGTCTGCGGCGGGCCCGAGTCCGGCGCTGATCAAAGCCCCAGTAAACCTGAGTAAACCTGAGTAAAGGAGAGGGACCATGGCGTACGAGTTCAGGTGAAGGGATGCCGATCACCCCTGCAGTTGGCGGGGGAAGGCCGGCAGCGAGGAGGAGCTGATGGCCAAGGTGGGCGACCACGTGCAGAAGAAGCACGCTGTGCATACCTCCACGGACACCATCAACAACTTCGTGCGAGGGAAGGTCCGCCAGACCTAGACGCCTCCGGCCCCAGCTCTGCCCCGGCATAGCACTGCCGAATAATCCCCCCCCGCTCCTCGTCCCTTTAGGAAAGACTGAGGAGCATGACGTCCTTCGAGGACTTCCACCGCCAGCGCCAGCGCCACGCCCTTCACTACGCGCGCGCCATCCTCGGCTCCGACTCCGCCGAGGATGTCTGCCAGGAGGCGTGGCTACGGGCGTGGCGGGCGTGGGGGACGGCAGCGCCCGAGAGCCTCGACGGCTGGCTGCTCACCATCGTGCGGAACTGCTGCATCGACCGGATTCGCTCCAGCCGCCAGGCAACGGTCGTGGTGCGAGAGTCCGATCTGGATCCGGTGCCGCCCCCCGAGGACGCCGTGGTGTCGGCCCTGGAGCTGGCGTCCGCATGGGTGCTCCTCCAGGAGCTGACACCTCCCCTGCGGGAGGTGTTGTGGCTGCGTGAGGTGATGGACCTCACCTATGCCGAGATCGCCGAGGTGCAGGACGTGCCCATAGGCACGGTGATGTCCAGGTTGCACAGCGCCCGCAAGAAGGCCGTTCGACTACTGGGGAAGCGGGTCTAGGCCATGAGCTTCATACGCCACCCCCGCGGGCCGGAGCTCGGCGCCTGGTTCGACGGTGAGGACATCGCCGACGTGGGCGCCCACGTGGCGGGCTGCGGGCGCTGCACGAGGCGGGTCTCGGAGATGGCGCGGGTTCGGGCATGGATCCGCGCCCAACCCTTCTTCGCCATGGGCGACACGGAGCCGTCGGCCCCGGCCCGCCTGCGCAGCTGGAGGCCTCGAGCCGTAGCCGTGTCCCTTCTGCTGGTCTTGGGGTTGCTGGTGGCCAACGCTCCCCGGCTGCGAGGGCCCGAGGGCTCCCGGGCGGCGCAGGGGCGCCAGCCCGAGGGCCCACTGTTGAACGCCGGCGCCGAGGGCCAGGCCCGCGCCCCCGCCCCTGCCGAGCCCGACAACCCCGGTCAGTCCGCCCCCACCGCCACCAAGCGCCAGGGTGGCACCACTTCGGGGCAGGGCCGGCAGCCGCTTCGCCTCGGCCTCGTGGTGCCCACCAGGGGGCCGGCCGCCGCCGAGGGATCCGAGGTGGTGACCACCGTTCGCCGGAGCATCGAGGTGGCCAACGCCAGGGGCGGTGTGGGGGGCCAACCGGTAGAGCTCGTTGTGGCCCCGGCCGAGGACCAGGCCGCCGTGGCTGCCTTGGCCAAGCGCGTCTCGGCCCTCGTGGGTGGGTTCGGCGCCGCCCCGCCAGCGGGTGTCCCGTGGCTGTTCCCGGCCGATCCGTCCCTTTCCGGTCCGGGCGTCGTCCCCGCAGAGGCGCCTCCGGAGGCGGCGGGCCAGCGGGTGGGCGAGCTGCTGCGGGGCAAGGACCTGGGCGGTCCCGTGGGAGTAGTGGTGGGCGCCGGGCCGGAGAGGGCGCTGGCCGCTGGCCTGGCGTCGAAGGTGCCCACCACCACCGTTGCCGCAGCCTCGGATGACTCGTGCGCCAGCGAGCTGGCGTCCCTGCGGCGGGCCGGCGCCGTGGCCTTGGCCGTGGCCGGCTCCCCCGATCTCGCTGTCCAGTGCCTGCGGGCTGTCGCCGGCGCCCGTTGGGCTCCCCGCTTCGGCACCGTGGTGGCGCCATCCGCGGCCTACGCCGGGTTGAACGACGTCGCCGAGGCACGGGGGTCTCGCACCGTCCTCGGTCTTCCGTGGCCAACGTCATCCACGGCGGGCGCGGCGCGCTTTCGGGCCGCGGAGGGCAACCGCTCCTACCGGGCCCTAGTGTCCTTCGCTGCCACCGAGCTGGCCATAGAGGTGGCTCGCCAAAAAGGCGCCGTATCCATGCCGGCCGTCGCCGGCGGCACCTGGCGCAGCGACCTGTTCGAGGTGGGTGGGTTGTCCATCCGGACCGATGTGGTCGTGATGGGCCCCGAAGGCTGGACGCCGTCGCTCGATGGGCTGGGGCTCGTTCCCATACCCCTGCCCCCGCTGCCGCCGGTTCTGGTCATACCGTGAACCATCACCCTGGTGCCACTGGGCAACGGATAACGCTCTGATGTCGGCCGGAGCGAATATTCCCGGGCGCTCTCTCGTCTTAGGAGGCAGGATGAACCAGGAGGAGAAGGTCAAGGGGCGCAGAGTCGGGGGGCGGGGAGAACATGCTTGCCGACACAGCTTCTCTCCCATAGAGTCCGCTACAAGCAGTGAGCAAGAGGGCACCGTCGCCCTCGTACCCGCTGGCCTCGAGAGTAGGGAGAACGGATGATGGAGCGCTGGAGGCCGGTGAGGGACGAACGGGGGCAAGGGGCTGTGGTCTTGGTCCTCGTGCTCCTCGTCGTGGTCGTGGCCGTTGTCTTCCTCACGCGCACCCTCCTGCTCGGTCTGAGCATCAACGACAAGGCGGAGAAGATCGCCCAGACGGGGCGAGGCATCAACACCGCCACCGATGCCATCCTCCAGCTCGACCAGACCCAGGGCCTGGGCCAGACCATCCAGCAGAGCACCGACCCCCTCCAGGCCAAGAGTGACATCATCGTGGCCCAGGCCGCCTCCATCGACGGCACCGCCACCGCCATCAACAACAGCGCCACCAGCATCGGTTCCTCGGCCAACAGCATCGGCTCGGCCGTGTCCTCGATCCAGAGCCTGGCCCGCCTCGTCGACCGGGACGCGGCTTTCATCAACCGCAACGTGCGCTCCGTCCTCGTCACCGCCGTGGGCATCGACGGAGACCTCGACAGGGTGATCGAGACCCTCGCCGCTACCGAGGCCCAGGGCGACCGCATCGCTGACACCCTCTGTCTCACGAGCGTCCTCGGAATCGTCGAGCTCTGCTAGTAGCTGGTCACCAGGGACCCTAGAAGGGAAGAGCCAAGAACCATGCAAGCAGCACCAGCGCCAGCGGCGTACCGGCCGGGGGGAGACCTCGGGGGGTTCGTCTCCAAGTGGATCAAGATATGGGCCGCCCTCCTGGCCGTGGTCACCATCGTGGTGGTCATCTACCTGATCGCCATCACCCAGACGCTGGCGTCGATCAACGGCAACCTGGCCACGGCCCAGAACGCGGTGGTCGACGTGGGGGGCGAGACCAAGACCCTGCCCCGCCAGGTCGACAGCGTGAACGGCAGCCTGGCGGGCATCGACGAGGACGTGAAGCCCATCCAGGTGAACACCCAGAAGATCAGAGGGTCGCTGGCCTCCATTCAGGGCAAGCTCAGCAACGTGAACAGCTCCTTGGCCAACACCTCCGATGTGCTCCGTGGGGTGCTCGGCGGGGCGTCCGACGCTCGGGGCACGCTCCAGTCGGCCCAGGCGCTGAACAGCGAGGGCACCAACCTCATCTGGAGGCAGATAGCAGAAGCCAACAACGTGCTGATCACCGCCGAGGGGGATGCCAGAAGGGCCATCGGCCAGCTGGAGCGGACGAACGACTCCCTGAGGCGGATCTGCAACAACCCGGCCGTGGCGGTCCTGCCGCCAGCGTGCAGCCGATGACGGGGAGGTCGATCATGACGAGAAGCAGCCGCCACGGGCCTGAGAGCGAGGCCGGCGTGGTTGCCATCAACCTCGTACTGGTCCTGGCCTTTGCCCTGTTCGCGGTCATCCAGCTCACCCGCACCACGGTGGCTGCTTCGCAGATCGACGACCGGGTGAAGAAGATCCGGGGTGAGGTGGCGCAGGTGGACACCGAGCTCACCAACGTGCCCCAGCTCGACCAGACGGCCGCCACCGCGGCCGAGATCGACACCGCCACCAAGAACCTGTCCGGCCAGGCCAACGAGATCCTGGGCGAGGCCAGGAAGATCGACAACACGGTGTCGTCGATCCTGTCCAACGCCACCTCCATCAACGGCACGGTCGGGAGCATCCAGGGCACGCTCGGCGCTATCCAGCCCGTGGTGCGCTCCATAGACGCCGGCGTGGCCCGCATCAACGCCAACGTGGCTGCCGTGCGGGGTTCGGTCGGAGGCATCAAGGCCGACACCGGGGATGTCCTGGCCAACGTGGGCCTGCCGGACCTGGGCCCGAACATCACGGGCCACGCTCACTCCATCGCCTGCACCAACCTTCTGCTCAGGGCCAACGGATGTTGACCCCCGAGCAGGAGGGACGGAGCTGGGGACCCGACTCCGGGAGGGGAGATCACATGACGAAGCGATGGGGGCCCGTGCGGGACGAGCGGGGTCAGGCTGCCACGTTCTCCGTGGTCGTCACCGTGGTGGTGGTCCTGTTGGCGGCCGTCCTGGTGTGGCGGGTCGCGGCCCTGGCCGAGGCCATCAACAGGAAGGCGGCCAAGATCCAGCAGACGGCGGTTCCCATCAACCGGGCCACCGACGCCGTCATCAACATTCCCGAGACCAACCGGCTGGCCACCTCGATCCTCACCTCGGCCAAGCCCCTCGAGGGCGAGCTGGCCGAGATCATCAGGCTGGCCAAGGCCGTCGAACCCCTGGCGGGCTCCATCAACGCCACCGCCGCCACCATCGACGACACGGCCAAGGGCATCGACGCCGAAGCGGCCAGGATCCTCCCGGTGGGCAGGGCCATCCTCAACGACGTGAGGCTGATCAACGGCAACCTGGACGGCAGCGTTCTTTCGGGAACCTCGGTAAGCACGCGGGGGATCGCGGCCAGGATCGACGGCGACACCGACGCGGTCAGGGACCTGGCCCGCCTCGCTCATACCCGAGCGGCCTGCATCGACATGAAGCTCGCGGGCATCCCGGTCACCGGTGGCGCCCCCGCCGACTCCGCCCACTGCTAGGCCTGGTAGGAGAGGACACATAGATGACACAGACTCAGTACGCCGCTCCCCGGGGGGACTACGGGGCGCCCCCCAGAGCGGAAGCGGACATGAGCCTCTTCCTGGCTCGCTGGCTCAAGGTCTGGGTGGCGCTGATCACGGTGATCATCCTCGTGGTCATCGTCTACCTCCTCTTCATCACCAACTCGCTGGCTTCCATCGACGACAACCTGGCGCCCACGGAGCGGAGCGTGGCCGGAGCGGGCAGCGACGTGGAACGTCTGCCCGACCAGGTGCAGACCATCAACAAGAGCCTGGAGAGCATCGACCCCTCGCTCAGGCCCATCAGCGGTCAGCTCGACGAGATCAGCGCCGCCCTGGCTCCCATCGACGCCAAGCTCAAGACCACCAGCGGCTCGCTGGTCGACACCGCGTCCATGCTGCGGGCCGTCACCGGTCAGGCCGTCGACATCCGGGGCGTCGTCGCCGGCGCCCAGGCCGACGGGAGCGCCGGCACAGGGCTGATCTGGAAGCAGGTGGGTGGAGCGTCCGGAGGGTTCGGCGACTCGGCCTTCAACGTGCTGCAGGGGGGCGTGAGGTCCGACGCCGCCAACATCATCACCGGCGTCCAGCACGCCAACGCCCACCTCGCCACCGTTCCCTAAGCGCCCTAAGCGCCCTAAGCGGCAGCTCCCCCCGTAGGGGGAACCGGTCAACCGGCGACGATTTACGCCCCATCCGGCGGAAACCGTCGCCAGTTGGCGATACGCGGCCCGGAGTTGGGGATGAGCGGCTCGGTTACCGGGCCGGTGTGGTGGTGGTGCTGGCCGCCGGCCCCGAGCCCTCGTCGAGGACCTGGAAGCTGAACAGGACCTGGTCGAAAGCCGGCGCCAGCCCCGCCAGGTCGGTCCTCGGCAGAGCCTGGAAGACGATCACATACATCTTCCCCAGACCACGGCGCAGGAAGTACTGGAGATGCACGGAGTCCTGGCTGGTCGCCTCCTCCTTGGTGACGTAGACGTAGCGGGCTCCGCTCAGGCCGCCCACGGTGACCTGCTCCTGGCGTAGGCACGGCGAGCCCTGGGCTCCACAAGGTAGGCCCCCGGTGATCGCCTCGAGCTCGGCCGCGAACTCGTTGATCTTCTGATCGATCCTCTCGGGAGGGAAGACCCGGATCCACATGCCGTCGGCGCCCCCGGCAGGGCTGGCCGGGTCGCTACCGGGGGCAGGGGGATTGGCGCTCAGGACCAGGCGCAGGTCCTGAGCTTCGGGCGGGACGGGAATCCTCGTCCACGCCTTCGGATACCTGATCGTGAAGCCGGCTTGATCATCTCGGAACACCTCGAGATCACCCGCGGCCCGGTTCGGGTCGGGCTTGGGGTCAGCGGAGTTGGCGTTGCGAAGGGCCACCGTGAGTCCCACCACCAGGGCCAGGGTGCAGAAGGCCAGAGCCGCGAAGGGCCAGTACGTACGGATCTTGCGGCCAGCGCCGTCTGACGGACGCCCAACCTGCTTCACCCCCCCGTCGGGGGTCTGAGCCGTCTCCTGGTGGCCACGCTCGCTGGCCTCGGCCCCGGCCGGCGCCTCCCCGGCGTGGGGCTCCTCGGCCGGCGAGCTTTCCTGCAACCCTGCCTCGGCGCCAGGGGAGTCCTCCGCCGATGGCGCTTCAGTCGTCCTTGCCGACGGCGGGGTCGGATCCTTGCCTTCGCCGACGGGCGTTTCCGTGGCCGCAGCATCCCCGGCAGCAGCATCCCCGGCAGGAGCAACGGCGGGCTCGTTGTGCACTTCGAACCCGTCGTCGAGCGGTACCTGGTCTGGCGACCCGCTGGTCTGGGGCTGCTCGCCTGGAGGGACCCTCGACTCCGGGTCCTCTACCTGACCCTTTGGCTGGTCGTCGTCCGTCACATCGCTCACCTTGCCAACCTATCTTCTCCAAGGGTGAACTTTTGCCAAGGTGCATTGACCAAGTAGCTGTGCAGGTCTAGGGTGACGGCACCGCAAGGAGCAGTGAGGAGAAGGGAGTTCGATGCTCGGACAGGGAGCCGTGCTCACTGGTTGGTATGTCGGCCTGGCCATCGGTGCCGTGGTCATCGCCGTCGTGGTGGTCCTTGTGGCCATCATCCTCGGCTTGGCCCGCCGCATCAGCGTGCAGGCGCGATCC
>JALZKD010000111.1 GCA_030859405.1 Actinomycetota bacterium | reverse complement strand
CCGGCGACTCGTTCGAAAGCCAGTCGGCAAGCCGACGGCAGGCAGTTCGAGAGCCGGCCCACCGGGGACCTCAGACGCTACGGATCACCCGCGACGTCCTGGTGGACACTCAATCAGGCAGTTCTGCGCTACCTCAGGAGACTGCCAGTCGCTAGCGGCACTGTCGCTCCGGCAGCGCATGACCCGTCTGTTTCCAGGGCTAGGGCTCCGAATCAACGGCCTTGCCGCGTTCGCCGCGGAGCGGTGGGGAACGCCCAAGCACCGGAGAAGAGCGCCGTGAACGCGCGCTCGCAGCGCTGACCAACACGGACGTGGGGGCTGGGCGGGAGGTCGTGCGACGCACAGCACTGCGGCGACGTCAGGGCACGAGCCGGTAGAAGCGCCAGAAGTCGTGCTCGATGGGCAGAACGTCGATCCGGCCGAAGCCGGCTTGGCTGGCATAGGCCCGAACCGTGTCGGGGCGGATGACCGTGCCGGTGCCCGCCGAGTCTTCGTCGAGCATGCCGACCGCAAGGCAGTGCAGCACGCTCCAGCCGTAGTTGAACCGCTCGATCTCGTCACCGGGCGCAGCGAAGCGTTCGGCGACCCGCTCCTCGGCGATCACGACGCTGCCTCCCTCGACGAGTAGCTTCCGAGCACTGCGGAGCACTTCGACAGGGTGGTTCATGTCGTGGAGGGCTTCGAAGATGGTGACCAGGTCGTAGCGGCCGGTAAGAGCTGCGTCGCTGGCGTCGTGAACGGCAGGCCGCACTCGATCGGGCATCCCTTCGGCTGCAACCTTGGCCTGGGCGGCCTCGATAGACGCGGCATCGACGTCGATGGCGTCGACGGACACTTTCGGGTAGGCGCGGGCGATGGCCACGCTTGACCATCCCGTACCGCAGGCCAGGTCAGCGACCCGTGCTGGTGGCTCAGCGCGCAAGCGGGCATCGACCTCGGGGATCGACGCCAGCCAGTCGGCGAGCTGGTTGACGAACATCGGCCGGTTGATCGCCTCGATACCTTCTCGCACGTCGGCGCCGTAGTCCTCGTAGGGCACGCCGCCGCCCTTGCGATAGGCGCCCAGCAGCGCATCCATGGGCGCGGTCACGCCGATAGCGAGCGTGGCGAGCGGCGTCAGGTAGTTGAGGTTCTCCTCGTCGACGAACACGGCCCGGTGCGCCGCAGGCAGTGCATAGCGCCGTTCGCCCGGCGCTGCGTCAGGATCGTCGACGCTCAGGAATCCGGCCACGGCCTGCTGCTCGAGCCATTCGCGCACGTAACGCTCGACCGTGCCGGTACGCGCGGCGAGCTGTGCGGAGGTGGCGCCGCCGTCGTCGGCAAGGGCCTTGTAGAAGCCGAGCCGGCCGCCGAGATGGACCGATGCGACTTCTAGAGCGTCGATCACGGCCCCGAAAAGCCGCTCCACGAGGGCGCCGGTGTCATCCGCGGCGGATGGGATCTGGGTCTCGGTCATCGCTGTTCTCCTTCACGTATCAACCGAAAGAGCGTCGAGGTCCAAGATCCCGTCGATGCCGCGATCATCGTGGTGGTCCCATTCCCCTACGAACGCGCGCACGTCGGCCTGCATTGCATACCCGTGAACCTTAAACGGCAGCGTGGTGCGGGAGCTTCGCTAGAACCGGCCAATCCGACGGCGACCCGCGGCCCGCGCCGGGCGGCCGCCCGGCATTAGTTCATGCGTCAGGAGCTCCGGCTTTGTCCCGATGGTTACCGTACGCCGCACCCGTGCCGAACTCGGTCGATGGGAGGACTACTGGTGATTCCTCTCGCCGGCGCCGACCGAGAACCCTGCTGGCTGCATAACGAGCGAGCTCGACCGCAGGCGGGGGTATACATCGTTCGACATGGCGGCACCGCTCTTCGTGATCGCGCCCCGGCCTCTCAAGTGTTTGCTCCTTGGCGCAGGCGGGTATCAGCTACCTGGCCACTCTTCGTGAGTGGCGAACGATTATCGGGTGGGGAGGGCGGGATGGGGCTCACCGATCGTGGATCGATTTGGACCATCGTCGTCATCGCCGTTTGTCATTGCCTGCTCAGCGAAGGATGAGGAGTTGTACGCAGCTCCGAGGCTTTCTGGCCCTGCCCGACCTACTAACAGGGAGGTTCCATGAGCATGAAGGTGAAGAGAATCGTCGCTGTCACCGTGACCGCAGGAGCGTTGTTGCTCGGAACGGTGGGCCCGGCCTCGGCCGGCAAGCCGGTCAAGGTGGGCAAGGTCGTTAGCGTCCACCTCGGCCACTAAGGGCGCCGGTAGCTGATTGTCACCAAGGCCCACCATGAGGCCTTGGTGGCACTGGCTACCGCCTTGGCGGCAGGGGTCAAGAAGCAGCGCCAGCCGCGAGGGCCGCGGTCTCACGGTGGCGCCGGCTCCGCTGCTATAAGCCAAGACGGTGCTCGTCGGACTTCAGAGTGGCTCAGCACCCGGGCGGTCCGTGGTGGGCGATCTCGGTCAAGCGAGGACACGGACATGGGTGGGTGCTTAACCTGCCAAGAGGTCATCGATGCTGTAATCCTCGGGACGAGTGCGATCCGTGTGACGAGCCCACGTCGCCGTCAGCCCTTCTTCCCCGAGCCTGCTCATCGACGACTCTCAGGATCTGTGTTTCGTTGCCCCCTGGTCCGATCGGGCCAAGGTCGTCGCTCCTTGCGGAGCGACGATGGCGGCGACCGGCTGTTCGGCGAGGCTTGCTTGATCGCTCAGCCGTCAATTGCAGTCATACCGCGGAGAAGGCCCCGCCCGGATCAGCGGGGCTTCCTCCTCCGGAGGGTTCGTGTTGCCTACAGAACCCGGCAGGTCTCGACCAGTTCGATACCGATGACCTCAACCGTGGCGGTTTGCCCGGGTGGACACTTCGGTCGGGCGGCGAGTGCCGTCGAGGCGCTCGTACCAATCAAACCGGCTGCAACAACGGCCGCGGCAATGACACGTCTGACCTTCATGTGCTTCCGCCTTTCCCAGCGCGGCTGGGCAGCTCTTGACCAGCCATAGTTGCCTACCCTGCCGACCTGGTGAACAAACCAAACTGACCTGTCGGCAGCCATGGGATCCTGCGCGTAGACGGTCACGAAACCGCGCTGGTGGCCACCAGAACTGCACGGCGGCCACCGGATTTGCACAAGATCGTCGCTGGAGGGCATCCACCCGCTCGGCGCTCCTCCCGGGTGAGTTGGGCGTGCTCAAACACCCAACACCCAGGAGCACCACGTGAAGCATCGCGAGGAGATCATGCATATTCTCGAAGCGTTCGACCTCCCGTTTCTATCGACACGCCGGGTACCGGCCGGCTGCTCGCCCAACACTGTGGCCCTCTCGGTCACCAAGCGCGACCCGGTGAGCTGACGGCGTCGCCGGTTTGCCGCCCTCAGCCACCGAGCTTGTGTGGAGGTTGGCTCCGGGGCGCCCACAGGTCATGGGGGGTCCACTGGTAGTGCCATCGCATGTTGCCGTCGTCGGGGTCCACGACCTTCATTGTCGGCGCTCAGCCCGGAGCCCGGACACGACCCGCCGCCCAGTGGGCGCCACGGCGGCTCCCGGCCGGGAGCGACACCGTTTCGTGTGCGCGGCGGGGTGATGGTTGACGCGCCACCCGTGGTACTCGCCGCCTGCGGTCCAGGTCTCGCCGCTCCCGCTATCGCTCAGCGCGGCATTCTGCCAACGTTGGTCGAGGGAGTGCATCGGGTTGACGTGGGAACGCAGCTGATGACCGCATCGGCATTGACCGTCGCTACATCGACCGGCGGGACAGGTATCGGCTTGCCGATCACGGTAGCGGCTCGTCCTTTGGCATAGGGAAACGCCCCGGGCGCCCCGAATGATGCCCGCTCTGGAGCGTTCTCGCACTGCGAGAAGCGGCGCGCACTGGTTGCCATCACCGAGCAGGAAGGCGTCACTGTGCACGCGGCGACGCCCGGGGACCAGCCCCATCAGAGGTCGATACCGAAGTCCATGCCGAGGTCGGGGCCTAACTCAGGACCATGGTCGGGCCCGGGAGTAGGGCGAATACCGAGGTCGATGGTGCGGAGATCGAAGCCGGCGGTCAAATCCACGCTGGGATCTGGTAGCTGAGGGGCCAGGGCTGCCAGCTCCGCGTCGAGGCGGTCCAGACGGCGGCTGGCCTCGGGGTGGGCCCCCAGCCAGTCGTCCCGCTCTGCCTTGGCTGCCGACAGCCCGTCGCGGCGCTCCTCCAATCCGGCGACCTCGGCGGCCAGGCGGTCCCGTTCCGGTCCGCCCAGGCGCTCGAAGCGGGCCGAGGCATCGGCCTCCCGCTCAGCCCAGGTCTCGGCCTCGCGCCGGTAGGCACGCCGCTCCCGCCACCCGCTGCCCGGGGAAGCCGCGTAGCTCTCGGCCTGTGATCGATAGGCGCGGGCGGCCATCAGGTCGCGGACAGCCTGGCCCACCTCGGTCCTCTGGTGACGGCCCCGGCCGGAGCGAAGCTCTTCGCCGTTCTGGCGGGCCGTGGCCAGCTCGACCTTGACCCGACGCAGCTCAAAGCTGGGATCGGCGGGGATGGCAGCGGCCACGGCCTGGCGCTCGGCGCTGAGGCGAGCTCTCTTCAGTGAGGTGCGAAGCTCGGCCGGGGCCGCCTCGTCTCGCTCCACCTCCAGGGGATGGCTGGCCGGGGTGCCCGAGTCGATGGCCCAGCGCTGGCGGCGCTCGGCGCTCCAGTCCCGCACCAGGTCCTCCCTGCCCTGCTCGACGTCGTCGGCCACCACGTAGGACATCGAGCGCTGCCGGGCCCGGCTCATGCCCACGTAGGCCAGCTCCCGTCCCCCGCCGTCCTCGAAGCGATGGGCGGTGTCCAGCGTCGCTCCCTGGCTGCGGTGCACGGTGAGTGCATAGCCGTGGGCCAGGCGGTCGGGAGATAACTCGTCGGGCCCGAAGCGCTGGGCCCGCCCGTCGTCCATGCGGGCATAGAGGCTGCGTGTCGCGGGGTCGACGGCGATGACGGTGCCCTGTTCGCTGGTGACCAGCTGACCCTCGGCGCCCGGAGCCAGGGTCACGATCCAGTCGCCGGTGGCGTAGTGGCGCTGGCCCACTACCACCTCGGCGGCTCCCAGGTGGCCCTTGGCCGCTATGACCTCCCGGCCCCGGGCGTTGAGCTCGGCCACGTTGGCCCGCCGCCAGGCCAACATGGCGGCGTCGGCCCCGGCCTCAACGTCGGCGGCCCAGGCCTCGACCACGGCATCGAGAGCCTGGTCGCGTGTCGGCCAGGCCACGACGCGGCCATGGCCTGCATACCAATCCACTGCTGCTTCCACCTGGCCGGAGCGCAGCTCGGCCAGGGCAGAGCGCTCCTCGGGGTCGGCCTGGCGCACGTTCTCGCCCAGCACGTGCACGGCGTGGCCGTGGCGCTCGAGGAGGGCGCCCAGGGCGCCGCCCGGTCCCACCGAGCCCAGCTGGCGGTCGTCGCCCACCATGACCACCTTGGCCCCGGCCGCCTCGGTGGTCACCAGGAGGCGCAATATGTCGGCGTCGTCGGTCATGGCCGCCTCGT
>JALZKD010000110.1 GCA_030859405.1 Actinomycetota bacterium | reverse complement strand
AGTCGCGGGCCGCCTCGAGGAGACCCTTGCACATCACGTTCAGGTCCTGGCCGGGGTCACGGCGAAGGTGCTGGCCGATGCGCTCCTCGCCGAACAGGTTGTAGCCGGCCCGGGCCTCGGTGAGGCCATCGGTGTACATGAGCAGGACGTCACCCACGTCGAGGGGCACCTCGCGGCTGAAGTACGTCCCGTTCGGGTCCAGGGTCAGCAGTGGACCGGTGGCTCGCAGAGGCCGCACCTCGCCGTCGTGCCACACCCACGCCGGCGGGTGGCCGGCGGAGGCGAAGCGCAGCGTGCCCGCAGCCTGGTCGAAGCTCACGGCGCACATCGACACCAGGTCCTCGGGGCGGCCGTGGGCGGCCAGCACCACGTTGAGCTCCTCGACGGCTTGGCCGGGGTCGCGGTACTGGCGGAGGAACACCCGGAGCAGGTACTTGACCTGAAAGGCCGTGATGGAGGGTTCGATGCCGTGGCCGGCCACGTCACCGATCACAGCGAACAGGCGCTTGGGCGTGGTTGGGAACAGGTCGTAGAAGTCGCCGGCCAGGGCGCCGGCGCCTGGCTCGTAGACGTGCGCGACCTCGAAACCCTCCATCAGGGGCAGGTCGTCGGGCGCCAGGCGGGCCGACCACCGCATCGGAGTCATCTCACCGTGCTGATCGAGCACCTCCTGAGCCCGACGCTCCCGGACCCAGCGGGCCTCGGTGAGGCCGGCCTCGGCGAAGAACTGGCTCCCGTAGCGAATGGAGATAGCCACGGGAATCGTCAGAAGGAGCAGCGGTGCGTCGAACTCCACCCGGCCCGACAACGAGCCGATCCCGACCGCCACCGCCAGGATGGCGTAGAGCAGGGAGGTGTGCAGCTCCCTGCGGTAGGCCAGCCGGGTGGCCTCGGTGCCGGGGTCGTCGGCGCCCATGGCCGCCGCCATGCGCCGCTCCGCCCGCCGAAGGCGCTGGCCCGATCGGGCCCACACCGCCGCTGCCACCACGCAGCCCACGGCCACGACCAAGAGGAACGGACGCTCGACCATGGCACCGCGACGCTACCCGCCGTTTACCCGCTCCGCCTCACCCGGCGCGCCGCCGGACCCGCAGCTTGACTGGTGTGGGACCGAGTTCGAAGCGCTCCCTGATCCTTCGCTCGAGGTAGCGGAGATAGGTGGGAGGCAGGGTGGCGCTGGTGAAGAGGGTGAAGGTGGGCGGGTCCGTGGCGCCCTGGGTGGCGTAGAGCACCCGCCCGTGCGGAGCCCGCTGCGCGGCTTGGGCCTCCTGCACGACGGCGTTCAACTCGGCGGTGGGGACCCGGCGGTGGTAGGCCTCCATGGCCTGGTCCAGGGCCGGCAACAGGGTGTGGACGCCCAGGCCGGTCTTGGCGCTGATGCGCAGCACCGGGGCGTAGCCGAGGAACGCCAGGCGGTCGGCCACCTGCTCCCTCACTACGGCCCGGCCCTCGGCGTCGAGCGTGTCCCACTTGTTGAGGGCCAGCACCACGGCGCTCCCGGCGGCGTCCACCCGCTCGGCCAGGCGCTGGTCCTGGTGGGTCACCCCCTCGGAGGCGTCGATCACTACGACGGCGGCGTCGGCGCCGTCGATGGCCTGAAGGGCTCTGACCAGCGAGTAGTACTCCGCCCCCTGCCCCACCCGAGACTTGCGCCGCATTCCGGCCGTGTCCACGAAACGGACGGGACCGCCCTCCGTCTCCACCAGCGTGTCGATGGCGTCGCGGGTGGTGCCCGGCACGTCGTGCACGACCGAGCGATCGTCACCGATGAGGCGGTTGAACAGGGTGGACTTGCCCACGTTGGGCCGCCCCACGATCGCCACTCGGGGCGCCGCGGGCTCCTCCGCCGCCACGTCGGCCTCCGAGGCGTGAGCCGGCGCTGCTTCGTCCTCGCTCTTGGCCAGGTGGCGCACGACCTCGTCGAGCAGGTCGCCCGTGCCCCGGCCGTGCAGGGCCGAGACGGGCCAGGGATCGCCCAGACCGAGGCGGGCGAAGGACCAGGCTTCGACCTCCCGGGTGTCGGCGTCGACCTTGTTGGCGGCCACCACCACCGCCTGGTCCGACTTGCGCAGGAGCCGGGCCACCCGCTCGTCCTCCTCGGTGAGCGCGACCACGGCGTCGACGACGAGGAGCACCACGTCGGCTTCCCTGACGGCCCGCTCGGCCTGGGCGCTCACCTGGCGATCGAGAGGATCGCCGGTGGCCAGCCAGCCGCCGGTGTCCACCACCTTGAACTCGTGCCCGGCCCACTCGGCGTCGAGCTCCTTGCGGTCACGGGTCACGCCCGGTTGCTCCTCCACGATGGCCTCCCGCCGCCCCACGATGCGGTTCACGAGCGTGGACTTGCCCACGTTGGGCCGCCCCACCACCGCCACCACGGGCTTGGCCCTGCTCATGCCGCCACCGGATCCAGCAGCGCCCGGCGCAGCGACGCCCCGTCGGTGGGCACCACCTCGACGGCCCGGGGCAGGTCGGCCACCTTCAGACCATCGAGGAACACCCCTTTGGACAGGCAGACGTCGGGCAGCAGGTAGCGGTGGCCCTCGGGCTGGTCGACAAGAGCCCGGGCCAGGTCCTCGCCCACCAGCAGCCCGGCCACGCCGATGTTGCCCCCGAAGAAGCGGTTGGGGACGGACAGGATGCGCACGTCGTCCTGGCCCAGGCGCTCGAGTAGGGGGCGCAGCACTCGGGCGCCGTACTCCCCGGTGAGGATGGCCACCGGCGCCGAAGCCGAAGCCGAAGCCGAAGGTCGCAGTTCGACCGAACCGGTGACCGAACCCGTGACGGGGCCCGTGGCACGCGGCGCCCGGTAGCCCTCGGCGGGTGCGGCGTCGACCCATGCGAAGAAGCCCGAGCGCACAGCGATCGAGCGCTCGCTTTCCCCGAGCAGGGCGGCCTCGAAGGCCCGGGCCATGCCGATGCCGTCCTCGTGCATGGGGAAGCCGTCGTAGGTCTCGGCGGCCGGGAAGGGCCGGGCGGCCAGGAGGTAGTACTCGTCAGCGGCATGGGCAACCCGCCGCCCCAGCGCCGCCAGGAAGGCCGGCTGCCATTCCTCCACGCAGTCCACCACCGCAGCCGCCTCGGCTTGGGTATGGGGGCGCATGGCCGCCTCGCTCGAGTAGCGGCTGACCCCGAGCGGCACCACCGCCACCGAGGCCAGCTCGGGATACTGGTCGAGCACGCCGGCCAGCGTGTCGTGCAGCACGGCGCCGTCGTTCACGCCGGGGCAGACGACCACCTGACCGTGGACTTCCACCCCATGGTCGAGTAGGGCCCGCAGCCAGCGCAGGCTGGTGGCTCCACGGCGGTTGCGCAGCATGCGCGAGCGCACGTCGGGATCGGTGGCGTGCACGCTTACGTACAGCGGGCTCAGGTGCTCGGTCACCACGCGCTCCAGGTCGAGCTCGGTGAAGCGGGTGAGGGTGGTGAAGTTCCCGTACAGAAAGGAGAGGCGATAGTCGTCGTCCTTCAAGGACAGGGACTTCCTCATGCCCGGCGGCAGCTGGTAGATGAAGCAGAACTCGCAGTGGTTGTCGCACGTGCGGACCTGGTCGAACAGGGCCGACTCGATCTCGGCGCCAAGGGGCTCGCCGGCGTCCTTGTCGACCTCCACCGTCACCTGCAGCCCGCCGCGGCCCACCTCGAGCTCGAGGTCGGCCTCGTCGGCGAGGAGGCGGAACTGGATGACGTCACGGGGAACCTGGCCGGCCATGGCGACGATCTCGTCACCTGGCCGCAGGCCGGCCCGGGCGGCCGGTGACCCGTCGACCACGGCCACCACTCGGGCACCCTGCCCGGGGGAACTACCGGACATGTTCGCCGAAGGCGAAAGACCTCTTAGGGAAGCGCCGACAGGGAGACGAACATGCCCGGTAGTTCCTCAGGGCCGAGTGGGGCAGCGACACGTCACAAGGATAGGCGACGGGTCCTGCTGGCCTACCCGTGCCAATGCACAGGCCGCCCGTGGTAGCCGGCCCGGGCCACCAGCCGTTCCTCGCCGCCCGGCCAGAGGCACAGGCGCACGTCGGCCAGCTCACCCCTCGGTTCCATGGCCAGGCGGGCCAGCGGCGCGCTCGACCTCGACGCCGACCCCGCCTCCGCCACGAGCTCGTCGATCCGCTGACGCTCGTGGTCGCCCAGGTACTGCATGACGATGGAGTGGAACACCACCGTGGCCACGCCCGGCACGGGGCGATCGAGCCCGTCTTCCAGCCAGGCGGCCGCGCTCGCCTTCGTCAAGGAGACGGGCACGCGGCGGGCCACCTCGATGGCAGCGTCGAGCTGGCGCAGCCGCCCCACCTGGTCGGGCCACGTATAGGCGAGGAGGGTCTTGCGTCCCTCCTCCGAGGTCGGGTCGATGGGCCGGGGGTCGCAACCCGCCCGCTCCACCACCTGGGCCGGGGTGGCGAACGGCGGGTACGGCTCGATGAACACGTCGCTGAACCGCACCGGCGAGGCGCGGTCGCCGAAGCCCTGGTCGCCCCCTTCGTAGCGGTAGCAGTCGAAGCGCAGGTTGAGGCCGGCGCTGGTACCGAGCTCGAGGAGGCGCAGGGGCAGGCCGGTTGCGGACGCCACGAGGAGGAATCCGCCCACCAGTGCTGCCGAGCGGCCCACGTCATTGGTCTGCACCGGGTCCTCGACGCGGCGGCGCAGGTCATCACGATGCTCCACCAGCGCAGCCGCCAAGGCGGGCCAGGCGTCGGCGGCGCCGGAAGAACCTCCCGCCGACGGGTAGTGGCGTCCGAGCGCCGGCGCCCGGCCCTCCAGCACCACACGGTGCACGGCACCCAGGAAGCGTAGGGCCAGGGCCGAGCCCTCGGCGTCGTCCTCATGACCGGCCAGCACCTCCCAGGCCGGGCCGCCCCTCTCCACATCGGCAGCCGCCCGAGCCAGCAGGTGGGCGTACAGGGCCGAGCCCAGCCTCTGGCAATGGACCGACTGCTCCAGCAGCCGACGGGCCACGACGACCCGAGCCTCGTCCACCGTCCTTGTCTACCCTCACCGGACCCTCTGATCGGCCTGGTCGTCGGCACCGGTAGCCTGGGAGGGTGCCCGTCGAACGTGTACTCCTGGCTTCGCCGCGGGGCTTCTGCGCCGGAGTGGAGATGGCCATCAAGGCCCTGGCCTGGATGGTCCGCGTCTTCGAGCCGCCCGTGTACTGCTACCACCAGATCGTGCACAACCAGGTGGTGGTGGATCGCTTCCGACGCCTGGGCGTGGTGTTCGTCGACGACGTCGCCGAGGTACCCGAGGGCGCCCCCCTCATGCTGAGCGCCCACGGCTCCTCTCCCGAGGTGGTGGCTGCGGCCCGCGACAACGGGGGCCTGGTGGTCGACGCCGTGTGCCCCCTGGTGACCAAGGTCCACCACGAGGTCAAGGTCCGCTCGGGCAAGGGCTACAACGTGGTGTACGTGGGCCACGAGGGCCACGACGAGGCGGTGGGCACCATGGCCGTGGCTCCCGACGCCGTGCGCCTGGTGGAGAACGAAGCCGACGTGGCGGCTCTGGACCTCCCG